>CACXXW010000021.1 GCA_902771635.1 uncultured Bacteroidia bacterium | reverse complement strand
CTCAGTGTATGATGCCGATTTCCAACTGACTAAAGAAATTCCGTTCACCGTAGAGGGAAAATGGGGCATCAGATACAGCTCTTTTGGTGTGGTCATCGCTGGAAAACACCTTTTCAACAATGATGACAAGATTGAGATTTGCCTTACGCCTTGGAAGCAAGGTGGCAAAATGTACACAATGATCCTCAATGAAGACGGTGAAGTGCTGTTTATGCAGGAGGGATCGCTGATTTCCTATTTGTATAAGGCTGGCGATGAGTTGAGATTCGAGATTTCGAATAGTTACGACAATTACAACATCGAGGTTTATGCCACCCAAGGCAACTTCTCAGCTAATGAAATGGTGGTCAGCACCCAAAGCCCCTATCCCAATCCGGCCAGTATGATGGTTTCCATCCCTTATACCCTTAATGGGAAGTCGGCTGAAATGCACATCTATGACTCCCGAGGCGTTTTGGTGGATGCCAAGACCCTCGATCCCGATGCCGAATGGATTGACATCAATGTGAGCAATTACCGCCCTGGTATCTACATTTATGAGTACAATGGGGTGAGCAACAAGTTTGTGGTGAGGTAACACGGGAATGAAAAATTTGTAATCAAATCTTGTAACCGATTGAAAATCAATAACGAGTTTATTGAAAAATTTGTAATGGACTGAGAATTTGCCAAAACGATGAAATTTTGCTATACTTTTGCTCGTTAAATACACAAAACGACAATCGATAGTAATAACCATAAAATTCTAAACAATGAAAAGAGTAGCATTGATTGTGAGTTTGTTATGCTGCGTATTGTCAGCATCGGCTCAAAACGCAAAGGGATGGTCGTTGATTCCCTACGCAAAAGTGGCTAGCTCCATCGATTTCCTGTATGGGCCTTATGAGAGCAAGTTTCACGGTGACTTGGGTGTGGATGTCAAATATGATTTCAACGAGCATTGGTCTTTGTTGGGCGGCATTGACTACCAATATAGGAGAACCAATTCAGATAAACCAGAGAATTGGGAAGACGGTGTGCCTGGCACCGGATTCAACAATTATTTCCGTCTGCCTGTCCGCGTCGAATTCAGTTACAAATGGTTTTATGTAAACGCTGGTCCCTATGTCGAACGTGCTGTCAATCCTTGGCTTGATGCGCGGACATACGAGCATTTCGGCTTCGGTGGCATGTCGGAAATCGGAGGTCGAATCAAATTGACGGAAAACAGTCGGTTACGATTGGGACTGCAATTCATGATGGGCCATGATAGGATTACCTATAAGGTTGGCCATGCAGAAGAGCATTGGACATGCCTGTCATTCATCGGATTACCTTTCTCGGTGGGTTATGAAATACATTTATAAAACCTTAAAGCCATGAAAAACACATTGAAAATTATGCTGTTGCTGCTTGCTTTGGCAACTTTGGGTTCCTGTGTGAAAGAACCCGTTAAACGACGCAACATTGCTCCTAAACAGAACGAGATTATCTATAATACTACCAACTATAAGATGAGCGTCAGCCCCATTGAGTCGTGTCAAGATGAATTCGATATCGTGACAGAGTCGGAAATGGATTTCTTCGGCCCTCTGATGCGTTTCCATTTTTATGGTATTCCTAGTGTTTTGTTAGGCCATACCATCGACTTAACTAAGAAGTCGGACATTCCGCTTTCCTTCGATTTTGGCAACCGCTTGGAATGGCATTCCTCACCTGACGAGATATCGGGAGCTATTGCCGAAACCAATATGGATCCTCAAACATCCTATCCCGACAAATCGCCTTTTGAGAGCGGTTGGATGGAGTTTGTGGAAAAAGAGGACGGCATCACCTTTATTCTTCGTGGAGTGTTGAAAAACGGGGATACCATCCGGATGGAATTGTTTGTTCCTTTGGAGCCCGAGCAATAATATATCCCATCTCGCGTTATTACTGCGAAATTGAAAACGAAATTTGATAAACTGTTTATTAACCTAAAAACTACCAACAATGAAGAAAGTAATCTTATCGTTAGTCATGCTTCTCATGGCAACGAGTATGTTCGCACAAGAAAAGGATGTTCCCAACCCTGCCAAGGTTCGTGTCCCCAGTGGCTACCAAGGCTTCATCGAACAAGGGAACACCTGGCATTTCGACAAGAATATGCCCAATAGCATCAGCCTGTCAACCACTCACGGCTTTTATTTCAATGGACATATCTATGCCGGTATCGGCTTGGGTGTCGACTTCAACAACGACCGCGCCTTGGTGCCTTTCTACACCAATCTGCGTTATCAGTTCAACAACACCAGGGTGGTGAGCCCCATCATCAGCCTGCGTCTTGGCTCATACGTCGGCGACGGTTTGGGTGCCTATGGCGACCTTGCCTTCGGTGTGCGTTTTGCTTCCAAGCGTGACTTCGCCGTCAGCGCAATGGTGGCTGGTACCTATTACGACAAGATCAATGAGAGTTATTATGATGGATATCATCATACCCAAGAAGCCCGACAAATCAGTCCTTCTGGCATCTCTTTGCGCATCGGAATAGAGTGGTAATAGCAACCTTTTAAACTAAAACAAAGCCCGAGAAGCGATTCTTGGGCTTTTTTCGTGTTAGGAACACCAAATTCAAAGAAAATGTCTATTTTTGCATTTCCAAAGCAAGTGTTCTCGATTCGCGAACAGAGAACATTTAACTATAAATAATTGATATATAATATGATGTTGCCACAAGATATTGTAGTTTTATTAAAAAAAACGACCACTCAAGGGAAGGCGATGTCCAGTCGTGGAATAGCCGATTCGTTGGGCATGAGTGCGTCAAATGTGAGCAAGAGTTTAGAGCGTTGTAGGAAAGCGCAATTGATCGACCGCCATAAAAAAAAGGTGAATGTGTTGGCTTTGCAAGAGTTCTTGATTCATGGCATCGCATACGTGTTTCCTGTTGAAGCAGGGCGTGTCGGTCGGGGAGTGCCTACTTATGTGAGCGCTGCACCCATTAGTGAAGCGATCAGCAATGGTGCTGAGAGTTATGTGTGGCATTACGTAAGAGGAAACGCACGAGGTCAACACATCGAGCCGCTTTATCCCTCCGTGCCAGAAGCAGCTATGCGCGATGAGGAACTTTACCAATTGTTGGTAATTGTGGATGCTTTGCGCATGGGCCGAGCAAGAGAAAAAAGTATTGCTATTGAAGAACTGACCAAAAGAATGAATTGCTATGCCGAAAACCAATAATGAACGCCTCCAAGAAATTGCAGAGGCGATGCAAGACTTGAACGATAGGCTTGTTTATGTCGGCGGAGCAATGGCAGGCTTGTATGCGACCGACCCTACTGCCACAGAGCCACGGACTACCACTGACGTGGATTGTGTTGTAGACTCCACTTCCTACAAGGAACATACGGCTTTTGAGGAACTGCTCCGTGAAAAGCATTTCCAAAACGACCAAACACCCAATGCTCCTCTTTGTCGATGGCTGTTCAATGGCGAAAAGGTGGATGTGATGTCGATGAATGAGGATGTGCTATCGTTTGGTAATCAATGGTATCGACCTGGGTTTGCCAAACGAGAGCCTTGTATTTTGCCTTCAGGAAAAACCATTTATCGCCTTACCGTGATATATTACGTGGCAACGAAAATTGACGCGTTGCTTTCGCGAGGGGGAGATGATTGGAGAGGGGCAAAAGACTTTGAGGATTTGGTGTATGTCCTTAATTATTGTGCGGATTTCATTGATCGATTCAAGGCGGAAGACAAACATGTCCAATCTTTTGTCTCTGAGCAGTTCGCTAAGATGCTAAAAAGGCCGAATATTGCAGAGGAGTTGGAATGTGCCATTTCATCCGATGAGATTGAGCGCACGGATTTGGTGTTGGAAACCATGAAAATCATTGCTGAGTACAAGCCGCAATCACTGCGAATACAATATGTCAGCGACTTGCATCTCGAGTTTCCTCAGAATAGGAAATGGCTTGAGGAACAACCTTTGGAAGTGACAGGAGATATTTTACTTGTTGTTGGCGATACAGCCTATCTCGACCTGCCTGATTCAAAGCAGGACACTTACTCGCAATACTCTTTTTGGGATTGGGCGTCAGAGCATTATCAAAAGGTGATTGTTTGCTTTGGCAATCACGACTTTTATGGCTATTACGATCTTTCCACCATGCAAGATGGTTATTGCAAGCAAATTCGCTCTAACATCCACGCCTATTACAATAATGTGGTGCACTTGGGAGAGATTGACATCGTTGTTTCCACTCTTTGGTCATATATTGAACCGTACAATGTTTACTTGACAGAGCGAGGGGTGAGCGATTTCTATCGAATTAGATATGAGGGGCATCGCCTCAATGCAGATAACTTCAATCACGAACATGACCGTTGCTTGCGGTTCGTGAAACATGCGGTTGCCGAGAGCAAGGCCAGAACAAAAATTGTGCTTACCCATCATGTGCCGACGCAACTCTGTACGGCAGAAGAGTTTCGCGACAGCAACATCAATGGCGCTTTTACTGTGGAATTGGGTGAATATATTGCTGATTCTGGTATTGACTATTGGATTTACGGCCATTCGCATCGTAATATCAATGCGCAGATTGGCAAGACAAAAATCACATCCAATCAATTGGGTTACATCTCACAAGGAGAACACTTTGCCAACGGGTTCGACTCGAAGAAAATGATTGAAGTATAGGTTTATCTATGCGATTTGATTGCATAATAAAATAAGGCTGCCGCAAACCTGCGACAGCCTTAATTATCAATTGTAAATTCTCAATTCTCAATTACTTGAACGCGTTCTCGCTCAATCCCTTGCCACTCAAGGCCAAATCCTTCATGTAGCCAGGCACCTCCTTGCCGAGGTACTTGTCCACATATAACTTGGCGAGGTATTGGCCGAGCATGAAGCCGTGGCCGCGCAAACCGGTGAGGATACCGACCTCCGGGTCGACGATGTATCGCGGCTCGGTGTAACGACCGGCCCAGCAAGCCAAGAAGCTCACTTCACCCAAGTTGGGGATCCACTCGGCGAAGACCTCGGAGACGATCTCCAAGAACTCCTTGCTGTTGTACTTGATGTTCTGGCGTGCCTCATAAGCGTCGGTGTCAGGGCTGGCGCAGCCGATGATCTGGCCAGTGTGGGCCCACTGCTGTCCGTAGACGGCGCTGAAGCCCTTGTAGTGACGGCGGTCGATGATCATGTCGAGCGGGCCACCATTGGGTCCCATCATGGGCAGACGGCGCGTGATGAAGGCTTGGTGCTTCACAGGATACAGACCAGTGTCGAGGCCCAGCATGTCATTGAACTTCTCGGCACCCCAACCCATCGCGTTGACGAAGTGGTCGCAGGTGTACTCGATGAACTCACCTTCGTGGGTGCGTACCAAAGTGACATAGTGCCCACCGACCTTTTGCACATGGAGCAGCTCGCAGTCCTCGAAGTAGCGACCGCCTTGCTGCACACCGATCCAACGGATGTAGTCGATGACGCGGCCAGGTGTGGCCTGCCAGCAGTCGCGGGTGATAAGGGCATGGCTGTAGGTGTCTTTGCTGTCGTCCCATAGCGGCGAAATCTCCTTCTTGAAGTCCTTGCGCTCAATCATGTAGGCATCGCTCCATGCGCGAGAAGCGTCTAAGGAGTTATAGGTGGCTTCATCGTGTACCAAATTGACATAATGCGTCGGGTGGTAGTTGATGTTGTGCTCGGCCTGCATCTTCTTGAAGATTTCGTGGTTGTGAACGGCGATGTCGGCGATGTCGGGGTTGGAGAAGGCTGGACGGCCGCCACCGATGCAACGCCACGAAGCGCCACGGCTGTAGTTGATCATCACGGGCTTCTTGCCGGCTTCAGAGAAGTAACGGAACAAGGCGCTACCCGCAATACCGCCACCCGCGATGAACACTTCGACCTGTTCTTTCTTCACGCCGTTCATTTCGGGGAAGATGAAGGTCTCTTTGGTGTGCGGGTTGTAGAGGTCGCCGAGGCTGACTTGGTTCGACAGCGGGGCACGCGGTGTGGCGTCGCCCACCAATTCGATGCCGTAGGAACGCAAGATCTGACGGGCGCGTGGGATGCAACGCTTGCCACGGCAGGGACCCATACCCATACGGGTGATGTGTTTCAGCTCATCCACGGAAATGGTCTTGCGGTTGCCGATGACGCGCAATACGCGGTCGAGCTTGATGTCCTCGCAGTGGCAGACATAGGTCTCGCTCTCGCCTTCGGCCAGTTTCTTGGGCGAAATCGGTGTGGTGAGTTCCTTGTTGGCGTTGTAACGGTCTTTCAGGATGAAGCCCTTGACATCGGTCAACTCGAACACTCTGCTGGCCTCGCCCGAAGGACGTGAGGAACGTGCTTTCACACGGGCCACATTGGTTTTGTTCGACTTCTTGAGGATTTTTTCGATGACGCCTTCGCCAATCTTTTGGCCGTCGTTGTCGACGAGATAGACCTCTGCGCCTTCTTGTGCTTCATATTCGATGGGCAGGAAGCAGGTCGACTTCTGCACATCGTAGCCGAAGATGGCCAGACCTGGGCAGCTTGAGACGCACAGCATACAGCCGATGCACTTGTTATAGTCGATGGTGGGCGTGCTGCTGGTGGACGGCTTGGTGATGGCGCCTTGCGGGCAGCTGAACGAGCAGGGGTTGCAGGCGAAGCCATAGAGACAGTCGGCCTGCACGAAAGCCTTCTGCATCATGCGCTCGGGCGTGGGCAGGTTGGGCTTCTCAAGGAGACGCACAGGATGCTGTTGCGAGTCGATATATTGTCTCGAAATCTCAAGATAATCGTCGTAGTTGAAGCGCACGCCAATGGCTTGGGCCACCTCGTAGGCGACTTGTTTGCCACGCAGCACGGCGCTGGTGCCTTCGCCGATGCGGATGGCATCGCCGGCACCGTAGGTGTTGAGGCCGAAGACCTCGCGGCCTTTCACCAACAGTTGGTTGTCGGGGATGAGGCCGGTGCAGATGTTGATGATGTCGATGTCGTCGATGACTTGCTCAGTGCCAGGGATGGCCTTGAAGTTCTCGCACTTGGCGATGACGGCGCCCGTGATGCCTGTGTAGTCGGCGTTGGGGATGGCACGCACCAGGACGTAGCTGGTCATGATTGGGATGCCGAGACGGCGCACACGGTTGGCCTGCACGGGGAAGCCGCCCTCGCGGGGCATGGCCTCGATGATGGCCTTGATGGTGGCACCAGCCTGCATGCCTTGGTAGGAGGTCAGGTAGCCGATGTTGCCAGCACCCACGGTGAGGACTTTCTTACCCAACAAGGTGTGCTCTTGGTTCATCATCTTCTGGAACACAGCGGCGGTATAGACACCCGGCACATCATCGTTCTCGAAGGTCGGCATGAAGGGCACGGCACCCGTGGCCACCACTAGGTGTTGTGCGTCGATGTAGCCAATCTCGCCAGTGACGATGTTCTTGATGGCCACGCGACCGCCTTCAAGCAGGTCCCAAACGGTGTTGTTCAGCAGGATGCCTTCGTGGTTGTCGCCCGCCAGGGTCTTAGCGATGTCGAAGCCACGCATGCCGCCGAATTTCTTCTCTTTCTCGAAGAAGAAGAACTGGTGGGTCTGCATATTGAACTGGCCGCCGATGTTGGCGTTGTTGTCGACGACGATGTTGCTGATGCCGAAGGCGTTGAGTTGCTCGCGGCATGCGAGACCCGCGGGACCGGCACCGATGATGGCGACCTGGGTCTTGTAGACCTTCACTTCGCGGGGCTGCTGCTCCTTGGGCTCGGGAAGGATGGTGTCCTCCTTGTCGATGCGGCGCACTTCCTTGACGCCATCGACTTTGGTGATGCAGATACGGCGGATCTTGCCATCGACCAGCATCTCGCAGGCACCGCATTTGCCGATGCCGCAGTTGAGGCTTCGGTTGCGGCCGTCGAGCGAGTGGCTGTGGACGGGATAACCGGCTTGGTGAAGGGCGGCGGCGATGGTTTTGCCGCGCTGACCTTTGACGGTCTTTCCTTCATATTGGAATTCCACAAGGTCTTCCTGCGGGATGTCCAAGATGGGGTGTTTCTCGATTTTGTACATATAGAATGTGTTTTTGAGTCTTAAAATGCGGGCGCAAATTTAGGAAAAACACTAAAAAGTATTTCGGTTTAATGGTTTTTTTGAAAAAAAAGTCGCCTGTCTAATGAAAGACATAGAATCATAGCCGTCATCGCGGACTTGATCCGCGATCTCCTATGCGAAAGGGATTCCCTTCTGCGGAGGAGATGGCGGATGTTCCTCCGCCATGACGGTAAAGGGTATAACTTTCAGCCTAATACGAATTGCATAGTGGAACGGCTCCCTTGTTTCACCAAAATCTTCTTCCCCTTGATGAAGTCGCTTTCCAAGCCGTCTTTGTAATGGCGAATGGTGAACAGTTGCAGCCCGTCGTTGTACTTGACACTGAAACTGTCTTTGAGGTTGGCTCTCAGCTGTTTCAGCTTCTGTTCGTTGCTGTCGAAACAGAACGAGAGCATCAGCGCAGAAGTTTGGATCATGTTCGCGTGGATGTTCAGATCGGCACAGACTTCAAAGATGGTCTTCAGGTTGCGTTCATCCATGAAAGAGTAGTCGCGGGGAGAGATGGAGACCAGCGTTTGGTCGTCCTTGATGATGTAGGAGGGAATGGTTTCGTCGTTTTTCCTATGGCCGCCGTCGATGAGCGAAGGCTCGTGGTCGGGATGGAGGAACGACTGTACTTTGAGTGTTATCCCCTTGTTTTGCAACGGTTTGATGGTTTTTGGGTGGATGATGGTAGCACCGTAGAAGGCCAATTCGATGGCTTCGGAGTAGGGGATATGTGGCAGCTGGACTGTTTCGGTGAAGCGTTTCGGGTCGGCATTGAGAAGGCCGTCCACGTCCTTCCAGATGGTGACCTCCTCGGCATCGAGGCAGTTGGCGAAGATGGCTGCTGTGAAGTCGGAGCCTTCACGCCCTAGGGTGACGCTATGTTTGCCGTCGGCCGTGCCTCCGATGAAGCCCTGCGTCAGGCATACGATACCCCGAATATGCTCATTATTCAACTTGCTGATTCTGAGTCTTGTTTCATCCCAATCAGGGTTGGCGGCGCGGTAGTGGGTGTCATCTTCGGCGATGACATATTGGCGGGCATCGAGCCAACGTGTCGGGATGTCACATTTACTGAGGTATTCGTGGATGATGCTGGTCGAGATGAGTTCGCCGTAGCACACGGTTTGGTCGTATTGGTAGTGAAGAGGCCGGCGATGTTTTCATCAAATCGCGGGTCGGTGTTGCCATCGAACAGGCCTTGGATGATGCCGTCGTGGTAGGCGATGACTTCGTGAAGGGCATCCATGCCAAGTTGACCGTCGTGTTCACGGAAGTTGGCCAATGCTTTTTCGAGGGCATTGGTCGTCTTGCCCATGGCAGAGACCACCAACATGATGTCCTTGTCCTTGTGCTGGCTGACAATTTGTGCCAAATTGCGCACGGCATCGGCATCTTTTACCGACGCTCCACCGAATTTATAGATTTTGCGAATCATATCCTGCTGTTTATGCCGCAAAAGTAGAAAAATATGGCTGAAATTCTGCAATAAAATTATTAAATAGGAGTTATTCAAGCTAAATAACCGCTATTTTTGCACGCTTTTTGACGAATCCCCTCGACAGTCCCTGAGCCTGAGGTCGCTGAGCTCAGTCGAAGCGTCGAAGGGCCGCGTCAAGTGACACAAAGTCCCGAAGGGACGACCCAATATCAACCAGGGAATTCATTCCCTGGTTCATACCAAGCAAAGAACAACTAAACAAATAAGCAATGATAGAAACTGACATTCGTGAACTGAACGAAAAAATCCAACGTGAGAGTCAATTCCTCGACCTCATCAACCTCGAAATGAATAAGGTCATCGTCGGACAGAAACAGATGACGGAACGCCTGCTGATAGGTCTGCTGGCTAACGGCCACATCCTTCTCGAAGGTGTGCCTGGCCTGGCTAAGACATTGGCCATCAAGTCGATGGCAAGCGCTATCGATGCCGACTTCGCCCGTATCCAATTCACCCCCGACTTGCTGCCTGCTGACCTCATCGGCACGCTGATTTATAGTCAGAAGAAGGAGGAGTTTGTGGTGCGTCGCGGCCCCATCTTCGCCAACTTCGTGCTGGCAGATGAAATCAACCGTTCTCCTGCTAAGGTGCAGAGTGCATTGCTCGAAGCCATGCAGGAGCATCAGGTGACCATCGGCGATGAGACCTTCAAGTTGCCGGATCCTTTCCTTGTCATGGCTACCCAAAATCCCATCGAGCAGGAAGGCACCTATCCGCTGCCCGAGGCTCAGGTGGACCGTTTCATGTTGAAGGTGGTCATCAATTACCCCAAGAAGGAAGAGGAGAAACTGATTCTGCGCCAGCAGATTGCCAGCACTGGTGCGCAAATCAATGCCGTGGTGAAGCCTGAGGATATCATCCGTGCCCGCGAGGTGTGCCGCGAAATCTATCTCGATGAGAAGATTGAGAACTACATCACCGACATCGTTTTCGCCTCACGTTATCCTTCAGATTACAAGCTGAAGAAGTTCGCAAATATGATCAGCTACGGCGGCTCTCCACGTGCCACCATCAACCTGGCCCTGGCAGCCAAGGCCTACGCTTTCATCAAGCACCGTGGCTATGTCATCCCCGAGGACATCCGTGCCGTGGCTCCCGACGTGCTGCGCCACCGTATCGGCCTGACCTACGAGGCCGAAGCCGAAAACATCACCCCGTAATTGGTTGTAGGGCTGTCACACCGTGGCAGCCGTACATTCGATTGATATATCAATGGTTAACCAATGGAATCAACAGAAATATTCAAAAAGGTCCGTAAAATCGAAATAAAGACGCGAGGCCTCTCGAACCACATCTTCTCGGGGCAATACCATAGCGCCTTCAAGGGGCGTGGTATGACCTTCAGCGAGGTGCGTGAGTACGAGTACGGCGATGACATCCGCAACATCGACTGGAACGTCACTGCCCGATTCAACAAGCCTTTTGTCAAGATTTTTGAGGAAGAGCGTGAGATGACGGTGATGCTGCTCATCGATGTGTCGGGCTCCAACGACTTCGGTTCACAGAGTCAGTCGAAGCGTGACCTGACTGCCGAATTGGCAGCTGTCTTGGCGTTTTCTGCCATCCAGAACAACGACAAGGTGGGCGTGATTTTCTTCAGCAGCAAGATCGAGAAGTTCATACCACCGAAGAAGGGTAGCTCGCACATCCTGCGCATCATTCGCGAGATCGTCGACTTCAAGCCGTCGGAACGCGGCACCGACATTGGCGAGGGCCTGCGTTTCTTGACCTCGGCCATCAAGCGCCGTACCACAGCCTTCCTTATTTCCGACTTCATGACGGACAAGAGCTTCGAGAAAGAGATGCAGATTGCTGCTAATAAGCACGATCTTGTCGCTTTGCGCATCACCGACCGCCGCGAAATGGACATCCCCAAGGTGGGTCTGGTGAAGTTCCGCGACTCGGAGACAGGCAAGGAACGCTGGGTCGACACCTCGAGTCGTGCATGGCACAATGCCTACCAACAGATGATACAGTACAAATCGTTGGAACTGAATCGCGAGTTTACCAAACACGGTATCGACAACTCGCTGATTTACACCGATGAAGACTATGTGAAACCTTTGATGCAACTCTTTAAGAAAAGGGAGGCAAGAAGATGAAGAAATATGTTTTGTTTGTGCTAACCCTATTGTTTTGGGTTGTAGAGACGCAATGCTTTGCGTCTCCACAAATCCAAATAGGGAATAACCTACCCCAAAATGTGGAAGTGGACGGCAAGGTCGAAAGCACTGAAGTGCAAGTCGGCAAGCCTTTCACGCTCGACTTGAGCCTCAAAGTGCCTTACGGCTGGTTTGTGGAATGGAACGATTTCGCTACCGACACGCTCTCGGAGCAGCTCGACATCATCAAGCGCAGCGAGGTAGAACGCACCGCCGACGCCGACAGCAACGTCATCGTGAAGCAGCAATTGACCCTGATGACCTTCGATACAGGTCAAGTCCAAGTGCCACCTGTTGGCCTCACCTACGCTCGCTCATTTGATGACCCGGACCGCCTGAAGGCCTATACGGATCCTATCAAACTCTATTCGACCACGATGTCGGTCGACACCACTATGACTTACAAGCCTATTGTGGAGCCCATCGATGCACCAGTGAAGTTTAAAGAGGTGTTCCCTTGGATTCTCGGTGCGTTGCTGCTGGTCTTACTGGCCATTGGCATTTGGTATTGGAGGAAGCATCGTAAGCCCAAGGTTGATGTCGATGGCAATATCGTGCGTGGACCCGTTATTCCACCTTATGACAAAGCAGTGGGCGACTTGAAGAAATTGCGTGAGGAAAAAATTTGGCAGTCGGGCAAGGTGAAGGAGTATTTCTCCTCGCTTACAGATATCGCCCGCGAGTACATCGAAGGTCAGTTTGGTGTGAATGCCATCGAAATGACTACCGATGATATCTTGGAGGAAGTCAAGCCATTGCATTTCCCGAAGGAAACCTTTGACAAGCTGAAAGATACTATGGAGATTGCCGACTTGGTGAAGTTCGCCAAATATTCGGCTTCGACTCTCGAGAGCGATACCGCCTTGAATAGTATGACGGACTTTGTCAACGAGAGTCATGCACAATACATGCAGCGTAAAGCAGAGGAGGAAGCGAGACTTGCCGAGATGAAGAAGCTGAAACAAGAAGAACCCACAGGAAAGGAGGACGTGAAAGATGTTTGAAAACATTGAATTTGCGAATCCTAAGCTGCTGTGGCTCTTGCTCTTGGTGCCGCTGGCTATCATTTGGTATATCCTGCGCCACAAGAAACAGGAAGCTTCGGTGACTTTCTCCGATTTGAAGGGGATGGTCAAGTTGCCGAGGACATGGAAGGCATGGTTCCGTCATTTGCTTTTTGGCATGAAGATGGCGGCTTTGGCCTTGCTCATCGTGGCCTTGGCACGTCCCCAAAGCTCATCTACCAATTCGACCTCGAACATCGAAGGCATCGACATCGTGATGGCTATGGACGTCTCAGGCTCTATGCTGGCCCGCGACCTCAAACCTGACCGCTTGACCGCCGCCAAGGAAGTTGCCTCCAACTTTGTGAAGGATCGCCCCGGCGACCGTATGGGACTGGTCATCTTCTCGGGCGAGACATTCACCCAAGTGCCGCTGACCACCGACCATGGCGTGATGCTCAACATGTTGGCCGAGATGAAAAACGGCCTCATTGAAGACGGCACCGCCATCGGCGACGGATTGGCCACTGCCATTAGCCGACTGAAAGACAGTGAAGCCATTTCCAAAGTCATCATCCTATTGACTGACGGTATGAACAATGCCGGTTCTGTTGACCCGTATACGGCTGCTGAAATCGCCAAGCTTTATGGCATCCGTGTCTACACCATCGGTGTGGGCACTTACGGTATGGCGCCTTATCCTGCGAAGACGCCTTTCGGCACAACCGTTATGCAGCAGATTAAGGTCGAAATCGATGAGAAGCTGCTGACCACCATAGCCAACTCGACGGGTGGTAAGTACTTCCGCGCCAACAATAACAAGAAGTTGGATGAAATCTATCAGGAAATCGACAAGCTGGAGCGCTCCAAGATTGAGGTGACAGAGTTCCGCCGCCTACATGAGGAGTTTTATCCTTTGGTGGCTTGGGCTTTGGCACTGCTTTTGCTCGAGTTCCTCTTGCGCAAAACCATTTTCAGGACTTTAACGGACTAAGACTATGGAAAACGTATTGCGATTCGAACATCCCGAGTACCTTTACTGGTTATTGATCATTCCAGTATTGGTCATCATCTATATCCTGTTCCGCCTCGGGCAGAAGCGCCGTTTCGAGCGTTTCGCCCATATCGAGATGCGCGAACAGCTGGTTCCGAGTTATTCTTCACGTCGTTCCACCTTCAAGTTTGTCATTTTCCTTCTTGTCATTGCCTGCTCCATTTTGGCCTTGGCCAACTTGCAGAGCGGCAGCAAGATGGAGGAGGTGAAGCGCGAGGGCATCGACCTTTACATCGCCGTCGATGTGTCCAACTCAATGAATGCGGAGGACATTGTCCCGAGCCGAATGGAACGCTCTAAACAGGCCATCAACAAGCTCATCAGCGAGATGCGCGGCGACCGTCTCGGCATTATTGTGTTCGCCGACAAGGCATACGTGCAGTTGCCCATCACCACCGACTATTCAGCAGCGAGGATGTTCCTCTCGACCGTCAACACAAGTCTTGTGGCATCGCAGGGTACGGCCATCGCCGAGGCTATTAACTTGGCGCTGAAGTCATTCCCCGATGAGGCGCACAGTCGTGCCATTATCATCATTTCCGATGGAGAAGACCACGAGAACGACGCGGCACTGAAGGCCGCACAAGAGGCAGCCAAGCAAGGCGTACACATCTATACCATCGGTATGGGTCTCGCTGAAGGTGCTCCTATCCCGCTGTACAATCAATATGGCCATCAAACTGGGTATCGGAAAGATAGTCAAGGCAACACCATTATCACCCGTCTTGATGAACAGATGCTGCAAAAGATTGCCTCGGCAGGCAATGGCCTTTATGTGCGTGCCAGCAATTCCAATGTGGGTTTGGAGAAGATTTACGATGACATTAGTAAGTTGGACAAGACAGAGATAGATGCCAAGGTCTTCACCGACTATGAAGACCAGTTCCAATGGTTTGTGGCAGCTGCCATCATCCTTTTGCTAATTGAGATTTTCATTTCATCGGGTAAGAAAGCCTGGGAGAAGAAGTTTAATATTTTTGAGAAGAAAGATGAATAAGCTTGTTAAATATTTGACAATCATAATTTTACTATCTTCTGCTTTGGCAGTTTCGGCGCAGAACGATGAGAAGGCTATCCGCAAGGGCAACCGACAATACAAGAAGGCGAATTATGCTGAAGCCATCTCCAAATACAAGGAGGTCATTGAGTTGAGTCCGAACAACACCAAGGCTCGTTTCAATTTGGGTGACGCCTATTATGGCCTGCAACAATACGACAGTGCTTACGCCGCCTTCGAAAAGGTGGTGGAGATGTCGCCTGATGCCAAGCTGAAGTCGGATGCGGTGTTCAATATGGGCAACTGCCTTTTGGCCCAAAACAAGTATTACGATGCCTTTAATATATATAAGGTGTCGCTGAAGTTGAATCCTGAGAACGAAAACGCCTTGTACAACCTAGAGTATTGCCGTGCCCATTTGGTGAAGAGCAAGATTTGGGTGGTGCAGCCCGAACACGGACTGGTTGAAGTCAAAGAGAAAGAGGCTTTCAATGGCCAGCGCATCACAATGACATCGAAACCTGATGCGGATTACGCCTTGTCGCAGTACTATGTGGTGCGGGCCGACAATCAGCAGGTTACAGTGGATGTGAGCGGCAGCAGTTTTGTCATGCCCAAGTTTGATGTGCTGGTCTCAGCTGAGTTCAAACAGGCCCATAAGATTGAGATCGATAAAAACATCAAGAACGGTACGGTGAAGGCTGACCGCAATAAGGCCGTCGAAGGCCAGCAGGTTACCCTTGAGGCACAAGGCGAAAACGACTTTGTGCTCGACAAGTTTATCGTGTATCGTACGGGCAACCGTAACGACACGGTGCCAGTCAATAAGACTACCTTCCAAATGCCCAATTTTGATGTCACGGTGACCGCTACCTTCCGCAATGCATTGAAAGTCAGTGTTGATAGCGTGGCCAATGGCAACATTCAGGTGACTGACAGCTTGGTCAAACCTGGACAGAATGTGGGCATTATCGTGAAACCTGACAAGGGCTACCAGTTGGGTGACCTGCGGGTGGTCAGCGACCGTGATGCCAGCGAATCGGCCCCTGTATCCGATGACAATATGTTTCAGATGCTTGACACCGATGTGACGGTGAAGGCCGATTTCGTGGAAGCCACTGATTACTATAAGGTGGAGGCTGATTCTGCCATCGAAGGTGGTCATGTGCTCCTTGACCAGACCGAGGCAACACGCCGTGAGACAGTGAAGTTGGATAATGCCCCTGAACCAGGCTACCAATTCAAGGAATATGTCATCCATCAGGTGGGTGATACCGCCGTGAAGGTGCAGCCATTGGGCAACTTCTTCACTATGCCCGACTTCGATGTGGAGGTCTCTGCCGTCTTCGAGAAGAGCGAAGGGGAGAACCAAGACCAGCAACAACAGCAGCAGGACCAGCAGCAAGACCAACAAGACCAAGAGCAACAGCAGGATCAGCAGAACCAAGACCAGCAACAGCAGCAACAAAACCAACAGCAGCAAAATCAGCAAATGTCGATGGAAGATGCCCAGCGCATGCTTGATGCTCTTGAAAACCAAGAAAAGAAGACCATGGAGAAGGTCAACGAACAAAAAGTCCGTCAACAACCTAAGAAGAAAAGCGATAAAGATTGGTAATTATGAATAAACGAATCATTTTGTTATTGATGCTATGCCCCTTGTGGCTTTGGGCGCAAGACACACCTACTTTGACTGTCTCAGCCAAGAAACAGGTCTTCGTGGGTGAGCGTTTCCAAGTGGTGTTTGAGTCCAATGCGGAGGGACGGAATTTTCAGGCACCCTCGTTTGAAGGCTTCAACGTGGTGGGTGGCCCGTTCACTTCAACTAGTTCAAGCATTCAGGTGGTCAATGGCTCGATATCACGTACTACCCGCAACTCCTATACATTTGCTTTGCAGGCTATTCAGGAAGGCACTTACCGTATCGGTTCTGCCTCGCTGACTGTCAGCGGCGATAAGGTCAGCAGCGAGCCTTTCGAAATCAAAGTGTTGCCCGATGATGGCAGTCATGCTTATTCGGGCGGTGGTGGCTCATCATCCAATCAGGGTCAGTCGCAGCAAAACACCAACGACCCGCAAGTCAGCGGTAAGGATTTGTTCCTTAGGTGTATCCCGTCCAAAAAGTCGGTGTATGTCGGAGAACAAGTTGTGTTGACCTACAAGCTCTATACTAAGGTGCCGGTTTCGTCGGTCTCACTCTCCAAAGTGCCTTCGTATGCTGGCTTCTGGACCAAGGATATCTCCGATAACAGTGGGACATTGAAGCAGTCGAGCGAATATGTCAATGGCATCGAGTACACGACCGCCGAAATCCAGAAGGTGATCATCGTGCCGCAGCGTTCGGGCAAGTTCACCATCGACCCGATGACCATGGAATGCGTTGCACAAATTCGTACCCAACGCAACAACAGTCGCAGTATGGACCCCTTTGAGGCATTCTTCAACGACCCCTTCTTCAACCGCAACATCACCAATGTGCAGAAGGAACTTTCTTCTCAGTCCTTCAGTATTGAGGCGAAGAAGCTTCCCGAAGATGCCAAGCCAGCCTCGTTTGCAGGTGCTGTGGGTAACTATAAGTTCACGTCGTCAATCGACAAGACGGAACTGAGTACCAATGAAGCCGTTACTCTCACGTTGACCGTTTCGGGATCAGGCAACATTGAGTTGCTGCAAATGCCAGAGCCTGTGTTTCCGCCCGATTTTGAGGTTTATGACCCGAAAATCACGATCTCGACGGATGTCAACTCACAAGGCATGACCGGAACGAAGAAGGCTGAGTATTTAGCCATTCCACGTCGGGCTGGAAGTTTTTCCATTCCACCGGTTGAGTTCTCATACTTCAATCCTGGCTCAGAGTCATATCAAACCTTGTCTTCAGAGCCTTATGAGCTTTCGGTGGTGAAAGGCAAGGAAACCGAGGGAGACGGCGGCGTTTATGCTTCCACTCAGGAAGATATCAAATATTTGGGCAGCGACGTGCGCCACATCATGAACGATGGTGCTCATCTGAAGCCCAAGCATACCTCTTTCTTCGCTTCCTCCACCTATTTTTCCATCCTGCTGGGTCTGTTGGTGGTTTTCGTTGTCTTGCTCTTCGTTTTGAAGAAACGCGCCGAGTTGGCCAAAGACACGGCAGCCAACCGCAACCGTAAAGCCGACAAGGTGGCACGCGGTCGTTTGAAAAATGCCTATCAACACCTGAAAGCCAAAGATCAGGATAAGTTCTATGTGGAGATGTCGCAGGCTTTGTGGGGCTATATTGCAGACAAGTTGGGCATCGAGCGCTCCAAGCTGTCGATGGATACCGTGAGCGAGACAATGAAGGACAAGAAAGTGCCTGATGAACTGACGCAGCAATTTGTCGACACGCTCAATAGTTGTGAGTTTGCCCGTTTCGCTCCTGGCAGTGCCGAGGAGAAGATGGATGACCTCTACCAGCGCGGCATCGACGTCATCTCGAAAGCGGAAAAAGTCTTGTAAACAATGAAAGGAGAAACAACAATGAAAAGATACACCTTATTAATATATATGCTTGCCATCATGGGCTGGGCATTTGGCCAAAACACCGCAGATGAATGGTTCAACCAAGCCAATGCGGCCTATAATTCAGGCAATTATGAAACAGCGGTGGAACTTTATGAGAAGATCCTTGCCACGGATATGGAGTCGGTTCCTGTGTATTACAACATGGGTAACGCCTACTACAAGATGCGCGAATATCCCATGGCTATTTATTCGTACGAGAAAGCCTTGAAGCTTGACCCTGCGAACGAAGAGGTGCGTACCAACCTTGAAATTGCCAACCTTGCCATTGTGGACAAGATAGAACCTGTTCCCCAGTCGTTTATCGAACGCTGGTGGCGCAGCTTGAGGGCAATGTGCTCGAGTGACCGCTGGGCATGGTGGTCGGTGGCAGCGTTTGCATTACTGCTTGTTTGCCTGTTTATGTTTCTGCGTTCGCGCCGTGTGGGGATGCGCAAATTGGGCTTTTTTATGGGTATCGTTTTCCTCATTGTCTTTGCCCTCTCGGTGGTTTTCGCAGCCCAACTCAAGCATGCCGCCACCACCCAAGATCAAGCCATTGTCATGACCCCTACGGTGACTGTGAAGAGCTCACCAAGCGATGACAGTGTCGACCTCTTTGTTTTGCACGAAGGAGCTAAAGTGTCGGTTTTGGAGTCCTCAAACGGCTGGAATAAGGTTCGAATCGCCAATGGTAGTGTTGGATGGCTTGAAATGGATAAAATGCTTTCTTTCTGACCTTTTCGGGGCATGGAATGAATTTTTTTGAGAAAAAAATGAAATTTTTTTCCTCAAAATGTAATTTCTTTGAAAGACACGTGTAAAAGAAAGAATTAATTAAAATTTCGTGATATGAAAAAGAGATTTTTACCTTTCAGTTTACTTCTGGTAATCATGATCTTAGGTCAGTCAGTGATTGCTGACCAAGGTGGACATTATGTCCCTCGCAAGCAAACCAACAATGCGGAAAGCTTTATGGGCAGTCTCCGCGCCAACCAAAAGACGGGCTTGATCGATCCTGCTGACATGCTTAAGGCTATGCAGGCTCCTGCAACAAGGAATGCTTCCGATGACCCGCTCTATTGGATCAACATGGGTCCTGACAACATGGGTGGTCAGACCACGTCAATTGTGTACGACAATCAAGGTACAGGTATCGTTTACATCGGCTCCAAAGGTGGTGGCGTGTACAAGTCTTTTAACTACGGTCATACATGGCATCATGTTGGAAACGTCAATTTGATGGTCAGTTGCATGGCTCAGGCTGCCAATGGTGTCATCTATATCGGTACTGGTGACTGCGATGATGCCGCTACACATAATGGTCTCGACCAGCAAAACTATGACAACAGCTTTGCAGGTACGGGTCTTTATACCCTTGTTAACGGTGTGATTGAACAAGTCAAAGCTCCCACTGAAGACTCATGGTTGTATATTAACGATCTTGCTGTCGTTGGTGATAAGGTTTTGGCTGCCACTAATGAAGGCTTGATGTGCTCAAGTGATGGTGGCCGTAACTGGTCGGTTGTCGCTGAAGGCAAAGCCGTTTCCGTAAAGGTCGGTAGCGACAACACTATCGTTGCTGCTGTTGGTGGTCATATCTATGTGGGCCGCGACGTTAACCATTTGGAGGACCACTCCGGTACAACCAATGCTCTGCAAGGCGACAGCCTTCTGCCTCAAGGTGTAGATGGTGGCATGATCGACCTCGCTATTGCTCCATCGGATGCGAACATCATCTATGTTAGCTTTATTGGAACAAATGGCATTCATACTGGCGTTTACGTTTCCAGCGACAAAGGTAAGACTTGGCGTGTGGCTTTTCCTGCTGTTACCACGAATCCGCCTCAAGGCCATAACATTTATGAAAGCCTTGGACTTTACAACCACGGGATCGTTGTTGATCCTGAAAACGCTGAGGTTGTCTATGTGCTCGGTTACAATCTTTGGTCATTGACGGCTACACCTAACAACGGTTTCTATCTGTCTCGCCAATTGACGGGTCAATCGTACTACTATCTGCCGGATTACCTTCATGCTGGCATCCATGCCATGGTCTTCAACCCCAACAATAGCCAAGAATGCTATGTGGGTACCGATGGTGGTGTCTATAAGGCTAATGGCAGATTCACTTTCAGCAATTGCAACCGTAATTATGTGACCACTCGTATGTTCAGTGTGGCCTATTCCGGCAAGGATACCAGAGTTTTGGCTGGTGGTCTCGATCATGGTACGGTGTACATCCCAGGCGAAGCCAATGGCAATAGCTTGGAAACGGGTTACTGGATTAATCCTTCTGGTGATAATTTGGGCTTATTCTCTGAGAGCTCCAGCGCTGGCTCATGCGCCATCTCAGCACTCAATGCCAACACGTTCTTTGTCACTTACAAGGAAGGTGGTATGGCTCGTACCGAGACCGCTGGCGAAGACTGGGTGTCATCCAGCTTCACTTCCTATTTTGATGATAATGATTTCTCCTATATTACTTTTATGCCCACCACATCCTCATTCCGTATGCCAATCCTGCTGCATGAGAACTATAATAACCAACTCAATCCTGAGACAACTTGGTATTTCAACGAGACAGGTCATCATCAGGATGCTGGAACCACAGTTCAGGTAATGAGTAACAACAACTATCCCTTCGATTATACGCTGACCGCTCCTCTTGCCGCTGGCGACTCTATCGAAGTACACGATCCCGTTACTTCTTATTTCTTTGCCGCTACTACAAACACTTTCATTATGACTCGCACCCCATTGCAGTTTGATAAACAAGCTGAATGGTACCTGTTATCAAGTGATAAAGCTGGTGGCGCTTTTAAAGGAGAACCGCTTTGTATGTCTATTACGTCTGATGGCGACAATATGTTTATTGGCTTCAAGGATGGTAAGTTCTTCCGTGTTTCCAATCTCAATACTGTAGTTGATAGTGAAACGGGTAATTATATCGCTCGTCCAAATAATACCATTATACTTAACCCCGACTGCTTGGTGACCACCACGCAAATCACTCTTCCCATCGATGGACAATGCGTTACCTCTGTCGCGGTTGACCCACGTGATGGCAACAAGGTTCTCGTTACCTGTGGTAACTATGGTAATGAAGACTATGTGTTCTATAGCACCAATGCTTTGTCTGATGAGCCTACCTTTGTCTCCAAGCAAGGCAACCTGCCCAAGATGCCTGTCTACTCCTCCGTCATTGACATGACCACTGGCGATGTCATCATTGGTACTGAACGTGGTATTTACAGAACGAAGGACCTCACCACTTGGACTCCTGACAGCGAGGCTCTGGGTTCGATCCCGGTTATGGAACTCAAGCAACAGCGTGCATATAGAGAAGATGCCATCACCGTGAACCATACCGATGAAGGTGACTTCGTGACTGAATATCCTGGCGTTCACAACACAGGTATCATCTATGCCGCCACCTACGGCAGAGGCGTTTTCCGCTGCGAGAACTATAAGAAAACTTCCGCTAGTGTTCCTGAGAATTCGAACGAAGAAAACGTCAACCTGAGTATGTATCCCAACCCAGTCAGCAGCCAAGCCACCCTCAGCTTCGACCTTAAGGAAAGCTGCAACGTCAGCTACCAAGTGTTCGACATGACGGGCCGCATGGTGATGAACCAGAACATGGGCCGCATGAGCGAAGGCGAACAGCAAATCAGCATCAATGCCGAGAACCTCAGCTCAGGTTCCTACATCCTGCGTCTCAACCAGGGTGCCAAGAACAACAGCGTGAAGTTCATGGTGTACTAATGTTGTTAGTAGAGACGTTGCGCGCAACGTCTTTTCAAACAATCACAAAAAAGAAAGACAATCTGTAAAGGTTGTCTTTCTTTTTGTATTTTTGCGCTATCATTTTGATTTCTATGAACAGCAAAAGAATCAATAAGGTGTTAGTTGCCAACCGTGGCGAAATTGCAGTTCGTGTAATTAAGACGTTGCGGAAACTGCATATTACCTCTGTCGCGATTTTTGCCGACAACGATGCCAATGCCTTATATCGCCGCATGGCTGACGAGGCTTATCCTTTGGGTAATGGAGCATTGAAAGACACCTATCTCAATGTCCGCAAAATCATTGATGCAGCCTTGGATTCAGGTGCCGATGCCATCCATCCTGGATACGGTTTTCTCTCCGAGAGTCCCGAACTGGCCGAAGCTTGCGAAGCCAACAACTTGATTTTTATAGGCCCTGATGCTAATTCAATGCGATTGATGGGCAACAAGATAGAAGCGCGGAAAATTGCCGTCAAGCATGGTATTCCTGTCACCTTTGGCATGATGGGCAGCCATGAAGAGATTCTTCAGATGGCCGATACATTGCCTTACCCTGTTCTCATCAAGGCGGCTGCCGGTGGTGGCGGCAAAGGCATGCACATTGTTTGGGAAAAGCAAGATTTGAAATCCGAGTTGGAACGTGCCTCGCGTGAGGCCGAGAAGTATTTTGGCGACGGCACGGTCTTCATTGAGCAGTATATTGAAAATCCTCGTCATATCGAGGTGCAGGTTTTGGCCGATCATTTCGGTAATGTGATCCATTTGCATGAACGCGAATGCACCATACAACGCCGCTACCAGAAAATCATTGAGGAATCACCGTCACCCACGCTGACTGAGGAAAAACGCCAGCAGATTTGTGAGACCGCAGTCAGGCTATGCAAGGCGATTGGTTACCGCAATGCGGGTACGGTTGAGTTTTTGGTGGACAAAGACTTGAATTTCTATTTCTTGGAGATGAACACCCGAATCCAAGTGGAACATCCTGTCACTGAAATGCGTACGGGCATCGACATCGTTGAAGAGCAAATCCGCATCGCGAGAGGGAAGGAGATGGGGTGGACACAAGAAGCCATACAACCGCAAGGTCATGCCATCGAATTGCGTATCTATGCTGAAGACCCGGCCAATGGTTTCCTGCCTACACCAGGCAAGGTGACAGCATATCATGAACCTCAAGTGCGTGGTGCTCGTGTAGACAGTAGCATTGATGAACCTTGTGCAATATCAGAAGCCTATGACCCGATGATTGCCAAGTTGACTTGTCATGCGAAAGACCGTCAGAGTGCCATCGAAACCGCACGTCGTGCCTTGAAGGAATTCATCATCCAAGGTTTGACCACCAACAAGGCCTATCTTTGGGAAGTGATTAAGAATGAGGACTTTGTTGCGAATAGAATAGATACATCGTTTTGTACCACGCATCAGGATGGCTTGATCAAAGCATTGGAGGATAGCCGAAACGCCCAAAATGTGAATGACATAGTGGCCGCTTTCTTGATGTATGACTTCTGCAAAAAGCATGTCGAACATCAACCTGAAAATGTTTGGGAGGAAATCGGCTACTGGCGTTACCACATGCAGCTCATCGTAGATGTGGAAGGTAAAAAGATACCAGTCAGCATCAGCGCCGCCGAAGCGGGCAGGATCAATGGAACGGTAGGGGAGACGCCTTTCGCGGTAGAGTTTATTCAGTATGAGAACCGACAACTCAAGATTATGCTTAACGGACGCACAGAGACCGTTTACTGCTCGGTGAACAATGAACAGAAGACCATCATTAATTTCCATGGCCTCAATTTCAATTGCTATCGTACCGACCAACTGAACGACACCTTGGACTATGCATGCAAGGAGTCGGTGAATGACAAATCGAAATTGGTGTCCCCTATGCCTGGCAAGGTTGTGAAAATCAATGTTAAGGAGGGCGATGAGGTGAAGGAGGGAACGATAATGATGGTGGTGGAAGCGATGAAGATGGAGAACAATATCGTTGCCGCTGGAAAAGCCAAGGTGAAGCGGATTTTTGTTGAAGAAGGCCAGATGGTGGATAATAAATTGCAACTTTTAGAGTTGGAATCTTGAATCTTTGAATCTTAAATTTTGAATAATAAATGAACTTTGACCTCACAAAAGAACAGGAAGCCCTCCGCCAACGTGTGCGCGACTTCGCCGAACAGGAAGTGAAACCCGTCGCCCGCGAAAACGACGAAGACCAGCATTTCGATGTTGGCTTGACCCTCAAGATGGCCGAACAAGGTCTCTTGGGCATGACCGTCCCGAAGGAATACGGTGGTCAAGGGCTTGACAATCTGAGTTATATCATCGCTGTGGAGGAACTTGCCCGCGTGGACGGCTCCACCGCAGCTACCATTGCTGCCGACAACTCTTTGGGTATCGGCCCTATTAAAGACTACGGCACAGAGGAACAGAAACGCAAGTATTTGCCTCAGTTATGTAAAGATCGCCTTTGGGGTTTCGGCCTGACCGAGGAAGACGCAGGTAGCGACTCAAGAGGCACTAAGACGACCGCCAAGTTTGACGGCACGTTTTGGCATCTCAATGGTTCTAAGATTTTTATCACCAACAGTGCGACACCCATCAGCTTGGGTACTACTGTGCAGGCTGTTTCGGGAGAAAAAGATGGCAAACCGGAGTTTACGGCTTTGTTGGTCGAGAACAAACGAGAAGGCTTCACCCAGACACCTATGCACGACAAAATGATGTGGCGTGCCTCCAACACGGGTAAACTCATCTTCAATGATGTGAAACTTTCCGAGGATTGTATTTTGGGCCAACCTGGAGAAGGTTCCCATATTATGCTTGCCACCCTTGATTCAGGACGTTTGTCGATAGCTGCCATGGGTCTGGGTTGTGCACAAGGTGCCTACGAGATGGCTTTGGCATATTCCAAGAAGCGTGTGCAGTTTGGTAAGCCTGTATGCAAGTTCCAGGCCGTGAGTTTCAAGTTGGCCGACATGGCCATGAAGATTGAAGCTGCACGAGGGCTGCTCTATCATGCCTGTTGGCTTAAAGACCAACACCGTCCTTTCGGCAAGGAGGCGGCGATGGCGAAGTTGTATTGCTCCGAAGTGGCAGCTGAGGTCTGCGACAAAGCCGTTCAAGTGATGGGCGGTCATGGCCTGCTGAAGGAGTTCGACATGGAGCGCTTCTATCGCGACCAGCGCATCCTTCAAATCGGTGAAGGCACTTCTGAGATTCTCCGCTTGGTGATTTCGAGGGCAATTGGGTGCTGATGAAGATTCCCTTCGAGAATGGATGTGTTTCATTTGTGTTATATACGGCGGTTTGTAACGCTTACGGTCTGGATATGAGACCTACCGCCGCAGTTTACACAACAAATGTCTTTCCATTCCTGCAGGGAAACTCTACAAACGAAAATGAAAATCAAGTACTTTGCATTAGTCGCTATGGTAGCCGTTGCATTTACCGCTTGCGACAACAAGAAGCCAGAACCGGTTCAAGAGCCTGTTCAAGAACAAACCCACCTGTCAGACAAGTACGCCGAGTACACTCTGACAACCAAAATCGATCACCTCAGCGACAACGAGAAACAAATGTTGCCGCTGCTCTTTGAAGCTGCCGACATCATGGACGGCCTCTTCTGGAACGAGAACTATGGTGACAAGGATGAACTGATGGCCAAAATCGGTGACAATGCCGACATCAAGAAACTGGCCACCATCGCCTACGGCCCTTGGGATGGCCTCGATGGCAACAAACCTTTCGTTGAAGGCATTGGTGCAAAACCCGCTGGTGCTCAATTCTATCCTGCCGATATGACCGAGGAGGAATGGAATGCCTTCGATGACCCGAACAAGACCAGCCAATACACCATGATTGTCCGCGATGAGAATGGTGCGTTGAAATGCGTGTGGTATCACGACTATTTCGCCGAACAAATTGAGAAGGCTGCTTCCTTGCTCGATAAAGCTTCCGAGTTGGCGGGCGACAAGGAGTTTGCCACCTATCTGAAACTTCGTGCTCAGGCTCTCCGTACCGACGATTACCTTGAGAGTGACATGCAGTGGATGGATGTGCGCAACAACAACATCGACATGGTGATTGGCCCTATCGAAAACTACACTGATGCCCGCTACGGCATCAAGGCCTCGCACGAAGCCTTTATCCTTATCAAGGATCAAGAGTGGACCAAGCAACTGGCCCGTTATGCCTCGTTTGTGCCTAAATTGCAGAAGCAGTTGCCTGTGCCAGCACAGTACAAGAAAGAAGTTCCTGGCTCTGATGTTGACTTGGCTGCTTACGACGTGGTTTACTATGCTGGTGACTGCAACGCCAACAGCAAGACCATTGCCATCAACCTGCCCAATGATGAGCGCGTGCAGCTACAACGCGGTACCCGCAAGCTCCAGCTTAAGAATGCCATGCAGGCCAAGTTCGACAAGATTCTTGACCCCATCTCCAAGGAATTGATGACCCCCGAGTCGCTGGAACACATCAAGTTTGATGCCTTCTTTGCCAATGTGATGTTCCACGAGACCGCCCACGGCATGGGCATCAAGAACACCATCACGGGTAAAGGCACCGTTCGTGAGGCTTTGGGTAACCAGTACAATGCCCTCGAGGAAGCTAAAGCCGACGTGTTAGGCCTCTATCTCGTGACCAAACTGGCTGAGATGGGCGAATATACCAACACCACGATGGAAGATAACTACACCACTTTCATGGCGGGCATCTTCCGCTCGGTGCGTTTCGGTGCCGCCAGTGCCCACGGCAAAGCCAACATGCTTACCTTCAATTACTTCCAGAATGAAGGTGCTTTTGTTCGTAACGAGCAAGGCAAGTATGCCATCGACTTTGAGAAGATGAAAGTGGCTGTTGAGAAATTGGCAGGTGATATCCTCCAACACCAAGGCAATGGTGACTATGAAGCCACCAAGGCTTGGATGGGAGAGATGACCGTCATTAAGCCTGAGCTGCAAGCCGACCTTGACCGTGTGAATGCTGCCGGTATCCCCACCGACATCTATTTCAACATGGGACCGCAGGTGTTGTTGAAGTAATAATTGTCACACACATTAATCCATCAGAGACGGTGCATGGGCATCGTCTCTTTTTTTGCGTAAAAGCCTCAAAAAAAAGTTATCAACACTGTTGATAAAACGTTGATAAAAAATCGGAAAAAGCCACTTTCCCAGCGGCTATTCTATCCAATTAATCCCTATATTTGCGCTCGTTAAATTGCATAATTGTGGGCAATTGTAAAAACACAAACAATCAATTAAATATCAATCCATTAAAACATTCAACACAATGAAAAAGAGATTTACAATCCTGGCAGCGGCTTTCGCGCTGCTAGCGTTCCTCGCCATTCCTATGGGGATGAGGGGACAAACGACGGTAACTTTTACCGCGGGAACTGACACAGGTGAGACCTCTGTCACAAAAGACGGTGTTACGGTTTCAATGTCAACGATGAGCCGTACAGACAATTATCGTTGCTATGCCAATACTGCTATGACTATTGCATCTACGGCAGGCAACATAACAAATGTTGAGTTGACTTGTACTGGAAATGGTGATTCGAACTATGGTCCTGGAAAGTTTAGTTTGACAGAAGGATATACTGGCTCATATTCTTATTCTGGCAATATTGGAACTTGGATTGGAAGTGCAGCAGACATATCACTGTCAGCAAGTTCCCAAGTTCGTATGACTGAAATAGTAGTTACTATAGGAGGCTCTGTCCCTACCACCTTTACAGTTACTTACGACTGCAACGGCAGTACCAGCGGTTGCCCTGAGAATGTAACTGGTATTACTGCTGGAACAAGCATCACCCTTGCTGCTGCACCTAACAAGACTGATTATACTTTCGATGGTTGGAGTGATGGTACAACTACTTATCAAGCTGGTGCTTCATATACAGTGAATGGCAATGTCACAATGACTGCCCAATGGACTGAAATCGTTTCTGGTGATGAACATTGGGTGATTGCCAACCTCGCCGACCTCACCGAGGATGACGTTTTCGTTATTGTGGGTAACAATGGCAGCAACTATGCCATGTCGAATAACAACGGCACAGGTAGTGCTCCTTCAGCAGTTGCAGTGACCGTAACTGGTAACGAAATCACTAGCACGGTGGCTTCAACTATCAAGTGGACTGTCAGTGGTGATGCCGCTAATGGATATACTTTCTATCCGAATGGCTCAACTGAGGCTTGGCTGTATTGCACCAACACCAATAATGGTGTTCGCGTAGGTACCAACACTGCCAGCACTTTTGAGATGGATGCCACTTCGGGCTATTTAGTACATCAGGGAACTTCTCGTTATGTTGGTATTTACAATTCACAAGACTGGAGATGCTATACTTCCATCAACAACAATATCAGCGGCCAAACTTTCGCTTTCTACAAGAAAATGGTTGGCGGTACGGTTCCTCCAAGCATCTCTGCAGACAATGTATCCGTTGAATACGATGCCGTGTCTGGTTCGATTGCTTACACCGTTAACAATGGTGTTGATGGCGGCACGATGAGCGCAGCCATTACTGAAGGTGATTGGCTCACCCTTGGTCAAGGCACCACCAGCCCGATTTCGTTTACCTGCACTGCAAACCAAACTTCAGTTGTTCGTACGGCTACGGTTACCCTAACCTACACTTACAACCGCGAAACCACTACCGCTAATGTTATTGTGACACAAGCAGCTAATCCCAATGCGATTAACAATATTTCCGAAATTACTGCAGCTGGTACCTATACTGTGCAGGGCACCATCGTTGCCAAGAGCGCAAGAGGCTTCATTGTTGGTGACGGTACGGGCTATGTGTATTACTATAACCAGGATTACACTCAATCCGACTACAACATCGGTGACATGGTGAAATTGGCAGGTCCCGTTGTTGTTTATGGTGGTGTGTATGAGTTCAATAACTCAACTACCATTACCACTGCAACTAGCTCTAATTACGTTGCAGAGGATCCCACCGTACTTACTGGTGAGCAGATGGATGCCCGAGTGGCTTCTACCACACCTCCACAATTGTCAAGCTATGTCCAGTATGAAGGCACGTTTTCCATCAATGATACCCACTATAACATTACAGACATTGTAGGCGCAACAACCGCTATCGGTAGCATTTCTTATCCGCTCAATGATGAAGAAATCACGGCTTTGGACGGTAAGTATGTCAAGGTTACTGGATATTATGTTGGCATTTCCTCCAGCACCTATTACAACACAATGTTGGGCAGCATTGAGGAAATAGTGAGCAGCAATCCATCCATTACTGCTGAAAATGTCAGCATTGAATATAATGCCACAAGTGGTGCTATTGCATACACTATCGAAAATCCAGTGAATGGTGGCGTTCTGACTGCTGCCACGGAAAGCGATTGGCTCACATTGGGTACAATTGGCACAACGGTGCCTTTCACCTGCTCTGCCAATACTACTGCTTCGCCCCGCATAGCTACCGTTACCCTTACCTACACATACAATACCGACCAGTTTGTTACAAAGAACGTTACGGTGACACAAGCTGGCAATCCCAATACGATTGATAACATTTCCGACATCACTGAAGCTGGCACCTATACCGTGCAAGGCACTATTGTGGCCATTAGCAACAGAGGCTTCATTTTAGGTGATGGCACAGGTTATGTGTATTATTACTATGGCGCAGAGTTTGAATCTGGCGACTATGACATTGGTGACGTGGTGAAGCTCTCGGGTCCCGTCGTTGTCTATGGCGGCGTATTTGAATTTGACAGTAACACTTCCATTACTTATGTGGAAGAGTCGAATTATGTGGAAGAAGATCCCACAGTGCTGAGCGGCGCAGATATGGATGCAAGAGTGGCATCCACGACACCTGCCCAATTGTCAAGCTATGTTCAATATGAAGGTACGTTTACCATTAGTGGAACCCATTATAACGTGACCAACATTAGTGGCGCAACGACTGCTATTGGTAGTATTTCCTATCCTCTCAATAGTGATGAAATTACGGCTTTGAACAACAAGCAAGTAAAAGTGACGGGTTATTATGTTGGTATCTCTTCTAGCACCTATTATAATACTATGATTGGTAGCATTGAAGAAGTTGAAGTCCAGCATGAGGAATACACCTTGACCGTCAGTAATCTGGTGAATGTCAATACCTATGTCTTTGATGCTGCTGATGAGAGTGAGATGCTGTTGGAGGGCGAAGGCTCGGTGCAAATCCTTGACGGAACAATGGTTTTGATTAGTGTTGATGTGGAAGAAGGTTATGCCATTGAATCATTGATGGTGGATGGTGTAGATGTCACCTCTCAAATTGATGAAACAGGTGCCTATACTTTCACTATGCCTGATCACAATGTCACCGTTACTGCAGTGGCCATTGAATATGTTGCTGGCAATTATGTCCGTATCAGTGACCTCGATCAATTGACTGATGGATGCAAAGTGATTATTGCCGCCCGTTATGATGCAGATCATACTGATGGATATTATGCCATGCCAGGTGAGACCTCTGGCAAACCCACTGGAGTTGCCTTCACCTCTGAAACCTCTGGCACTGACGAGATCCTTCCTGCGACTATTACCGCTTCTGAAGATACCTATTATTGGACTGTTAATGTGACTGAAGATGGTTACACATTCACGAATGCAAATGGTCAGGTGATTGGTTATACAAGTGGTACCAATTTCGCTACTGGTGGTAATAACACAGAATGGACAATTGAATTAAGTACGTCAGAATCTGGATTGGTGCCTAATTATTCTGGCTTTGTTATTACCAACAAGAATAATACAAGCAGAGCTTTTGCATTTAACGGCACTGCATTTGGAGCTTATGCAAAGACCAACATTAATGCTGGATACAACTTCTTCCTTGACTTCTTTGTACAAACAGCTGGTTCTGAAACCGTCACTCAGACCATCGAACTGACTGCTGGTTGGAATTTGATCAGCACATACCTTGCGGTAGAGGATCCGGTCGAGATGCTTGACATGCTGAAGGCATCGCTTGGTGAGAACGCTACGGAAATCCAGTCTGAGGAAAACATGACGGAGTATGACGGCGCGGAGTGGTTCGGTGACTTGGATGATATCGGTTTAGAGAACGAGAAGGGATACTTCGTTAATGTTATTACTGACTGCACGGTTGAGCTGACGGGTACGCCTGCCAATGTCGGCGATTTCGAAATCAACATCCATAACGGTTGGAACTATATTGGCTTCCCGAGCGCCGTGGCAATAGAGGTCAGTACTGCCCTTGCCGATTTCGAGGCTTCAGAAGGTGACCAAATCCAAACCGACTACGGTATGACGGAGTATGACGGTGAGTGGTTTGGTAACTTTGATGCGTTTGAACCCGGATATGGCATCATGTACTTCTCCACCAGCGATGAGGATAAGACCTTAGTCTTCCAGACGGGAGATTCGAAAGCCCGCCGCAACACCAAGCCTGGCAAACTTATCAAGAAATAACCAATCAGTTTGGTGGATAAAAACAATTCGACTGACTGGAAAGTCCAAAAGGTCGTGAGATAATAATGGAACATGGCTAATGTAATGGTCTATGGCTCGCTTTTAAAGCTAAGCCATAGGCCATCAGCCATAGTCAACGAGAAAAAATCGAAAAAAAATCTCAAAAAATCATCTTCGTATCAAAATAATTACTATTTTTGCAGCCCGAATCAAGAAGAATAGAATAAACAAAATATTAATACTGAATTACAAAAAATGAAAAAATTAGCATTGACAATCGCAATCGTTCTCGGTTTGACCTTGACATCTTTTGCAAACAATGACGGTGGTCTGTTCCAACGCGGTGCTTCTGAGCCCACTTCGGGTGTCTACGGTGATCGTGAGGGTGGCATAATTACGCCTATTATCCCTGGCCATAACGAAACAGGCAATCAGAATGCCCCTCTTGGCAGCGGCGTTGCCGTTCTGCTTGGCCTTGGTGCAGCCTACATGGTAGCCAAAAAGCGCCGTGAGGAATAAAACACAAGGAAACGACAATTTTGTTGAAATAGATAGGCTGGCGATGTAAGTCGTCAGCCTATTTTTGTTTCCCGTCTTCCAGGCAAAGCTGCAATCAGTTTCTTCGTGTAATCGTTATGAGGATGCTCAAACAATTCATCGGCATCATTCATCTCCACAGGCTTTCCGTTATACATCACCACCACGCGGTCGCTCATAAAGCGCACCACGCTTAGGTCGTGTGAAATGAAGATGTAAGTGAGGTGACGCTCCTCTTTCAGTCGATTCAGCAGGTTTAAGACCTGCGCCTGGACCGATACGTCTAAGGCTGACACCGACTCATCGCATATAACCAAGCGCGGGTTGACCGCCAAGGCGCGGGCAATGCAAATGCGTTGCCGTTGGCCTCCTGAGAACTCGTGCGGATAACGGTCGTAATGCGAGGCTTGCAATCCCACTTGTTCCAACAAGTCACAAGCCATAGCACGACTTTTTTTCTTATCCTTTTCAATGCTATGTACTAGCATCGGCTCGGCAATGGCTTCTCCAATGGTAATGCGAGGGTTGAGGGAAGAGTAGGGGTCTTGAAACACAATCTGGGCTTGCTTGCGGAAGTCGCGCAAAGATTGACCCTCTAAAGCCGTCACATCAACACCGTCGAACCACACTTTGCCCTCTGTGGGCTCTGCCAGTCGCAGAATACTGCGACCCAACGTGGTCTTGCCACACCCCGACTCGCCCACGAGCCCAAGGGTCTCACCCTCGTAGACTTCAAGACTTACATCATCGACGGCCTTCACGTGGTCGTAGACACGACCAAACACGCCTTTCCTTAGTGGGTACCAAGTCTTTAGGTTTTCCACACGCAAGAGTGGCGGATGACTATAGAGCCGTTCAAGATGCACTTGTCGCTCATTAGCCGTGATTTGCAGGTCGTGCAAGATTTGCTCCTTGCCGCCTTGCCATTGCCCGTCAAGAAACTCCTTGACAATGGGCAGCCTTTTGAGACGCACATCCATCGGCGGACGGCAGGCCAAAAGACCTTGCGTGTAAGGGTGCTTCGGATGGCTGAGGATGTCACGCACCGTGCCGCTTTCCAATATCTCGCCGTTGTGCATCACAGCAACGTCATCGGCAATCTCTGCTACCACGCCTAAGTCATGGGTGATGAAAATCATGCCCATGCCCGTTTCAGCTTGCAACTGGCGCAATAGCTTCAAAATCTCTTTTTGTACGGTCACGTCCAAGGCCGTAGTGGGCTCATCGGCAATGAGTAGCTTGGGATGGCAAGCGATAGCCATGGCAATCATCACCCGTTGCTTCTGCCCTCCTGATAGTTCATGGGGATAGCTGTCGTATATGGCTTCTGGACGGGGAAGCATCACCTGCTTGAACAGTTCAACGACCCGTTTCTTGGCTTCCACTTGACTCACGGCCTCGTGTTGCCTTATCATCTCAGTCACCTGATAGCCGCATTTGTAGACGGGGTTGAGTGAGGTCATGGGCTCTTGGAAGATCATGGCGATGCGCTTTCCACGCACTTCGGCCATTTGGCTCTCACCGAAGTCTTTGATTTCCTCGCCTTCGATTTGGATGCTGTCGGCCTCGATGTGGCTCGTTTTTTCGTTGAGCAGCCGCATCACCGCCAAAGAGCTCACTGACTTGCCTGAGCCCGACTCGCCCACCAGCCCCAACGTCCTGCCAGCAATCACATCCATGTCGATGCCATGCACGGCTTCGACCCATTGGTTTTCATGTTTGAAGGCTACCTTAAGTTTGCGGATGGATAATAGGGCAGTGGACATCGGGTTATTTTTAGGGCAAAAATAGTGCTTTTTTCAATGGTTTATTGGTTTTTTACTACTTTTGTAGAATCAATCATCAATAAAAGAATCTTTATGAGACACATTTGCCTTGCATTATCTTTGGGACTTCTTATCCTGACTACAGCCTGCAATGGTTTGCTGGGAAAGAAGGAAAAGAATGGTAATCAGTCGGTTGCAAGACCAACGGTGACCAATAGTAAAACAACAGAAGTGGCATTGACAAAGAACTATTATGCCATAGATGAAAACCAGCCGGTTATCATTGGTGAAATCAAGGATGGAGGACTGTGGCTGACTTTTCTTGAAGAAGAGATCCTACCACTTGGCTTCACTGACAAGGACTCATACCGTTTGCCAGACTATCCCATCCAGGTGGAGGGTTTGCAAGGTTCGCCAAAGGACTTTATCATTGCCGACATCGGTCAGGATTTCAATCCTATCCTTTGTGTGCTGACTGACAATGACAAGGTGCAGATGCTGAGCCTCTCGAACACTGTTGTCACGGGCGACTTGGAAGTGACAGAGGTCCCTATGGAACCTATCGATAAGTTCGAGGCCGGACCAGGTGGCCCTTGGGATGATGGTGAAGGCAACATTTATTATGAATACACTACGATTTATGGTGTCGACGCTCAAGGCGACAAGCATGAGGTTCCGTTGTATAACTTGGAAAGAGATCTTGAATATGTCGACCATGGCCAAAGTGCTGATGTGGTCTATCAGCTGTTCTTCACCGATGACTGGAAGATGCGGTATGTCTTGGGCTATTATCTTAGTGAGAAGTTGGAGGAGCTACAAGGTCGTTTCTGGCTCATCGATGAGGATTGGGATGAGATGGTTTTTGTTTTTGGGTATGAGTTTACCACTCGTATGGAATATACTGGCGAGGGGATCAACACCACAAATGTGAATAGCCAAGGTGTTTTTGAGATGCGTTATGCTGACTTTGGCAATGAAGGCTACTACATTACTCCTATTGATGGTGTTGACTTCTGCAATAAAGGGTTGAACAAGCCTGTTAAGTTCAACCCATGTGGTGTATATGGTGGATAATTATTGAAAACCAATAAAAAACATACAATCATGAAAAACATCAAGTTATTACTGTCGGCTTGTGTGATGATGCTCTTAGTTAGTGTCTCATGTGAAAACAGTACAAAAGAAACCGCAACGGTGACCATTACTCCCGATTTGACCTATTGGGACTTGCAAGGTCCGGTGAAGCATTGCAACAATGTCGAATTCGACCGTCAAGGCACGATGGTGAGCATTGGTGATTATAACCCCTTTGCCATCGACCAGGCTTACCGTGACTTGGATGGAGATGAAGGCTTTGTGGAATACGCCAAGTGGGAACGTGATGAGGAAGGCCGAGTCGCGTCCATTACGGGCGTGGAAGGTATGTCGGAACTCACATGGAGCGATGGTCGGGTGGTGAGTGCTTCAGGCTTTGAGGAGGGTACCGTGTGGAGAAACGATTACGAGTACGATGCCGAAGGTCACTTGGTGAAGCTCAGCGAATATATTGGTGGTTTTGAAGATGAAGAAGATGAGTTGCCCCTCTGGTCAATTACGGAATACAGCTATCTTGATTTCGACAGTCATGGCAACTGGATTCGACGTGCGGTAAAGGTAACCTTAGCGGACATGGAGAACACCGAAGACTATGAAGAGACTCGCAGCATCGAATATTACGAATAGAGTGTTTTTAAGATCCCTAGACAAAAAGGCCTTTGATATTATCAAAGGCCTTTTTGATTTTGTTGTACCGAGATGAGGCTGAGTGTGTCTATGCTTTCTCAAACCACATCCTGTTTTTAATCCATTGATCCGATAATTTGAATCTCTTTCACTTGTGCGTCTGCCTTGAAGGTGGGTTGTTCAATCTCCACAGGGATGTCGAATTGCACCTCGGGCAACTCACCGTCATAGTCTTCAGGGCTTACGATGTACAGGATGCCATTGTCGTAAACAAAGAAATCCTCTTTGTCGAAATAGGTCTTCACACCTTCTTTTTTCAAGATGTCTTGAATGTTGGTACCCACATGGAACTGATCGGGCGTGACATATTGCTGGCTGTAAATCGAGATGCTCCTGATTTTATCGCTAGGCACGTCGGATTCATCTTCATAAGTGGGGAACAGTGAGAGGACAGGCTCTCCGTCTTTAAAGACTTGGTATTCGAGGTCTTCAATGTCTTCTTCATAGACAATGGTGGTAGGATTGATTTCGTAGCCAGGAATGGATTCGGGAATCGTGGCACCTATCATGAGGTCGCCAATGCCTTCAGGAGTGATGGTAATTAATTGAGAAACAGTGTTCTCTACAATAGTGTTGTCCATGTCCCCGTTCTCGCTTGGTTGGGGAGTGTTGTTGCAGGCCGCCAGTGCTACGGCCATCAATGTGATGAGTAAAGCTTTTGTTTTCATGGTTAAAAGTGTTTTTTGCGGGACAAAGATAGGGATTTTTTGAAAAAATGTATACTTTTGTGCAAAATTACGATGCAAAAACAGTAAATCTATGAAAAAAAGCCTGTTTTTTCTGTTTGTCTTCATGCCTTGCTTGGCATGGGCTCAATTCGACCAGTATTTCACTGCAGCCTCGCTGCGTGTCGATTATTGCCTCACTGGCAACTGTGATGTGACCAGTTATTCCTTGAAGGAACTCATCCGCGAACCCTATTGGAGTGGTTCCAAAACCAACCTCATCGATGGTTTGGAGTTTGGTAGCTATATCGTTAAGGTATACGAGGCGGGAACGGATAAGCTGTTGTTTTCCAAGGGCTATCAAAACCTCTTTGGTGAATGGCAAACCACCGATGAGGCCAAGCAGATCACCAAGACTTTCGATGAGTCGGTCATCGTGCCTTTCCCCAAGGTTAAAATTGACATCGCTTTATGCTATAAAACCTGGGAAGGCCAACTCAAGGAGGGTATGCGCTTTACCGTGAGTCCTGATGACTACTTCATCCGCGACTACGACAAGCTCGATTTGCCCGTCTATGAGGCTTGGATTGGTAACAAGGACGTTACCCAGGCTGTCGACGTTGTCATCCTTCCTGAAGGTTATACCCAGGCCGAGATGGGCAAATTCATCAAGGATTGCGATTTCTTTGTGGAGAGCATGTTCGGCTATGCACCTTATGACCGCTACCGAGAGAGCTTTAACATCCGTGGTGTTATGGCTCCTTCTGCCGAAAGTGGTTGCACCATGCCAGGCGATCATATATACAAGAACACCGTAATGCGCTTCAGCTTCTGGACCTTTGACTCGGAACGCTACTGCATGAGCACCGACAACCGCGACATACGTGATTTGGCGGGACAGGTGCCATACGACCAGATTTATATCCTTGTCAACACGGAGAAATACGGTGGAGGCGGAATCTACAACTTTTATTGCTCGAGTGCCAGCAGCAACGGCTTTTCGAGCGATGTTATCATACATGAGTTCGGTCATGGTTTCGCGGGCTTGGCCGATGAGTACTACAATGATGACACCTATGGCGACATGTACAACAATGATTTGGAGCCTTGGGAACCCAACCTCACCACTCTTGTTAACTTTGATGCGAAATGGAAGGATATGATGGACAAGAAAACGCCTGTTCCCACACCGCGTGAGAAAAAATATGAGAATACGATAGGCGTATTTGAGGGCGGTGGCTATGAGCCTGAGGGTGTCTATAGCCCCCACATGGACTGTTTAATGAAGACATTCAATGGCCACGAGTTTTGCCCTGTCTGCCAACGTGCCATTGAGCGAATGATTCTATATTATTCAAAATGATGAATTATGAATGCGGAATGAATTTGCCATTCCACATTCCGCATTCCACATTCCACATTCAAAAATGAACTACTTAGACATAATCATCGCTATCATCCTTTTCCTCTTTGGTTTTAAAGGCCTGTGCAAGGGTCTCATCATTGAGGTTGTCACCTTGTTGGCTTTCTGTGCCGGTATTTACGGGGCCATGCATTTTTCCGATTTCACTGCAGCCCACATGCAGGATTTTATGGAAATCGACCCAAAATACCTCAACACTGTTGCTTTTGTGCTGACGTTCATCATACTGGTGGTTTTGGTCAACCTCATCGGGAAGCTTGTCTCGAAGTGGGTGAAATCCATGAATTTGGGCTTTTTCGACAAGTTGGGTGGATTCTTGTTTGGAATCATCAAAGGCGTTTTGCTGTGCAGTGTCCTGTTGATGGTGCTCAACAATTTCCAATTGTTGGGTGTGGTGAAGCCAGAAGTCAAAGAAAAATCGAAGTTATATCCTTACATTGAGCAGACTGTGCCTTACGTCTATCGTGGCTTCGATTTGGTGAAGGACTACGCCAAGGAGGTACTGCCTGATGAGGAGACTGAAGAGAATGCTGTGGATAACAATGTTTCTTCTTCAAGTTGGTAACTATCGAATCACTATCATTCCTTGCAATGGTGCAGAGCATTTGATAATGAAAAAAGGTGTCATCTCAGCTGAGGCGACACCTTTTCTTATGTTGTTGTAGTGGAATTAAATCACTCCACGTTCTAGGAGGGTCATGATGGTCTCGATGTCATCATCCTCGGGGTTGTTGTGCGGGTCGTATTCAGCCTTGAGGTTGTAGCCCCATAGTCGCGCGAAGCCTTGGTAGAAGAAGGCGCGCACCTTGCCACGCAGCTCTTGGACGACTTTATAGCTGGTGTTGCCTGTCTCACGGTCGATGAGTCGGACGAGAATGAGCCCTTGTGCGATGGTAAGGTTCTTCAGCTCCTCGGTGTATTGTTCGGTGATTTCATCCTCGGCTTGTTTCATCAGGCGCTTACGCTCGTTCTTGTCGGAGACGTTTGCCAGAATCGAGTCGTACTCTTGCATCTTCGCTCCAGCCAGTTTGGCATAGGGGAACACCTTTCTCACATTGCTGGCCAGACGGCGGCCTTGGCGCGTGTCGGTGATTTGTAGGTAGCGTTGCATCAGGTCGATGTTGACTTCGGGCAGGTAGACAACAAGTGTGGTGTCGCCGTTCTCATCGATGCGGCCGTAAACTACGCTTCCTGTGGTGGGTTCGGCGGGGTCGGAGAAATCCACCACTGCCGATTGGGGCTTGTGAGTTGGGTGCTTTTTGACAACGAGAGCTTTCTTTTTGGCTGAATCGCCTTTGGCAATCATTTGGGAATACCCCGTGAGGCACATCAAGGCAATCACTACAATCAAGACTATTCTTTTCATGGCGTTCTTCTTTTCTTAATTCAACGCTCAGAACTATGCAAGTATTGTGCCAAAAAAAGCATCAAGCCGCAGCTTGATGCTTTTTTTTGATGAAACTGTTTGGCTATCAATCTCCCACATGAAGCTTTTGCAAACCTGATTTTTCAAGTTTTGCCTCAGCGTAGGCGCGGTCGACAACCAACTCGGTGGCTTTGATGTCGGAAGGCATCTCAAACATGGCATCGTTTAGGATGGCTTCCATGATGGAACGCAATCCGCGTGCGCCAACCTTGAACTCGATGGCCTTCTCCACCACAAAGTCGAGCACCTCATCTTGAATGACCAAGTTGATGTGATCCATGGCAAAAAGCTTTTGGAACTGCTTCACCAAGGCATTCTTCGGCTCGGTGAGGATACGTTTCAGTGCATCTTTGTCCAAAGGGTTAAGGTGGGTGATGACCGGAAGACGGCCGACAATCTCAGGGATAAGGCCGTATTTCTTCAGGTCAGCGGGTGAGAGGTATTGCAACATGTTGTCCTTGTCGATGGCTTCATTGCCGCCTGCACCGTAGCCGATGACGTTGGTACGCTTGCGAGCGGCGATGAGACGCTCGATGCCGTCGAAGGCACCACCAGCGATGAAGAGGATGTCTTTCGTGTTGACGGCAATCATCTTCTGCTCGGGGTGTTTGCGTCCGCCTTGAGGCGGCACGTTGACAACCGAGCCTTCCAGCAGCTTCAGCATGGCCTGCTGCACACCTTCCCCAGACACGTCGCGGGTGATGCTGGGGTTGTCGCTCTTGCGGGCAATCTTGTCGATTTCATCGATGAAGACAATACCACGCTCGGTGGCGGCAACATCGTAATCGGCGGCTTGCAATAGTTTAACGAGGATGTTTTCCACGTCTTCTCCCACGTAACCTGCCTCTGTGAGCACAGTAGCGTCAGCGATGGCGAAGGGCACGTTGAGCATCTTGGCGATGGTGCGGGCCAGTAGGGTCTTGCCTGTGCCAGTCTCACCCACGAGGATGATGTTCGATTTCTCGATCTCCACCTCATCGGCTTCCACTTTCTGGCTGATGCGCTTGTAGTGATTGTAGACAGCCACGGCCAAGGTGCGTTTGGCATCATCTTGCCCGATCACATACTGGTCGAGGAAACGCTTGATTTCGGCGGGCTTCTTCAGGGTGATTCCTTTGGAGTCGAAACCTTGGCCTTGTTTGCGCTCACCGAACTGTTCCTTGACAATGGCATGGGCCTGCTCGGCACAGCTGTCGCAAATCTCAGCCTCTATGCCTTGGATAAGCAGCCTGACCTCGCTGGCTTTCCTGCCGCAAAATGCACAAACACCTGATTTCTTTGCCATCGTGTTAGGCTTGTTTCTTGATGAGTACCTCGTCGATCATGCCGTATTCCTTGGCTTCGGCGGCGGTCATCCAATAGTCGCGGTCGCTGTCGGCCCACACCTTGTCGTAGGTTTGCCCTGAGTGCTTGGCGATGATTTCGTACAATTCTTTCTTCAGTTTCTGAATCTCGCGGGCCGTGATTTCGATCTCGGTGGCTTGACCTTCCACACCGCCCATAGGCTGGTGAATCATGATGCGGGAGTGGGGCAGGGCTGAGCGTTTGCCTTTGGTGCCGGCGCACATCAGCACGGCGGCCATCGAAGCGGCCATGCCAGTGCAGATGGTAGCCACGTCGGGACTGATGAACTGCATGGTGTCGTAGATGCCCAAACCAGCATACACGCTTCCGCCAGGTGAGTTGAGGTAAATCTGGATGTCGCGCTTCGAGTCGGTCGACTCAAGGAAGAGCAACTGGGCTTGGATGATGTTGGCCACATAGTCGTCGATGGCGGTGCCGAGGAAGATGATGCGATCCATCATCAAGCGGCTGAACACATCCATCTGGGCCACGTTGAGTTGACGTTCCTCGATGACGGTGGGGCTGATGTAGCCACTGTTATTGATTTTGGAGATGTATTGCTCAAGACCGAGGGTGCTCAGTCCGACGTGCTTGGTGGCGTATTTGAAAAATTCGTTGTTCATTTGTTAGGAGAGTTTTTGAGTTAAAGAGTTATTGAGTTGCCTGTGGTCTAAAGTTAATGGCCTATGGCTGCCCCATTGTAGATGGCAAGCCATAGGCCATAGTCATAAGCCATAGTTTATTTTGTTTTCCGATCCTCTTCCAGCTTCTTCATAAAATCGGAAGAAGTGGTTTCAGTGTAGTTGATATTCATCTTGCCCTTTAGGAAAGCAGTCATTTTGATGTCGGCAAGTTGGTTTTTGAGGTGCTCGACTTGTTTTTCATCCTTGAGGTAATTGGCAGCAATCTTGTCGAGATTGGCCTTCATATCATCTTCAAGGGTTGCATAGTCAATGCCGGGGAAGATCTGCTTCAACACAAAGTTCTTGACCTCTTCATCTTTGATGATGAGCTCGGGATTGGCTTTCACGATGCTGTCTTCAATGAGCTGCCAACGAATCCCTTTCACATAGTCTTTTTCGTAGTTCTTCTCCACGTCCTCCGCAGTGATATTGCCTTGGCTGTTCTCCACCAACCAACGCTTCATGAAAACGTCGGGCAGGTCGAAATGAACGGCGGCCACCAGCTCGTCAACCATCTTGTTGAAGAGGATGGGGTCGACCTCGGCTTCATGCTGTTTCTCCATCTCGGCCTTGACGGCTTGTTTGAAGGCATCGAGTTCCTTGATTTCCTTGTCGGGGAAGATCTTCTTGAAGAAGTCCTCATCCAGCTCGGGTTTCTCGTTGCGGATGGCATCGTCGATGATGATGTTGAAGTCGCTGGCGGCGGGAGCACCTTCGCCCAAAATCTTGGCAGCTTCTTCTTCCGAACCGAATACCTTGGCGAAGTTGATGATGAACTCGGATCCCACTTCCTTGTCAATGAATTTCTTACGCTGGGTCTTGTTCTTGATTTGGCTCATATTGAAGTAAAGGCCGTCTTTTTCGAAGCCGCCTTCCACTTCCTTGCCGTTCTTGGCTTCACGGATCTTGATTTCGAGGCGGTCGTCCTCGCCGACGGTCTCGGGATGGCTGGTGTTAGGGTTGCGTTCCAAAAGGTCTTCAACGACCTTGTCCACTTCCTCATCGGTAGGGACGATATGGTAGAAGTCGACCATGGTGTTGGTGAAGTCAACGTTGATTTCAGGACGCAGGGCGGCTTCAAAGTAAAAGTCAATATTCTCTTCCTTCTCGAGATCGGTAGGCTGCTGCATCTCAGTGTCGTTGAGCGGATAGCCAAGGAGGTCGAGTTTGTTGTCGATGATATGCTTGTTGAGGTTGTCCGAAACAATGTTGTTCAAGGCTTCCATTTTCGCGCTGGCGCCGTACATCTTCTTGATCATGCCCATAGGTACCATACCGGGACGGAAACCAGGCACATTGGCTCTTTGGCGCATCTGCTTCAGGGTCTTTTCGACCATTTCTTCGTAATCAGCCTTCTCAACATTGATTTTGATGGAGATAAGGTTGTCTCCTTTTGTGCTTTGTGTGATATTCATTTTTAAGTTATTGATTGTCTTTAATTTGTGCGGATGAAGGGACTCGAACCCTTACTTCGTGAGAAACTAGATCCTAAGTCTAGCGCGTCTACCAATTCCGCCACACCCGCGTTTTTGAGGGCGCAAAGATACAACTTTTATTTGAATTATGAATGTTGAAATACGAAGTATTCGACGAAGTCAATGCTGAATTATGAATTAGTGCGAAACCCATTGGCGCTTTGCACTATTCCACATTCCTTATTCAGCATTCCGAATTAATTCTTTACATCCAGTGCCTCGCGCAATGCGTTGCCGATAAGCATAAAGGCAAGCACGAGCAGCATTATGGCAATACCTGGCAAAATGGCCAAATAAGCAGCGTCCAAGATGATGAAGGCGTAGTTTTCTTTGATCATACTACCCCATGAAGGCATAGGCGGTTGCACTCCAATACCCAAGAAACTCAAGCCCGCCTCAAGCAAGATAGCAGAAGCAAAATTGGCAGCCGATACCACGATGATGGGGTTGAGGATGTTAGGCAAGATGTGTTTGAAGATGATGCGCAGGTTTTTGAAGCCCAAAGCCTTGCCAGCCTCCACAAAGGTCGTTTCGCGGATAGAGAGAATTTGTCCGCGCACGATGCGTGCTACCTCCACCCACATGGTCAAACCGACAGCGATGAAAACCTGCGCGATGCCCTTGCCCAAGGCGAATGTGATGGCAATGACCAGGAGAAGGGTAGGGATGGACCACACCACGTTGATGAACCACACCACGATGTCGTCGACCTTGCCACGGAAGAAACCGCCCAAGCTACCCATCACGATGCCAATCATCAAGCTGAGCAGCACAGCGATAAAGCCCACCGTCAGGCTAATCCGGCTACCCAAAACCAGACGGCTGAGGAAGTCGCGGCCAAATTGGTCGGTGCCCAATAGGAATTTGCGGTGTTTCACGCAATGACTTCTTATATAGGTGTCCGCTTCTTCCGCAGAGTTGAACCCCGCGGTCGTTGAGCCCTGAGCTTGTCGAAGGGTCGAAACGCCGCTTGCCAGAAGTTCTTTATTATCGACAGTCTCAGTTCTTACACTTGAGGATCCTTCTGCCTGATACAGAAAAACCGTCGTTGTTTCTTTATTAATATGCAGGCTATCAAAAGGCAAATAAATGCAGTCGTCGGGTCGCCCGTTGAACAGAAATTCGAAAAAAGGTGTTTTTTGTGGCGGTGTTTCCTTCGGAATCATTAGCATGTCGACCTCAAAGCCGGGTTTCTTGGTGCTGATTTCGAGGATTTGCCGGTTGGCGTTAGGGGTTTTGTCGGGAATGATGAGGTAGGCAAACAAAGCCATCAGAGCCCAAAGCAGTACGAAACCACAAGAAACCATTCCGAGCTTGTTGCTGCGGAACCGCTTCCAGGCCAGAGCTTTGGGAGATTGGATTTGTTTTGGTTTGCCGTTCATGATGCACCTTTGTTTGCGCCGTCAAAAATACGGATTTCGCCCTTGATTTTGGGTCGAAAAAAAGAAAAATCGAAAAAATTGTTCAAAAAGCATCGCCGATTCGGAAAAATGTTGTATTTTTGCACCCGCAAATCAGATGGTGGATTTAGCTCAGCTGGTTAGAGTACCGGATTGTGGTTCCGTGGGTCGTGGGTTCGAATCCCACATTCCACCCTGAGAAGAAGAGGTTCGAGAGAGCCTCTTTTTTTGTTTATTTGTGCCAACATTTCAAAAAAATGTGTAGTTTTGCACAATAAACTTCATCAAGCCATGGACGGACAGCGATACATCAGCCCATACACGGATTTCGGCTTCAAGTACATCTTTGGCAGCGAACTGAACAAGGAATACTTGATTTCGTTCTTGAACGCCCTTTTCGAAGGCAGGCACCATATCACGGATGTCACCTACCAGAATTCGGAACATCTTGACGAGGTGGTGTATTCACGCCGAGCCATCTTTGATGTGTATTGCACCACCGACAAGGGCGACCATATCATTGTGGAGATGCAGAATGTGGACCAGGACTACTTCACCGATCGAATGGTCTATTATTCAACTTTCCCCATCCGAGAACAGGCCAAGCGCGGTGACTGGGACTATAAGCTGAACCCCGTCTATACGATTGGTATTCTGAACTTCATCTTCGACAAGAGTAGCGACGACGTGCATCACGAGGCCAAGTTGATGAACGTGGCGACCAAGGAGGTGTTCTACGACAAGCTGTCGTTCATCACCATAGAGTTGCCGAAGTTCAACAAGAAAGAGGACGAGTTAGTGACCTTGTACGATAAGTGGCTGTTTGTGTTGCGCAACCTTTCAAGGTTGATGGAACGCCCTGCCGCATTGCAGGAAAGGGTGTTCACCTCGCTGTTCCGCCATGCCGAGATTGACAAGATGCAGCCCAACGAGCGGAGGCAATACGAAAAGTCCTTGTTTGATTACAACGACATTAATAATAGTAATGTGAAGCACTTCCGCGAAGGCAAGGAAGAAGGCTTGAGAGAAGGCAAGGAAGAAGGATTGAGAGAAGGTGAAAGGAAAAAAGCCTTAGATATAGCCCGTAAGCTGAAAGCCGCAGGCGTTGACGATGCCGTCATCTTGGCCACGACTGGATTGAATGAAGAAGAGTTGAAATTATTATAAACCAACAAGATAAAACAGATTGATAAAAGAAAAGACAAACGAATAACCTGACATAATTAACCCCCTGAGCTTTACGCTCTTGTTCTCTCAACTGAAAACTGGACACTTTCATCGGAAGAGAATAAGTGACGAAAGTTCACGCTATGGCGTGGGCTTTTGCACTTACCTTTCCGATCGGTAGTCCAGAAATAATCCGCAGTTGAAGGTAATGCAAAAAGTTTTCACGCCTTTCTTATTGCTTTTTCTGAACGAGAGCGGAAGTTGATGGAAAAAGAAAAAGCAATAATCTAGTTCAAACAATAACAATTAATTACTAATCAAAAAAAAGAAAGGGTAAAAGTATGAAAAAGCTCGTATTACTTACAATGATGTTGGTCAGCAATATGTTGTTGACCTTTGCACAAGACGATATCATTTTGTATATCGCCGATTATCCGGAAGATATGTACCTTTGTTTACCAGACAACCAACGAGTCATCATCTATGCTCAAGACGGCTGTGAAAATTTTCATTGGTCAGGAGGCGGGTTACAAGAACACGCCAATCCTTTCATTGTTGAACCACTAGGGGAAGGTACGGTGGTCATTTCGTACAGTGGTTGTGAGGGATTTTACCATGATTTTGTGATAGAATACGTCAATTCTCCAGTTCCAGGTAGCTTTACACACCATGTATGGAAGCATCAAGGTGAGCTAACTGAACTTGAATCTGTTGGGCAAGATACCATCGACTATCCCCTTGACTGGCCTTATTTCTACAGCTTCCAGTGGTCTACAGGCGAAACGACAAAATCAATAACCGTAACACAAACCGGTACCTACTCTGTCGAAATCACCGGGCCTTGTGGTACCGCCACTCGTACGTTCATCGTCCGAGATAACGTCGAGATTTACCGCTCCGGCGTAGACCCTGCCACCAACAAGAACAGGGTTTTGTGGCAGACCACTCCCGAGCAAGCCGAGTACATCAGCTCAGTGAAGATTGATCGCGATGGCATGGTCGTAGGGACAGCGCCTTACTTGGACGGACAGTTTTTGGATAACATCGGTAGCGAAAACGCTGCGCGTATCTACCGCATCACAGGCATTGCGAGCGACGGCACGGAGTGTCCCATTCCGAGTTATCGGTTCGGCACGTTCAACACCATCATTTCGCCCGACATCAACAATCCGAGCCTCATGAACTTCACGTGGGAAGACCCGTTCATCGAAGAAGGTTCGTCCTATTCGGTAGCGGCCTACCGCATCGGACGTTTCAATGAGGGCACGGGCGAGTTCGTCGCCATCGACCAGCTCAGCGCCCAGGTCCACCTTGGCAAATACAACATGGACTTGTTCGAAGGTGACTATGGCATCGTGGCCGCGGTGTTTAACGACGCAAAGAATCGCGACTACGAAGAATTGGCCTTTTCCAACCGTTCGGACAGCGGAATCGTGGGCGTGGAGGAAAATGGTCCTTCGACAGGCTCAGGAGCCACAAGGACCTTAACCGTTTACCCGAATCCTGCAAACAATGTTTTGTTTGTAGAGACGCGGCGCGCCACGTCTCTACAGGGGGAAACCTACTGCATAATGAATCCCCTCGGCCAAACCCTGATGGAAGGCCAAATCACGACGGAAAAACAACAAATCGACGTGCGCAATCTTCCTAAGGGTGTGTATTTCATCACCGTGGGTGATGCCACGCGGAAATTTGTGGTGGAATAACCACTGTAGAGACGTTTCATGAAACGTCTCTGATATCGGCATGATTGAGACGTTTCGGGAAACGTCTCTACAGAATCCTTCGGCCTGGAGGCCGAAGGATTTTTTTTGTCCCATTATTCCGCCAACTGCATAAAATTGTGTAATTTTGCACCTCAAATTGAAGGACATGGCAAGGATAATGGCAATCGACCTTGGACGCAAACGCAGCGGCATCGCAGTCACCGACCCTTTGCAGATCATCGCGAACGGGCTGACTACGGTGGAGTCGCACAAGCTTGTTGACTTTGTGCTGGATTACCTGAAGACGGAAGAGGTGGAGCAAATCGTCATTGGTGAGCCCAAGGACATGAAGAACAACCCTTCCGACTGCTCCAAGTACATCGAGCCTATTGTCAACCGCTTGAAGAAGCTCCTGCCCGACATGAAGATAGTGCGTTACGATGAACGTTTCACTTCAGTGATGGCGCACCAGACCATGATTGACGCGGGCCTCAGCAAATCGAAACGTCAGGACAAGGAACTTGTCGACACCATTGCCGCCACCATCATCCTTCAATCCTTCATGGAATCCAAAAACAATTCAACGAATCAACAATCAACAATTCAACAATGATACTTCCTATTGTAGCATACGGTCACCCCACCCTGAAAGCCATAGCTCAGCCCATCACCGCTGACTATCCTGAATTGGAAACCTTGCTGAATGATATGTGGGAAACCTTGACTCATTCCGAAGGCGTCGGCTTGGCTGCCCCTCAGGTCAACAAATCTATCCGCCTGTTTATTGTTGACGGCAATCCATTCTATCCCGACTATCCGGATGCCAAGGACTTCAAGCAGGTTTTCATCAATGCCGAACTCCTCGAAGCTTTTGGTGAGACAGTGCCTTTCAAGGAAGGCTGCCTCAGCTTGCCCAATATCTACGAAGAGGTGATGCGCCCTGAAAAGATACGTATCAAATACCTCGATGAGAACTTCCAAGAGCATGAAGAGGTGTTTGAAGGCATCCGCTCCCGTATCATCCAACACGAATATGACCATTTGCAAGGCCATGTCCATGTGGATCGCATCGCTCCACTTCGCAAGACCCTGTTGCAAGGCAAACTGCGCGCCATCTCGGAGGGCAAATGCGACGTGGATTATCGCATGATTTTCCCGCGTAAGAAGAAACATAGATAATTGATATAAAAACTCCAATAAGATGAAGAAAACTTTAAGACTAATGGCTGTCGCCCTGCTGACATTTGGGTTGTTTGCTTGTGGCGAAAATCGGAAAGAAATTACCTTAGAGGAACTGAGGGAGGCCCAATCCACTTTGTTTAATGAAAATGGCTCGTTGAATGAAAAGGAAGCACCCAAGGTGGCGGAAAAATACTGCCGCTATGTCAAACAAAACCCCAACGACACAGCTGCTGTCAAATGGCTCTTTCATGCCATGGAAATCAATTTGATGCTGAAGGATTCTGAAAAAAGCATCAAGATGGGCAACCAACTGTTGGAACAATATCCCCAGTCGAAATGGGCTCCTCGAACGTTGTTGACTTTGGGCTCTTTTGTCTATAACGACCAACTTAAGGACACAGCTCAGGCTCATGTCATGTTCCAGAGGTTGATTGATGAATATCCTGACAGCGATTTGGTTGATGACGCTCAGAAATCCATCGAATACCTTGGCTTGTCGCCAGATGAAATCATGAGTTTGATCATGATGTCGCAGATGACTGTTGAAGAAGTCGATTTAGATGCTGCCTTGAATGAAAATGAAAAAAGCCTGCAGTAACGCAGGCTTTTTTCGTAAGTTAGCGACAAAAGGCCGCTTTTAGTTGATCCACCAGATCAAGCTTTTCCCAGCCAAAGAACTCCACGTTTTTGTAGATGTGCTCGCCTTCGCGGAAGGTGTTGTTGTCTTCATAATAGACTTCCACCTTGCGGGTCTCGGGTTGGCGGCCGAAATGGCCGTAGGAAGCCGTCTCCTCGAAGATGGGGTTGGTGAGGCCGAAACGCTTCACGATGAAGTATGGCCTCAAATCGACCAGTTCTCTTACCTTGAGGGCAATCTCGGCATCACTCATCTTGACATGCGAGGTGCCGTCAGTGTTGATGTAGAAGCCTACAGGCTCGGCTTTGCCGATGGCGTAGGCAATCTGCACCAAGGCTTGGTCGCAGATGCCTGCGGCCACGAGGTTCTTGGCAATGTGGCGTGCTGCATAGGCTGCCGAACGGTCTACCTTCGAACTGTCCTTGCCTGAGAAAGCACCACCGCCGTGGGCACCCCGACCACCGTAGGTGTCGACGATGATCTTACGACCCGTGACACCGGTGTCGCCGTGGGGACCACCGATGACGAACTTGCCCGTGGGATTCACGTAGAGCTTCATGTCATCGCCGAAGAGTTTCTTCAGGCGGGCGGGCAGCTGTTTCCTCACCCTTGGGATAAGGATATTGCGCACATCTGCCTCGATTTTCTTCTGCATAGTCTCATCATCGGCAAACTCATCGTGTTGCGTGCTGATGACGATGGTGTCGATACGCAAAGGCTTCCAGCCTTCGCCGTATTCCACCGTCACTTGTGACTTGGCATCAGGGCGAAGGTAGGTCATTTTCTTGCCTTCACGGCGGATGTTGGCCAGCTCTTGCAACAAGAGGTGCGAAAGGTCGATGGTGAGGGGCATGTAGTTCTCGGTCTCCTTGCAGGCGAAGCCAAACATCATGCCTTGGTCGCCGGCGCCCTGGTTCTCATCGGCCTCGCGCTTGACACCTTGGAAGATGTCGTTCGACTGTCCGTGAAGAGCAGAGAG
>CACXXW010000020.1 GCA_902771635.1 uncultured Bacteroidia bacterium | reverse complement strand
GAGGAACGCTACCAGTTCACCTGGCCCGACAAGCGCAACGCCATCCGCCTGGCCAACGCGCCGACCACCGACACGCTGCGCCCCTGCCGCGAGGAGAGCGTGGACTTCGACAACACGCAGAACCTCTACATTGAGGGCGACAACCTCGAAGTGCTGAAGCTGCTGCGCGAAAACTACTTGGGCAAGGTGAAGATGATTTACATTGACCCGCCTTACAACACGGGCAACGACTTCGTGTATAACGACGACTTCGCCCAGACCGCCGGCGACTACATCCACAACAGCGGGCAGGAGGACGAGGAGGGCAACCGCCTCGTGGCAAACACTGAGAGCAACGGCCGCTTCCACACGGATTGGCTCAATATGATTTACCCCCGCCTGAAAGTGGCGAAGGATTTGTTGAGTGAGGATGGGGTGATATTTATTTCGATTGATGATCACGAAGTGGATGATTTGAAAAAAATGTGTAGTGAAATATTTGGTGAAGGAAATTTTATTGGATGTGCAGGACGAATTACCAAGAAAGCAAACAATCAAGGGGATTATTGGGCTCCTAATTTCGATTACATATTAACTTTTGCAAGGAACAAAAATATATGTCCTGCATTTAAAGGAGGACAGAATGAAAAGTCTTATAATTATATTGAAGAAGAAGGTCCTAGAAAAGGAGAACGATATCAGCTTGTAAGACTTTATATGTCAAATCTTGATCCAATGCGAGGTTGTACCAATCAAAGGTATTATATCGAATGTCCTGATGGATCTTTTATTATTCCTCCTGGTGAAAATTATCCTGATAAAATATTTGATGGCTCCTTTGTCGTTCCACAAAGTGGAAAAGATAAAATATGGCGATGGTCATATCAATCATACATGGAAAAGAAAGATCAAATTGTGCTTAAGCAATGCAAGTCATCAAATGTTGTTGGAGCAAATGGTGCTGATACGAAATGGAATGCGTTTACGAAGACATATCTTAATGATGTAATAGAGAAGTCTACGGCAACACCTAATAGCTTTATAGAAGACCACATCAATCAGATTGCCACGCATGAATTAAATGCCTTAGGAATTCCATTCTCGTTTCCTAAGCCAACAACCTTAATTATGTATTTGGCGAGTATATTACCAATAAAATCAAATGAAATTATTCTTGATTTCTTTTCTGGTTCAGCATCAACAGGACATGCAGTAATGAAATATAATGTTGATAATGGTTGTGATGCTAAGTTTATCTGTGTCCAGTTACCTGAACTCACAGACAATGGATCAGATGCTTACAAGGCTGGTTATAAGAATATCTGCGAAATCGGCAAGGAACGCATTCGCAGGGCAGGAAAGCAAATCCTCGAGGAGGAAAAAACAAAGCAAGCGGATTTGTTTGGTGGAGAACAGAAACCAATAGATGTTGGTTTCCGCGTGCTCAAACTCGACAGTTCCAACATGCAGGATGTGTATTATTCGCCCGAACAGTTCAACGAGAACCTGCTCTTCGAGGACAACATCAAGCACGACCGCACCGACGAGGACCTGCTCTTCCAAGCCATGATAGAGCTGGGCATCGAGCTTTCGGCCAAGATAGAGCAACGCGAAATCGCGGGCAAGACCGTCTGGAGCGTCGCCGACAACTACCTCATGGCCTGCTTCGACAAGGACGTGAACGAGACCGCCATCACCGAAATCGCCCGCCAACATCCTTACTACTTCGTCCTCCGCGACAGTAGCCTCGCCACGGACAACGTAGCGGACAACTTTGAGCAGATTTGGGAGGAGTATAGTAAGGAGACGGTAAGAAGAATCATATAATATGAAAAGGATAACGAATGTAACGAAACGCCAAATCAAGGAACTGTTTCAAAATGGTGTGGATGTAGGTATATTTGAATCAGACATTCAGCGCTATCTTTATTGGGGCAGATTTGACAATGAACTTTCCTTTCTAAAACGTTTGTATCAGCTGGATAAAATGCCAAGTAATGATAGCAGGTATCAAAATGCGGAAGGTGATATTGTTCAACATACCATCAATAATGACGATTGGGAACTTTGTTGGGTGTTTGAGGATGAACGTTTCCCTTTACATGATGGAACTGATGAGGACTATTTACGTTTTCTTATCGAAGTATTTAATCCAGAGATTTGTGTTGAGGGAGATTTATTGAAAAAGTATTTTTCTCAAATACAAGGTTTTTTACGCGAGGATGGATATGAACTTTACCCATCCCACTATATTTCAGGGAAACCTATTTATTCATGGAGATTGTTAACGGAAAAGGAGATTAAATCGCTGAAGTTTCTTCCATTTTCAGTGCGTTTTGAAGATGATTTGAATACGAAAAAAATTATGTTGCCCAAAATAGCCAAAGTTGATCGAAAGAAAGTGTTTGATTTAATGAGCAGATATGAAGAAACCTGTTATTTGACTACAGAAACAGGATGGAATTATACAAAACCTACAAAAGAAGCTGTATGGGATAACTTGAAAGAATACTATTGCCCCAAAGCTTTTAATAGTAACAAAAAATACGAAAACACCGATAGCTTTGAAGACTTTATAATGGCCAATTTCCCTCAGTGTGTTTTTGATGTTATTGAGTTATACTATAGGTTCACTGAAGGGCAAGCATTTGAAGATGAAATCAATAAAGTAATTGGTAAATATGGTTACAATTTGGTTTCAGGTAAAATCCAGTCAATAGAGTTGTTTCAAACCGAAATAGTGTTACCGCAAAATGATGAAAATTTGAGAGAATTGGTGCAACGCGCTCAATCATTCAGTTATGAGAATAATTCTGATAGCATACAGTCGGCACTTGAAAAAATTTGGGATGCGTATGAAAGGGTAAAAACAAGTTATGGTAATGACAAACAAAATACTTTAAAGAAACTGGAAGAAGAAATCTCATGTGGTTCAACGGAAATGAGTCAGTATCTGGAAAACGAGTTTGCTTTTTTATCAAAATTAGGTAATAACTATCAGATTAGACATTTTGAAAAAAGTAAAAAAGCCTTTCCGTCTGATGCGATGAAGAAGTATTTTTATAATAGATGTGCCTCGTTGGTTAACTTATGTGTAAGTCACCTAAACAATTCGGGTCTATGAAATTCAAATTCAAAATACAGCAATACCAGACCGAGGCGGTGGAAAGCACGGTGAGCGTATTTGCGGGACAACCCTCGAAGACCAACGCGCTGTATCGCCGCGACTTAGGCAAGCAGAAACAGCAGCTGAGAGCCGAGTTTGAGGAGGAGTATGTGGGTTACCGCAATGCCGATGTGGAACTCAACGCCAGTCAGTTGTTGGAGAACATCCACCATCAGCAGGTGCAGAACGACATACCGCTGAGCAAGTCCTTGACGGCCACCAACGGCCTCGGTGCCTGCTCGTTGGATGTGGAGATGGAGACGGGCACGGGCAAGACCTACGTCTATATCAAGACCATGTTTGAGATGAACAAGCGCTTTGGCTGGTCGAAGTTCATCGTGGTGGTGCCTAGCATAGCCATCCGCGAAGGCGTGTACAAGAGCTTCACCATGCTGGAGGAGCATTTCATGGAGCTCTACGGCAAAAAAGCCCGCTATTTCATTTACAACAGCGCCAACCTCACCCAAATCGACTCGTTCAGCAGCGACGCCAGCATCAACGTGATGATTATCAATGTGCAGTCGTTCAACACCTCGTTCAAGGAGGGTGCGGCCAACAAGGAGGCGCGTATCATCTACTCCAAACGCGATGATTTCCAAAGCCGCCGTCCTATTGACGTGATTGCCGCCAACCGTCCCATCATCATTATGGACGAACCGCAGAAGATGGAAGGCGAAGCCACGCAAAAGGCCTTGCGCAACTTCAAGCCGCTGTTTGTGCTCAACTATTCCGCCACCCATAAGACCTCGCACAACTGCATTTACGCTCTCGATGCTTACGATGCCTACAAGCAACGCTTGGTGAAGAAAATCCAGGTGAAGGGCATCACGGTCCAGAACCTGTTGGGCACGCAAAGCTACATCTATTTCGATAGCATCATCCTTTCCAAAAACCATGCGCCCATGCTTAGGCTTGAAATCGAGGTGAAAGGTGCCGCAGCCACCCGCCGACAACTCTGCAAGTTCGAACAAGGTGATTCATTGTTTGCCGTTTCGCAACTTCCTGCCTACAAGGATTTTGTCATCACTGAAATCAACCCGCTGACCAACACGGTCTATTTCCAAAACGGCAAACAACTGCGCCAAGGCGAGGTGATGGGAGATGTCAGCGAGAAAGCCATCCAACTGATACAAATACGGGAAACCATCAAGTCGCATTTTGAGAAGGAGAGAGCCTTGTTCCAGCAAGGCATCAAGACCCTTTCGCTGTTCTTCATCGACGAGGTGGCTAACTACAAGAGCTATGATGCGGATGGAAACGAGGTGCAAGGTCCGCTGTGGAAGATGTTTGAGGACGAATACAACCGCTATCTGAACGAAAACTTGACTTTGTTTGAGGACGATTATCAGAAATACCTGCGCCGTTTTACCGCTGCACAAGTACATAACGGCTATTTCTCCATCGACAAGAAAGGCCATTCAATTGATAGTGAGGTGAAACGCGGCAAGGACACGTCGGACGACATTTCGGCTTACGACTTGATTCTGAAAAACAAGGAACGCTTGTTGAGTTTCGATGAGCCGACACGCTTCATCTTCTCCCATTCCGCATTGCGCGAAGGTTGGGACAATCCCAATGTGTTCCAAATCTGCACGTTGCGTCACGCCAACTCCAGCACCGCCAAACGGCAGGAGGTGGGACGTGGTCTGCGCATCTGTGTCGATAACGATGGCAACCGCATGGACAAGGAACGCTTGGGCGATGCCGTACACGACACCAACAAACTGACCGTCATAGCCAACGAGAATTACAGCTCTTTTGTCGATGCCTTGCAAAAAGAGACCAAGGACACCCTTCGCGAACGTCCGACACAAGCCACGGTCGATTATTTCAAAGGAGTTACGGTCAAAGTGGGCGAGGAGAAGCACACCATTTCGGAACAAGAAGCTGCAAGCATCGTCACTTATCTCTATGAGAATGACTATATCGATGAGAAGGGCAACATCCTGCAAGACTATCACACTGATATGGATAAGGGTAATTTAGCCCCGATGAGCAAGAAATTGCAACCCATTGAAGAACAAGTGCATAAACTCATTCAGAGCATCTTTGACCCTGCCGCTTTGGAAGACATGGTGGAAGATGCCAACGGCAAGGCAGAAGTGGTGAACGAGCGTTTGAACGACAATGCCGAGAAGAAGGAGTTCAAGGCCTTGTGGAACGAAATCAACCACCGCTATGTCTATACGGTGCATTACGACAGCGAAGAACTGATTCAGAAAGCCATCGCCGCCATCAACAGCGAGTTGAATGTCACGCAGTTGAAGTATGTCGTGACCACAGGTACGCAAGGCGATGATGAACTGGACTTCACCGGTGAGCAAAGCACGCGAACAAAGGAAATGCGTGATGTGTCGACCAGCAATGTGCCCTACGACTTGGTGGGCGACATCGCCAAAGCAGCCACGTTGACCCGCCGCACGGTCACTCGCATTCTGAAGGGCATTCAGCGGTCGAAGCTGTACATGTTCAAGAACAACCCTGAAGAGTTCATTCGCAAGGTAAGCCATATCATCCGTGAGCAGAAAGCCACGATGATTGTGGAGCACATCAGCTACAATCGTACTGAAAACCAATACGATTCCGACATCTTCACCAAGGAGAAGAGCCGGCAAACGGTGGATAAGGCCTACGAGGCCAAGAAGCACATTTTGGATTATGTCTTCCCCGACAGCCAAGGCGAGCGCACTTTTGCCGAAGACTTGGACAAAGCGGATGAAGTGTGCGTCTATGCCAAATTACCGAGATCTTTCCAAATCCCGACACCAGTAGGCAATTACGCTCCCGACTGGGCCATTGCCTTCAACGACAACATGGGCGTCAAGCATGTGTTCTTCATCGCCGAAACCAAAGGCTCGATGGATTCCATGCAACTGAAAGGCGTGGAAAAAGCGAAGATTGACTGTGCCAAGAAGTTGTTCAACAATGTCTCAACAAGTCAGTTGAGATATGGTTGCGTGGATTCGTATGGCAGTTTGCTGGAAGTGATGAAAGGGATGAATTGATTTTCAGTTCTTCATAGCTAGCTTGGATATGACATGTATTCCGAAGCCTGCTAAAAATCCATATTTGCAGGCCATCTCTGGCAAAGATTGATTTTGGTTTTACGGGTATATTTTGTATTTTTGCAAACTCGTAAAAACATGATTGTCCTTATGGAATCCTTACCCGCAATATTCTCTGACCTTGCTTTAATTCTCGTTACGGCAGGTGTTACAACAGTGATTTTCAAATGGTTGAAACAGCCCTTGGTTTTGGGCTATATCATTGCTGGTCTGCTCATTGGACCTTATTTTCCATGGTTCCCAGTCATCAACGACCATGAAAGCGTTGAGATTTGGAGCGAAATTGGTATGGTCTTCTTGCTGTTTGCCATTGGTCTGGAATTCAGTTTCAAAAAACTGAGGAAACAAGCTGGTACAGTAGGCATCACTGCACTCACAGAGTTGATCTCCATGTGTATCATAGGCTTCCTGCTCGGTAAGGTGATGGGCTGGTCGCAGATGGACAGCATCTTCCTGGGTGCCATGCTTTCCATGTCGTCAACAACCATCATTGCCAAGGCTTTCGATGACTTAAAGATGAAAGGGGAGCGTTTTACGGGGAGTGTTATTGGTGTTCTGGTGGTTGAAGATTTGGCTGCCATCTTGATGATGGTGGTGCTTTCCACTATGGCGGTCAGCGCTACCTTGGATGGAAAGGAATTGATGATGAGCGTAGTGCGCCTTGTCTTCTTCCTGTTGGTGTGGTATGTCGGTGGCGTGTTCCTTATCCCGACCATACTCAAATGGGCGCGCAAGTTCATGTCGGAAGAGACCTTGACGGTGTTTGCCGTCGGCCTGTGTTTCTTCATGGTTTGGCTGGCCAACAAGGCGGGCTTCTCATCGGCTTTGGGTGCCTTTATCATGGGTTCCATCTTGGCTGAAACACTTGAGGCCGAGATGATTCACAAACTCACCACTCCCATAAAGAACTTGTTTGGAGCCGTGTTCTTTGTTTCGGTCGGTATGATGGTCAATCCGGCCATTTTGGTACAATATTGGTGGCAGATTCTGGTCATCACTATTGTCGTGGTCGTGCTGAAATCATTGAGTTCGGGCTTAGGTATGCTGTTTTCGGGCGATAACCTCCACAATGCCGTTCGTGCGGGCATGTGTTTTGGCCAAATCGGTGAGTTCTCGTTCATCATCGCCACGGTGGGTATGAGTTTTGGCGTCATCGATGATTTCTTGTATCCCATCATTGTTTCGGTGTCCATCATCACCACTTTCCTCACTCCTTATATGATTAAGGGCGGCGAGCCGCTATTCCACTGGATTGAGAAGAAAGTGCCTGATAGTTGGAAAAACGGCTTTGGAAGTAAGGAAAAAGCCGTCAAGTCTACGAATGGTGAGGAAATGACGATGAAGGCTTATCTTTTGAGCCAACTGAAGAACTTGGTGCTGTATGCTTCCATCATCATCGCTTTGATGCTGATTTGCTTCTCGCTCTGTATGTTCATTGAAGATTATGTGCCTCAGCCTGTTAGTGGCTTGGTCTCACTGGCTGTCACCCTGCTGGTCATGTCACCCTTCCTGTGGGCGGTAGCCTTCAAGCACGGTATGCTGAAAACGACTAGAAAACTGATGGCAAAGAGTCAGTTCAACAAAAAATCCGTTAGGTTAATATTCATCATACGCATCCTCCTTGTTTGGGGTGTTGCGGTCAACATTCACAACCATTATTTGGGTACCGAGTTTTGGGATAGTCTTGGCCTGCAAAATGCACCTAATCATTTGATTGCCTTGGGTTTGTCAGTCATTTATGTCATCGTTCTTCGTGTGATTACGCCTGTGATGCATTGGTATGAGACCATTGAGCGTCGTTTCCTCGAAAATATGAATAAACGCGAAACCTTAAAGTCGTTTGTGTTACCCGAAGTGTTGCAGGAGAATTTCACTATGGAAAAGATAGCTCTGAGTCCAAAGAGCCAATATGTCGGCAAACGCATACGCGAGACGGACTTTCGCCCAACCTATGGGGCTAGCGTTGTGTGTGTTGACCGAGCTGATGAGATCATCGACCTGCCTCGCCGCGACTTCATATTGTATCCTGCCGATGAGGTGACTTTCATCGGTACCGAGGAGCAGCTTGCCAAGCTTAGGCCATTTGTCGAGGTGGAAGATGATGTGCTGATCAAGGAACGTCCTGAGAGCGATGTCGACATCCATAACTCAGTTGTGGGTCCGAACAGCCGTTATGCCGGTGTCTCCCTCCATGATTCCGACTTGCTCAATCGCTTCAATGTCATGGTAATTGCCATTCAACGCGACGATGAATTCTTCCTTAATCCTCAAGCCTCATTTGTTTTCCAACATGGCGATATAGTTTGGTTTGTCTCTACCGAAACCAATGCCAAAGCCTTGATGCAATACGCATACGGAACTGAACAACTGTCAACTGAACAACCGATAACTGATAACTGATAGCCATGGAATCCTTACCCGCATTATTCTCCGACCTTGCCTTAATACTTGTCACGGCAGGTATTACAACAGTGATTTTCAAATGGTTGAAGCAGCCTGTGGTACTGGGCTATATTATTGCCGGTTTCCTCATCGGTCCCAACTTCGAGTGGTTCCCTGTCATCAACGACCACACGAGTGTGGAGACTTGGAGCGAAATTGGTATGGTGTTCATGCTGTTCGGTATCGGCTTGGAGTTCAGTTTCAAGAAGCTGAAGAAAGTGGGAGGGACGGTCGGTATCACCGCTTTGACCGAGTTGGTGACAATGTGCCTAGTGGGTTTCCTGTTAGGTAAGGTGCTGGGTTGGTCGCAGATGGACTGCATCTTCCTCGGTGCCATGTTGTCGATTTCCTCGACGACGATTATCGCCAAGGCATTCGACGACATGAAGTTGCATCGCGAAAAATTCAGCGGCAACGTCATTGGTGAGTTGGTGGTGGAAGACCTGGAGGCTGTCTTGCTGATGGTCATCTTGTCCACCTTGGCGGTAAGTAAGACCTTCGATGGCATGCAGCTGGTTACCAGTATGTTGAAACTGGGGTTCTTCCTGTTGATATGGTTCATCGGTGGTATCTTCATTGTGCCGACCGTGTTGCGATGGTCGCGTAAGTTCATGTCGGAAGAGACCTTGACCGTATTTGCGGTGGGTTTGTGTTTCATGATGGTCGTCTTGGCCAATGTGGCTGGTTTCTCATCGGCCTTAGGCGCGTTCATCATGGGCTCCATCTTGGCCGAAACCCTTGAGGCTGAGATGATTCATAAGCTGACGACTCCCATCAAGAACCTGTTTGGTGCCATCTTCTTTGTCTCGGTCGGTATGTTGGTCGACCCGAAGATTTTGGTGGATTATTGGTGGCAGATTCTTGTGGTGACGGTGGTCTTGCTGCTCTTCAAGCCTTTGAGCAATGTCATCGGTCGGTTGTTGGCAGGTCTAGGACTTAAACAATCCATTCAAGGCGGTTTCTGCTTCTGCCAGATTGGTGAGTTTTCCTTCATCATCGCTTCGTTGGGTTTGAGCTATGGCGTCATCGACGAGTTCTTGTATCCCATCATCGTTTCGGTGTCTATCATCACGACTTTCATCACGCCATACGCCATCAAGGCAGCGGTTCCGGCCTATCGTTGGCTGAGTGGGCATTTCCCCGAGGGTTGGTTGAATCATTTGGAGAGCAACGACCGAGGCATCAAGGTGAAGAGCGGCAAAAAGGTGAATATGGCCAGCTTCATGGGACGACAGTTCAAGCATATCATCATCAATGTTGCCATTGTCATTGCGGTGCTGTTCATCTGCTTCTGGATTGGCTCCGAGGTCATGAAATATGTGCATGGCATTTGGGGTATCGCCATCAGTGCGGCCATTACTTTGGTGCTGGTTTCGCCTTTCCTGTGGGCTATCGGCTTCAGGCATACATTGGTCAAGACTACGCACAAGCTGATGGAAAATAGCCGTTTCAACAAAACACTGATTTTGAGTATCTTTATCTTGCGTTTCATTATTGTGTGGGTGGTAGCAGCTGCCGTTATGCACCATTTCTTCAATGCGGAGTTCTGGTCGCATTTGGGCGTCGGTGCTCCTTATTTCCGCTTCATCAACGTTGCCATGGCCTTGGTTTTCACTTTCTTACTCCGTGTCATGAGTCCCGCGATGAAGTTCTACAAGCGCATTGAGGACAACTTCCAAGGCAACCTCAACAAGCGCCAGTCGACGCAGGTGTTTGCCATCCCCGAAATCTTGCAGGAAAACTGCCATTTGCAGAAGATGACCTTGAGTCCCGACAGCGTGTATTCGGGAAAACTGATCAAAGAGACTGATTTCCGCGACAATTATAATGTGAGTGTGGTCAGCGTGGAGCGCGGCAAACAGCTGTATGAGTTGCCTAGGTCTGACTTCCAGTTGTTTCCTTTCGATAAGATTACCTTTGTGGGACATGAAGATCACCTCCGGTTGATGGTGGGCAAGGTGGAAGTCTTCGATGATGCGCTCATCCAGGAGCATGAGGAGAGTGAGGTGGATTTGTACAATGTGCAAGTGCGTCCCAATAGTCCATATGTGGGCGTTGCGCTCAAGGATTCTGGCTTGGCCGAGAATTTCGATGCCATGATTATTGCCATTGAACGTGACGGACATTTCATCTTGAATCCTTCGGCGCGGATTGCTTTCCAACCCGCTGATTTGGTGTGGTTTGTGGCACAAAAGGACAAGGCTGAGATATTGATGAATTATAATCCGGACACGATTTCTGACTAACAATAGTCAGACGGCTGCCACACTGTGACAGCCCTACAACTGTTAACTACTAACTGAACAACTGGTAACTCCTAACTAAAATGATAGTCTGTATTGCCGAAAAGCCAAGTGTCGCCCGCGACATTGCCAAGGTGCTTGGAGCCAACACTGCCCATGAGGGTTATATGGAGGGCAACGGCTACCAGGTGACTTGGACTTTCGGACATTTATGCACTTTGAAGGAACCGCACGACTACACTGACCAATGGAAGGCATGGGCTTTGAGTCGCTTGCCGATGATTCCGCAACGGTTTGGTATTAAATTGATTGCGGACAAAGGCGTGGAGAAACAATTCAAAGTCATTGAATCCTTGTTTCAGAAGGCTGATGAAATCGTAAACTGTGGTGATGCTGGCCAAGAGGGTGAGCTTATCCAGCGCTGGGTGATGCAGAAAGCTGCTGTAAAGTGTCCAGTGAAACGCCTTTGGATATCCTCTTTGACCGAAGAATCCATCAAGGAAGGCTTCAAGACTTTGAAGGATCAATCTGATTATCAGACGCTTTACGAAGCGGGACTTTCGCGTGCCATCGGTGATTGGCTCCTAGGCATGAATGCCACTCGTCTCTACACCTTGAAATATGGCCAGAATCGACAGGTTTTGTCCATCGGTAGGGTACAAACGCCTACTTTGGCGCTGATTGTCAACCGTTACCACGAAATTGTCAACTTCAAGCCTGAAGCATATTGGGTGCTCTCAATAGTTTATCGCGACACGACCTTTACGGCCACTAAAGGCAAATATGGTTCCGTTGAGGATGGTCAAAAGGACTTGCAAAGCATTGAAGGGAAAGAGTTTACTGTCACTGACATCTCCACAAAGAAAGGCACAGAAGCTCCACCGAGGCTGTATGACTTGACCTCGTTGCAGGTAGAATGCAACAAAAAATACAATTTGTCCGCAGACCAAACCTTGCAGACTATCCAGAGCCTCTACGAGAAGAAATATACCACTTATCCGCGTGTCGATACCACCTATCTGAGTGATGACATCTACCCGAAATGCCCTGATATTTTGGCGAAACTGACCAATTATGCTGAATACACTGCGCCTTTGGCGGGCAAGAAACTGCCCAAGAGCAAGAAAGTGTTCGACAATAGCAAGGTCACCGACCACCATGCCATCATCCCGACGGGTGTGGTGCCGACGGGATTGAGTTTTGCTGAGCAGCAGGTCTATGATGAGGTCTGTCGCCATTTTATTGCCGTGTTCTATCCCGACTGCCAGTTTGCCACGACAACAGTGTTGGGCAAGGTGGAGGATGTGGAGTTCAAGACCTCGGGCAAACAGATTTTAGAGCCAGGCTGGCGAGAGGTCATCAAGCCGGTGAAGCAGGAAGAAGAAAAGAAGGAAGGTGAGGATGAGGAGAAGACCTTGCCCATTTTTGTGAAGGGCGAGCACGGACCGCATCGGCCGCAGCTGGCTGAGAAGTGGACCTCGCCGCCGAAGCCATACACCGAAGCCACCTTGTTGCGTGCCATGGAAACGGCAGGTAAGTTGGTCGATGATGAGTCGTTGCGCGAGGTGATGAAGGAGAACGGCATCGGGCGGCCTTCCACGCGTGCTGCCATCATCGAGACGCTATTCAAACGCAATTATATCAAGAAGGTACGCAAAAGTTTGGAACCAACGCCTACGGGCATCGAATTGATCGGCCTCATACATGAGGACTTGCTGAAGAGCGCCGAGCTGACGGGTATCTGGGAGAAGAAACTCCGTGAGATTGAGCAGCACAAATATGAGGCACGGCAGTTCCTTGATGAATTGAAACAGATGGTGACGGAGATTGTCACCACCGTGATGTTGGACAACAGCAATCGACGGGTTACGACCGTGGTGGAGGAGGCGAAGCCTAAGAAGGCGGCGCCGAAAAAAGCCACTTCGCCCAAGCCAAAGAAAGCGGCGGAAGGCATAGATTCCCGCCAACGCACAGCCTCACGCAGGAATGACATACCTTCCGAGGCTCCAGCAACACCCACTGAAGCCAATCCTGATGCTATCATCGGACAGCCCTGTCCGCTATGCGGCAAAGGGCATATTATTAAAGGTAAAACCGCCTACGGCTGTTCCGAGTGGCGGAATGGCTGCGGGTGGAGGAAGGCGTTTTGAAAATTTCCTTGAGCACTTGTATTATTGAAACTATGTTGTATTTTTGCAGTTGTAAACACACACACCATGGGCGTAACATACGACAACGAGAATCAAATTAAGGACGCTCCGTATCCTCAATGAGGACAACGAAATCACAATCTTCAGCCTTATCGGCAGAAGAGACCTGATGGCCGATGCTGTTTAGTCAAATTCCAGCGATTATTGATATGAAACGTCAGTTGCTTATAGTAGCATTGCTAGCCTTTATGCTCCCCGCCTGCAACACCAGGCGCAGCCATGACGTGGACTTCTATTACTGGAAGTCGAAGTGCGAGATAGGGGAGACGGAGCGCGATTATTTCAGCCAGTTGGAGAGCAAGCGTTTGTTTGTCCGCCTCTTCGATGTGGATGTCGAAAGCGGAAAGGCGGTGGTTGTGGGACCGATACAGGCTTTTTCGAAAAAACAACTGCCGAACGACAGCACTAAAGTGATACCTGTGGTGTTCATCACCAACCCGACGTTTTTGGATTATGTGGGCGACTCGGCGGTCGATAGACTTGCGGCGAATGTCAACTCAACGATAGAACATATTATGGAGGCAGCTGGTGTCGCCTACAATGAGATCCAAATCGACTGCGACTGGACGCAACGCACCAAAGAACCTTATTTTCGTTTCTTGAAGCAGCTCGCCGACCAATCGGGTTGCAGCATCAGCTGCACGTTGCGCCTGCACCAGATTCGTGACCGTCAGAAGACGGGTGTGCCGCCTGTCAGTAGAGGCAGCCTGATGTGCTATGCCACTTCAAGCCCGATGGAAGGCGACACCCACAACTCCATCCTCGACATGGAGCTACTGAAAGCCTATACGGCCAATATCAATGAATACCCGCTTGACTTTGATGTTGTTTTGCCTATCTATTCTTGGGGCATCGTGACCAACCATGTGGGTGAGGTGAAGCTCATCAACGGACTGACTGAGGGTGACTTGTCAACCTCTATGTTTGAAAAAAAGGCTGACCATCTCTATTTGATCAAAGAGGACGGCTTTCTCCAAGGCATGTATGTCAATCGTGGCTTCACCGTGAAAATTGAAGACATCACGCCAGAACTACTCGCCGAGGCGAAGCAATACCTTGACCAACAAATCGAAAGGGACTTCCCATGGGTGTATTTCCATCTGAGTCATGGCTTTCTGACCCGATATAGTATGGACAATTTAAAATAAGTAGATGAGCAAATATAGTTTACATAATAGACGCGAGAATTTGGCCGTCAGCAGTCAGCCATCAGCAGTCAGCCTTGGTGTTACCGAGCTGATAGCTGATGGCTGACGGCTGATAGCTACACAAGTCCCAAAGTCAAAAACAATATAGTATAATTTTGAACAATTACTTAAAACCTTATGAATATGCGTAAAAGACTTCTGCTTGTTGCCCTTGTGCTTACGGCATTTTGGGGCAAGACCTTTGCTTGTGGAGGTTGGGATGAGTTCGACCAGACCTATTACAACCTCTTCGCACAGGAAATCATGAAAGACCCGCGTTACCATCCATTCCTGTTGACTTACGACAGCCGCTATTATCCCGGCGAAACGCTTCGCAATGGCAACATCGAGGAGTGGCAAAAGTACTTGGGACTGAGCTATGAAGACACCTATTATCTGGTGTTCAAATCCACCCGCGATGACCTTCAAAAACTCACCAAAGGCAAGACCGCTTCCGACAAGAAATTGGCTTTTGCCACGCCTGATTTCGTGAAGAAACACAAACAGGCGCTGCTCTATCTTGCCTACACCAAATACCTGGAACCTTACATGCGTATCATCCCCGATACCGAGAGCGAGGTATACATGTGGTATTGGGATGAGCAATATGAGCACAATGCCGGTGACTTGGACTATGAAAAGGTGAAAACCGTGCTCACCAAGAGTTGGAACGCCGAAAGCGACAACGAACTCAAGTTGCGCTATGGCTATCAGCTGGTCAGGTTGGCGCATTACACAAGGCGCTTTAAAGAGGCTGTTCAACTTTTTGACCAGTATGTGAAGCCGTTGAACATGCGCACAGAGATGTATTACTACGCTTTGAGTCAGAAAGCGGGAGCTTTGCGTGGCATGGGCGAGACCGAGAAGGCCAACCGTGAGTTCATCCATGTGTTCACCAACTCCCTCGACTTGAAGACCGTGGCCTACAGCTCTATGACCTTTGGCTGGGAATCTGAAATCAACTTTGAAGATTTCGTGGCTGGTGCCGCCGACAACAATGAGCGCAACGACATCTATTTCATGATGGGTTATGGCGATTTCAACAATCCTGTCAACGAGATTGAGAAAATCATTGCCAACGATCCCAATGCCATCCAAGCAATGGTGCTGATGGTGCGCGCCATCAATAAGATTGAACGCGAGCTTTTGGGTGAGTATTACGATTATGATATGGTCTCCCAATCGCGTTACCCTTATTGGGATGAGGACAAGGAAGAGAACCTCCGTCCGTTCTTCAATCAGGCCATGAGGGTGTGCGACAGACAGTGTGAGCAGGCCAACGACCATAACTTCTGGAACTTGGCTTCCTCGTATCTGCATTTCCTGAACAAGGATTTCGACATCGCTAGCAGCCAGTTGGGCAAAGTGAAGTCGAATGATGCGCTATATAAGACCATGGTGCGTAACCTGACTGCTTATATCGACATCTGCCGTCAGCCTAAGATCACTTCCGACGAGGAGCGCCGACTTTTTGCCGAATACCGCGATTTGTTTACTGCAACAAATAGCGTGTTGTATGATAATCAGTATGTTTTTAACGACTATTTTCTTGGAGGTAAGACCTTCATCAATGAAGTGCTGACCAACCGTTATGCCTTGCAGGGTGAAAAGGCCAAGTCGTTTTTGGTGATGCATCATCTGACTGCTATCGAAGGCGCGCCTAATGACAAATTGCTTGATGAGATCCAAGCCTTCTTGAACAAGAAAAAGAAGACTCCCTTGGAGGAAAATCTTGCAGAACTCAGGACTGTCGGTTTGGACAATTACAACAATTACATTGCTTATGTAAAAGGTGTGTTACGCCTGACCGAAGGCGACTTCAAGGCGGCCAAACCGTTGTTCGACAAACAGACCCGCCTGACGGAATCGAAACGCATCTTTGGCCATAACATCAGGGTGTGGTACAGTGGCGAGGAGAATGTCATCATGCGCGACGACTATCTCTATGAGTTCCCATGCATTCACGACAAGATGAATGAGGCCGAGGTAACCGATGCTTTGATGCAGTTGCAGAAAATCGGCGATAAGCATAATGGGGATGAATCGGCAAAAGCCAACTATTTGATTGGTAATTTCTTCTATAATGTCAGCCTGACGGGTTATTACCGCCATTATCTCCGCTTCGACAAGAACAATGGTTTCAACTATGAGAAGTTTGGTTTTGATGCTGAATCTTATCAGAACACGGTGCAGTTGTCGAACACTTATTTGGATAAAGCCATGAAAGATGCCACAGACCCTGAACTGAAGGCGCACATCGCATTCGCACTAGCGAAGAATGCCCAACAGGATTTGGAAAGACAAGGGTTTAGTGAAATCCAATCTGTTTCAGACCCTCATTATCGTGAGTTTGAAAAGTATGAGCAGACGGCTTACTTCAAGACGGTGCTTTCCAATTGCTTGTATTACAGGGCTTATTACACTACTTACGCCAGATAAAGTAAAATGTTAAGGGCGTACGGGTTGGAACCTGTACGCCCTTAATCTATCTTTAGAGAAGGATTATTCGATTTCCAGCGTTTTCTTGCAAATCTCGATCTCGCCTGGGTCGCCGGTGTATTTGCCGAGGTCATCGCTGAGCTTGACCACCTTCTTCCAAGTACGTTTCTCAGTAATCTTGGCCGCTGTGAGCTTCACCACGATGTTCATGGCCTTCACATTGTCGACATCGCAGGTGAGGTGGGTGCCGATGCCGAACGAGTCCTGCATGCGACCTGCCACAGCTTCATGGATGGCGATGGCCTCATCCACATTAAGACCATTGCTGAAGATGATGGACTTCTGCGCTGGGTCGATGCCGAGTTCCTTGTATTTGTTGATGATTTCCTCCAAAGCCTCGTAGTTGTCGCCGCTGTCGACGCGCAGACCGTCAAACAACTTGGCGTGCAGGGTGGTGAAGTTTTGGAAGAAGGCCTTGCGGGTGTAGGTGTCGTAGAGGAACACACCTAAGCTGCCGGCATACACCTCTTGCCAGTAGTCCATGGCGAGGTAGTTGGCTTCGTTGTAACCATAGAGCGAACAAGTCTCGATGAACTGGTGGCTCATGGTGCCGATAGGGGTGAGGTCGTATTTCATGGCCAGCAGTACATTAGAGGTACCAACGAAACAAGTTTTGGTGAACTGCTTTTGTGCCTCAATGAAGCTGCGGATGACCAAGTCTTGGTGCTCGAACGAGAAACGACGCCGTGTGCCGAAGTCGCTAAATTTCACGCCATTACCAATGAGACGGATACCTTTGGCATAGGACTTTTGGTATTCCTTCTCGGCATCGTAGTGCTCAAATTCGCCTTTCAGCTCGTGCATCATTTCGGAGACTGTGGCCAAGATAGGCATCTCCCAAAACACGGTGCGCCACAGCAGTCCCGTGACGGTGATGTGCAGGTGCCCTTCCTCATCTTGGCTCACTTCGACTTCCGACGGGCGCATGTGGAAGCCTTTCAGGAAGGTGAAGAACCATAGCGGGAAATAGTAACATTTCCGTTTCATGAAACGCACCTCTTCATCGGTGATTTTGATGTTGCCGTAAAGGTCGAATTGTTCCCTCAGTTTTTCGGCGAAGCCCTTGGGATAAACCGTGTTGTTGCGGTCGACGAAGGTGTATTGTCCCATAGCGCGGGGGAACTTTTGCAGGTAGGCATAGCATACGCTGAAGGTGTAGAGGTCGTTGTCTAACAGGCTGGTGATGATTTGTCGCATGGTGTATTCTTTTTTTGGCTGTTAGCTGTTAGCAATTAGCTTTCAGCTTGGTTTTACCGTAGCTGATAGCTGACTGCTGATGGCTGATAGCTGATTCATAACTTACTAATAATACTCCTAATCTTATCCGATATATACTTCACTGAATTAGTGGTGTTTTCAAGGACTTGCACAAGGTCTTTCCGTTTGATGATTTCCGTCAGGGTGTAG
>CACXXW010000019.1 GCA_902771635.1 uncultured Bacteroidia bacterium | reverse complement strand
TTGCAGCAAAATATGAAAAATCATACTAATCATCAAAATCAAATCATCATGGAAGCAGAAAATGGAAAATACATTTTTGGCGTAGTGAAGGTGGGCGATCGGGGACAGATTGTCATCCCAAAGGAAGCCCGCGAGGTGTACGACATCAAGGCTGGTGACAGTCTTTTGGTACTAGGCGACCAAAGAGGAATGGCACTTTTGAAAACGGAAATCTTCCAAGCAGCTATTGATCAGGCGATGGAGGGCCTTCCCAAATGAGAAAGCATTGGATTGACAACTTGCGTTGGGTGACGGTGCTTTTGGTGCTGTTCTACCATGTTTTTTATTTCTACAATAACAAAGGTGTCTTTGGTGGCATTGGCGGATTCGGCGAATATCCGGAGTATAAGCAATATCAGGATGTCATCATGTATATTCTTTATCCTTGGTTCATGCCGCTTTTGTTTTTGTTGGCGGGCATCAGTTCCCGTTATGCGCTAGATAAGCAGTCGGCAGGGGAGTGGTTCAAAGCCCGCACCCGTAAATTATTGGTGCCAGGCACCATCGGTCTTCTCGTGTTCCATTGGATGGTCGGTTATTTCAATACTGTTGTGGCCGCAAGACAGGGCGTGTTTGACGGCGTGCCCGCAATAGCAAAGTATTTCATCATGGCTTTTAGCGGCACTGGACCGTTGTGGTTCATTCAGGTGCTGTGGTTGCTTTGTCTTGTGTTGCTATTGGTGCGTGCGATAGACAGAAAGGATAGATTTTGGAATTGGTGTGGGAAAGCCAATCTTGTTGTCATCGTCTTGTTAGGCGTACTATTTTGGGCTGGTGAACAGACCCTTATCAAGAATCCTCGTCCAGAGAGTCTTGACGGTCTCTTGAATTTGTATAAGCCTATCTTCTATTTGGTGCCCTTCTTGTTGGGCTATTTCGTGTTCTCGCACGATGAGGTGCAGGAGAAGCTCCAAAAGGCTTGGATTCCGTTGCTGGCTTGTGCAGTTGTTGTTGGTACATTGCTGATTGTCACTACCTTTGGACAGGACAACACTTCGCCTCAGTATCTTGGGAGTCCGCTCAATTGCCTCTACGGCTGGTTGATGTGCCTCGCCATGATGGCTTGGTTCAAGGCACGCTTTGACCGTACTGGTGCTTTTGCAGATTATATGACGCGTTCAAGTTATGGCGTCTATATCCTTCATTATCTGGTGATAGCTGCACTGGGCTATATGATGAAGCAATACACATCGTTGGCGCCTTGGATGATGTATGCCATTTTGTTTGTGGCGGTGATGACGATACCTTTCGCGTTGAATGAAATCATCAAGCGGATACCCTTCATTCGTTGGTGTGTGTTAGGTATCAAAAAGGAGAAAACCGCATGAATACCTTATATGAGAATATCCTCGCCAAACAGGATCCAAATCAGGTTGAAGGCCTGTCGCGTTTCTTCAAGATAGGGAAGGGCCAATACGGCGAAGGCGACAAGTTTTTGGGCATCAAAGTGCCCGTGACGCGCGAAGTGGTGAAACAATGCTGGCAAGAAACCTCTTTTGATGACCTGGAAGTATGCATCACTTCTGAATACCACGAGATGCGTTTGGCTGCTCTGCTCACTTTGGTGCAAATATTCAAACATGCCAAGAAAGACAAGGCTTTGCAACAACAATGCGTTGATTTCTACCTCTCGCACACGCAATACATTAATAATTGGGACTTGGTCGACCTGTCATGTTACGAACTTTTAGGCACTTGGCTCTTGGATAAAGACAGGACTTTGCTCTATGACCTTGCTCGTGATGGTAAAACGATTTGGGAACAGCGTATCGGGATGGTCAGCACGATGCAGTTCATCCGCCACGATGAGCTAGATGATACTTATGCTATCGCTGAAATCTTTTTGGCCAATGCTCAGCCCTTGCACGATCTCTTGCAAAAGGCTGTAGGTTGGCTCTTGCGCGAAGCTGGTAAACGTGATGAGCAACGGCTGAAAGATTGGTTATCAACACGATATAAATCCATGCCGCGCACAATGTTAAGGTATGCCATTGAGAAGTTTTCTGAAGAGGAACGCGGTTATTTTATGGCATTGTAGGAAAAACAATAACTTTTGACCAATTTGGTTGAGTTTTAAAAAAAACTTTATATATTTGCAGGTTGCAAAATAATAAAGAATAGTTATTATATCAATTAAAACTCTCAAAAACAAAAAGTTATGGTTTCAGGTTACAAAAGATGTCCCAATGGTCATTTCTATAAGGATGACCTGGCTCAATGCCCTTATTGTTCAAGTAGTGCTGGCGCTCCAAATGCTACGCAAGCTTCCCCTGCTGGAGGTGGTGCCTATAATAGTGGTACCACAATGCCAGGTATAGGAGCTGCTATGCCGATGGGAGGAGCCACAATTCCAAGTGGTGGCGGAATGAGTGACCCCAACAAAACCCGCGTTATGCCTGATATGGGTGCTCCGATGGGCGGCGAAACTGTACCCAACTCTGGTGCCTTTACTGCTGCGGAGCCGGAACGTGTGGTCAACACGCCTATTTCATCCGCTTCGAAGACGATGATCTTCGACGATTCAGCACCGGGAGTGGGTGGCGGCGAAGTGCGCAGCTCACGCAAATTGGTAGGCTGGTTGGTCTCCTATACACTCAATGATATGGGTGTCGACTTCAAACTCTTTGAAGGACGCAACACCATTGGTCGCGACTTGGACTGCCAGATTAGTGTCAACGACAACACCGTTTCGGGCAAGCATGCAGTACTGCTCTATCGCGAAGGTAGTTACTTCATTCAGGATAGCCTCTCGACAAGCGGCACCCGCGTCAATGGCAGCGACACTGGCGTGAACGCTGTTGCCTTGAACGACGGCGATGTCATCCAGGTGGGCAAGACGGTTTTCAAGTTCCGCACTTCGTTCTGAACCTTGTCTTTTCGCATTTAATCCATTTACCTATGAAAAAGATCTTTGCCTTTGCAATGTTATGCCTATTGTGCCCTTACGCCATGCTGGCGCAGACAGAGGGGTATATGAAGGAAACCTTTAACTCAGAGGCCTTTCCTGAGGTGTCGTTTGTGTGGCACGATGACGGTGCTGTACAACTGTCGGAGAATGATGTCCGCTTCCTGAAGGAAAATGGCCTGAGCAAGCCCTTTACCATGCAAATGCTGCAACGCGATGCGCAGAATGTAGGTCATCACATTGTCATCCTATGGGAGGACTTCATGGAGATTAGTAAGGGAAAGGACATCCGTGCGGGTCAGCATGAGTTCGTGAAGAACAGTATCAACCTGTTCTTGTCGAGCAACGAGTTGGGTTCCGGTGATCAGGTGATGGTGGCCCAGTTCCACCGTAGTATCAATACTACCACAGTGATGCAGCCGCTCGGCGACGGCTTCTCCAACGACTTCGGCTACCTCAAGGACTTGGTGATGAGTCACCGCCACTCCGACCGTAGCTTCACCGACGCGCCTAATAGCACTGACCTTTATACCGCTGTGCGCGAGGCCGTTGAACTGTTACATGACCTGCCCGAGGACGGCAAGTCAAGGGCAGTGTATCTGTTTACCTCCGGCCATCCGCGCAACGTGGCGGGTGCCGACTCGGCCGATCAGGTGCTGCTGTTGGCCCAACGTTGCAACATCCCCGTGTATATCCTTGAGTATTATCCTGCCAGTGGCGTGGCTCTCGAGCCGGCTAACTTTGCCAAGGCCACCGAAGGCGATTTCAAGGCCTTTGACCAAAATGAAGAAGAGCAGGCCTGCGCCTCCATGTTGGGATGGTACAACAAGATCGATGAGTCCTACTTCGGCCATGACTATCGCTTCACCTTTGAATCGAGCATGAAACGTGGCGACGACCCCCAGACGGTTGCTATTAATATTAAAGGTGTCGAGTATCAGGAACAATACATGCCCCCTGCGTTCTCGCTAAAAGAATGGATTAAAGAGCATGTCCTGCTTACGGTGCTGATAATCCTCCTTCTCCTTATGCTGATAGTTTTGGCCATCGTTCTTAGCGTGATAGGTCACAAGAAAAAAGCACGTAAGCTGAAAGACTTGGAGAACAAGCAGCGTGTTGCCGAAGCTGAGGCCCAACAGGCTATTGCCCAAGCCAACAGCTCGTTGGATGAATACAAGCGCCAGCAAGAGAAAAATCGTGTAGCCGACAAGGAGCGGGCTGAGCAGGAACGCTTAGCCACCTTGATGAAAACAAAGAACGTTTATCCCCGCTTGGTGTACGAGTTAGAGGGCTTGAAATCGACATACGACATGACCAAACCCACCGTGACTATAGGACGCGATGCGAGCAACGATATCATGTTAAACCATTCATCGGTGTCGCGCCAACATGCCATCATCACTTACGATGGTTATGGCTTCTACATCATCGACACGAACAGCACCAACCACGTCATCGTGAACGGCATGGTGCAGGCACAGACAGTGCTTCATAGTGCCGACACAATCCAATTGGGACAGGTTAAAATCATCTTTTATCTTTGATTCAAATGAACTGCGAACATTATTTAGTCAGCAACACCAACATAGAGGCTTATGGTCTCACTATCACTGGCCAGGTGCGTCAGGCCAACGAGGATTCATGTGGCTTTGCTACCGTGCCCAACGGCGAGCTTTTTGTCGTTTGCGACGGGATGGGCGGCCATGTGGGTGGAGCCACGGCTTCGCGCATTGCTGTGGAACAAATCATTCAGTATTTCAAGGCCCAACGTTATCCTAACATTTATCAAGCCTTGCATGATGCGTTGTGTCGAGCCAATTTCCAGATTATCGGTGCTGCCAACGCCGAGCCTTCGCTGAAAGGCATGGGCACCACGGCTTGCATCGTGCTGTTCGATGGCAATGACGCCTACATCGCTCATGTGGGTGATAGCCGCATCTATCTCTATGAAGGCCAGAAAAAGCGTCTTTTCCGTATCACCAAGGATCACTCCTTCGTCCAGTCACTTGTCGACATGGGGCAATTGGATGACCGTGAAGCCGAACACCATCCGCGCAAAAACGTGATCATGAAAGCCTTGGGGACAAAGGAGGAGCTGAAACCGGAAGTGTATATGTCTCCTGTGCAGCCCGCCAAGGGTGATATGTTCCTGATTTGCAGCGATGGACTCTCCGGCATGGTTGATGATGATGGCATCGAAGCCATCTTGTCGTCGGATCAGTCCATAGAACAAAAGGTGCTCGATTTGGTGACCAACGCCAACGTGCCGGGCAAGGGTTTGGACAACATCACTGCTCAAGTCATCAAGGTGGTGGAAAGTCCTTATCCGCTTAGCAATCACCCCGACCACAACCCCAACTGGCGTAAGGAAGCTTATTCGACTCCGACCCTTAATGTGGCAAACAACCCCGCTCCACAACAAGTAACGCCTCCTAAGAAAAAGAAAACCAAATTGTTGCTCGCCATCCTGATCCCCGCTGTCGTACTTATGCTGCTGATTGGTGGCGGAGTAGCGGCCTATTTCATTTGGTGGCATGGGAAGGAAAAGACAGAGGAACCCATCCAGCCGAAGCAAGAAGCGGAAGAGGAAGTGAACCTACAAGATGTAGAAAACGAGATGGAGGAGAATACCGACCAGGAAGTGAAAGCCGCGGAATCCGAGTCGAAAGCGAAACCCAAAGATGCTGATGGGAAAAATGAGAATAAACCCATCGATGCTGAGTTGATTTGATAATAGCGAAAATAAGGAATAGAATAAGATGGACCTGCCGAATCTGAGGCAATATCGTTATGATGTCTTCGACGTCCTGAGTGATTCGGGCGGCTTTGCCAGAGTGTATCGTGCCATTGACACCAAGACAGGGTATCTGGTGGCCATCAAGGAACCGCGCAAGCCGACACTTGAACAACTGAAAGCCTTGGAGAAAGAGGCTCAGATGTACTTGTACCTTTCGCAAAAGAACGAGCACATCACCAAACTCAAGGACTTCATCAAGATGCCCAATCAGGACTATCTTGTTTTGGAGTTTATTGATGGCTGGACGCTGGACGAATATCAGCGCAAGGTCGTTAAAGGACCCATACGCGACAACATTGCCATCCCGCTTTTCTTGCAGATCCTCGATGCCGTGGGCTACATCCACCGTAACGGCTATGTCCATAAGGACATCAAACCGGCTAACATTATGGTGCGTAAGACAGACATGACGGTGAAGATGCTCGATATGGGCATCTCCGCCAAGCTTAAGGACATCAACAACAATGCACGTGCCGTGGGCACTCCTGCTTTCATGCCCCCTGAGCAGTTCCAAAAGGAACAGTGCGGCCCCGCGACCGACATCTTTGCCTTGGGTGTGACGCTCTTTTGCTTGCTTACCTACCATCTGCCCTTTGACGGGGCGACTACGACAGATATCTGGAACAAGATCAAGTTGGGTAACATTCCTGCGGCACATCAGGTTTGTCCCTACGTCAATCCAGAATTCCAACCTATCATTGAAAAAGCCCTTCGCCCCGAACCTTGGCTGCGGTATCAAACCTGCGCCGAGATGGCTGAGGATATTATTAAGATAAACATATAAACACATGAAAGTAATTACCATAGGCCGATTAAAAGGCAACGATGTCATCATCGACAACGACGATAGGGTGTCGCGTCATCACCTGCAGATTGTGCAGCTTGACGACGGCACTTACCATTTGATAGACTTCAACAGTACCAACGGAACCTTTGTCAACGGTAATCGGGTTCAAGGTGAGGTGGTGCTTGACGAAGGCGACTTTGTCCGTATCGGCGACACCATGTTGCCCTGGACCACCTATTTCGAGCCCGAATTCGTCAGTCAGGCGCAAGAAGGTGTCGAAGAAACGATTACTCCCACTGGAGACCACAAAGCCGAGGATTCCGTGGCTGCGCCACAGACATCAGGCTCCAATGCTTTTGCCATCCTTGGCTTCATCTTCGCTTTCCTCATTTCGCCTCTGGGCCTCATCTTCTCGATAGTAGGTCTCGCGAAGGCCAAAAAGATGGGCGGTAAGCAGAAAGGTTTGGCTATTGCAGGTTTAATCATTTCTATTATCTCACTTGTGATAACAATCATTTACATCACCCTTATTGCTGGTGCGATTGGTGTGATTGGTGGCGCGTTTGACTCATACTAAATCTAAATATTATGAATACATATACCATTGGAAGAAGAACAGGGAAGACCATTTGCTTCTCAAATCCTGAAGTCAGTAATGACCATGCAGAAATCGTAGAGAACAACGGAAGTTATCTCCTGATAGACCACAGCACTAACGGTACTTTGGTCAACGGCAACAGGGTTCACAACGCATCGTATCCCGTCAACCGTGGCGACGTCATCTTGTTTGGTGGTGGCGCAGTTCTGAACTGGAACTTAATTAAATAATCAATAACAAAATCATCTAAATCTTAACATTATGAATACTTATACTATTGGAAGAAGACCCGGAAAGACCATTTGCTACTCGAATCCGGAAGTCAGCAATGACCACGCAGAAATCGTGGAAAACAACGGCACTTACACACTCATTGACCACAGCACGAATGGCACATTGGTCAACGGTAATAGGGTACACAACGCATCGTTCCCCATCAATCGTGGCGACATCATCATGTTTGCCGGTAGGGAAGTACTCAACTGGAACATGATTGGCGGTGGCACGAGTGAGCCAGCACCTGCTGCTCCACAACAGCCCTCGGGTGCCAACGTTTTTGCCATTTTGGGCTTTATCTTCGCTTTTGTCCTCTCACCTCTGGGCCTCATCTTTTCAATCATAGGTCTCTCAAAGGCCAAGAAGATGGGTGGCAAGCAGAAAGGATTGGCTATCGCAGGCTTGATTATTTCTATCATCTCCATTGTGATATGGATAATCTACTTTACCGTTATTGCTAGCGCGATTGGTGCAATTGGTGGCGCGTTTGACGGTTTCGACTCGTATGACTACTATTGATGTCTGACATTCAGCTTCACTATATCGAACAAGGCCAAGGCAAGCCACTCATCCTGCTTCATGGTAATGGCGAGAACTGCGACTATTTTGAGCATCAGATACCCTGCTTTGCAAGAGATTATCGTGTAATAGCCATTGATACACGCGGTCATGGACAGTCACCAAGAGGTGACAAGCCGTTCACCATCAAGCAGTTTGCCGAGGACTTGCACGACTTTATGGATGAAAAAGCCATCGGAAAAGCCATTCTATTGGGCTTTTCCGATGGTGGTAACATTGCTTTGACCTTTGCGCTGAAATACCCGGAAAGGGTCGATAAAATGATCGTTGATGGGGCCAACCTGTTTCCAAGCGGCGTAAAGCCGATCTACCAATGGCCCATCGAAATCGGTTATCGTATTGCAAAAATGTTTGCGAAAAAGTCCGAGGAAGCCCAAAAAAACGCTGAGATGCTTGGCTTGATGGTCAATGAGCCACACATTAACCCCACGGAATTGGCTCAATTAAAAATGCCTGTTTTGGTTGTGGCGGGCACAAAGGACATGATTAAGGATGAACATACGCGGCTAATTTACAACAGTTTACCCAATGCGCAACTTTCCATCCTTGAGGGCGACCATTTTGTGGCGAATAAGAATTATGAGGCATTTAATACAGTAGTGGAGGCTTTTTTGAAAGAATAATGCTACATTTGCAGGCAGTTATTCCAATTCATCGAATATGAAAAAGCTCTTTCTACTACTTTTTGTATTGGCTATCAATGTGATAAGCCTTCAAGCCAAACCTATCGACCGCAATATCGCCTTGACGGCGGCCCAGAAATTCGCAACGGTGCAATTCTCCATGGAGCGCGCTATGCCTGAACTCGTTTATACGAGTCAGAATGAGGCGTACTATGTGTTCAACCTCAATGATCATAGCTTTGTCATCATTGCAGGCGATGATGCGCATCGTCCTGTCATTGGCTACTCCGACGAGTCGGCTTTCGATGCCTCGAATATTCCTCCAGCGTTGGCCTATTATTTGGATGGCGTGGCTGAGTGTATGCTACAGCTGCGTCAGGCAGTTGCCACTCCCGATGTGGCATCGGAATGGAACTCCGTGCTTCAGCATGGACGACTCATGTCGCGCATTCAAGGTCGCGGTACGGGCTATTTCTGCCAAACCAAATGGAATCAGACTTATCCGTACAATTATTGCTGCCCCGAAGACCCGGCTGGATCGGGCGGTCATGCCATCGTGGGCTGTCTTGCCACAGCCATGTCGCAACTGATGCGTTTTTGGGCCACTCCCGCCCAAGGCATCGGCAGCTATTGTTACACCCATGAGACTTACGGTCAGATTTGTGCCGACTTCGGCAACACCACATATGACTGGGACAACATGCCCAATGTGTTGGACAACAACTCTACAGAGGCCGAAAAATTGGCCACAGGAACTTTGTGCTTCCATTGCGGCGTGACCATCGATATGGGCTACGGCCCCGATGGTAGCGGTGGCGGCTCTGGCCCTATTCCGAACGCTATGCATACCTATTTCGACTATAGTGATTCCAATGTGCAACTCAGACGCAACGACTTTGAGACCGAAACTTGGAAGACCATGGTGCGTGAGCAGTTCGACATGGGCTGGCCGATGTATTACGGTGGCTGCGACAATGGTGGTTGTCATGCTTTTGTGTGCGACGGCTACGATGACAACGATTATTTCCACTTTAACTTAGGTTGGGGTGGTAGCAGTGACGGTTGGTATCTCATCGATGATGCCCCCTACACGAATCCCGCCGATGCCATGTTCAACTTTGTTCCCTCTGAGGTATACAACCAGACGCCTTCGGTTCCCTCGGAGTTTATGGCGGTTCCCGTTTCCGATACTGACCTTAAGGTGCACCTCAGTTGGACCAATCCTACTGCGACCCTTGACGGCACTCCGATAAATGCAATTGAACGGGTTGTGGTGTTGCGCGACAATGAAGTCATCGCGACTTTGAACGATGCGGTTCCTGGAGCCATGTTGGAATTTGAAGATACCAATGTGCCGCGCTACGATGTGTTCCATTATGCGGTGTATGTTGTCGCCAATGGCCGCGTCGGAAAACATGCCAATGTCATGAAAGTGATGGTTGGGCCTTCTTGTAACTGGCGTGTCATTATGACTTCTAACGACGCTCAAGGATGGAAAGGTGGCATGCTCACAGTGTGTTCTGCCACGGGACGCGAAATTTCTCGGATGACGACCACCACTTCTGCCGCAGTTCAGACTGAACCGGAGTTGCCTTTGGGGCGTTTGAGCTTTGTGTGGACGGCACCTGAGGAAACCGTCAGCCAAATGGCTTTTGTCATCAAAGATGCCAACGGGGAGACCGTGTATTCCTATTCAGGCTCTTCCGATGACTTGTCTTCAGGTGTTTTCTTCGAGACCAATAATGGTTGTGGATACGATATGACCTGCGACACGCCCAAGAATCTTGTTGCTACTTCTCAAGGTGATGCTATTTTGCTTACTTGGGATGACGTTGAGCATGCGGGTTATGGCTATCAGATCTATCGTGACGATTTGCTTTATCGCCTCATTCCATCAGGCAATGCCTTTTTGGATGAAGCGGTGGCGATGGGCGGTCATTGCTACCGTGTGGGCGTGCTCTGCGAGGGTGGTGAGAGCGGCGATTACTCCAATGAGTCGTGCGCCACGGCTGGTCCTTGCTATCCACCACGCAACTTGGATTTCGAGTATACCGACAGTTACAAGGTCAAGTTGAAATGGGAAGCTCCACAGCCTAACGAGGGTTTTTCGGGTTATTTCCTTTTCAGAAAAGAAGGCGATGGCGAATACCATCGCATCAAGGTGTTGAATGCGACTGCGGTGACTTTCACGGACAATACGCTGTCGGAGGAAGGCGACTACTACTATCGTCTCTATGCCTATTATCATGACATGGACTGTACATCCTCTCCTGCCAATAGAAAATACCATCCTAACGAGTTTGAACTACATGCGTATTACTCGCCCACGGGTATGGATGAAAACACGGCTTTGGTGAAAGTGTATCCCAATCCGATGAAAGATATTGTCACCATCGAAGCGGATGGCATGACCCAAGTTTTGGTTTACAATGCTTTGGGACAGTGTTTGATACAGAAAGAAGTAGCAGAAAGCAAAACGACTATTGATCTGCAAAACATGTCTGGAGGACTGTATCTGCTGCGTGTCAAAACGGAAAAAGGAATGTTTTCCAAACGTATCACAATTGTACATTAAGTAAAAAAACTCTAAGCTCTAAACCATATAGTCTAAACTATTTATTACCTTTGCAGCGATAATAGTTTAAACTCATGCTAAATAAAGAGAATGTACAGGAAGTCCTGAAGGACGTCATCTATTTTCCCAAAGGGGATAATATCATTGCATTGAATATGGTTGAAAACCTGATGGTTAGAGACAATGCCATCCGTTTCGACCTTGTTATGGAACATGCCAACGACCCGAAGAATGATATCTTGGTGAATGGTGCCAAGCGAACACTGACCGAGGTTTTTGGCGATGTCGACATCGAAATTAAGGTGGTGGAGGAGAAAACGGCTCTTTCCAAGGTGAAGCACATCATAGCTGTGGCTTCAGGGAAGGGTGGTGTAGGCAAGTCAACAGTGGCAGCCAACCTCGCCATCGCTTTAGCTCGCGCCAACCAACGCGTAGGTTTGATTGATGCCGATATCTACGGCCCTTCTGTGCCGATGATGTTTGGCTTAGGCGACGAACAGCCAGCCGCTTTCGAAAAAGACGGCAAATCGGTGATGGTGCCTCTCGAAAGATTCGGTATCAAGTTGATGAGCATTGGTTGCTTTGTCGATGCCGATCGTCCGCTTATCTGGCGTGGACCCATGGCTACTAGCGCCTTGAACCAGTTGATGAACGACACCCTTTGGGGTGAGCTTGATTGGATGGTAGTCGACATGCCTCCCGGAACGGGCGACATCCAACTGACTTTAGCCCAGCAATATAATGTGTCGGGCGCGCTCATCGTGACCACGCCGCAGAAGGTGGCTTTTGCCGATGTGCTTCGTGCCGCGATGATGTTCAAGGAAGAAGCCTTGCAGATTCCGATTTACGGTTTGGTGGAAAACATGGCCTACTTCACGCCTTCCGACATGCCTGAGAAGAAATACTACATCTTTGGCAAGGAGACTGGCAAGGTATTTGCCGACCAGCTCGGTGTGCCGCTCTTGGGTCAGATTCCGATTACGGAGAAGATTGCCGAATGTGGCGATGCTGGAATGCCACTTGCCTTGGATGCCGATTCGCCAGTCACCAAGGCTTTTGACCAAATTGCACATGCGATTATCAACGCATGACAGAACAACTGAACAACTACCAACTGAACAACTGATGGAAATGGATAGAGAAACGATATTGCGCAAAGTCAAAAACGTCCTCGAACAAGTGCGTCCCTACCTCCAGCAGGACGGCGGTGACGTCAACTTCGTGGAACTCACCGAAGATAACACCGTGATTGTGGAACTGACAGGAGCCTGTGGCAACTGTCCCCACAGCAAAATGACCCTGAAAAACGGCATCGAATCCGTGATGAAGAAAGTCATCCCCGAAATCAAGGCTGTCGAGCAAGTTGAGGCCCTTGACCTATAATTAACGGCCCTTCGACAAGCTCAGGGACCTTGGCTTTTACGGCCCTTGAAGGTGCCTGAGCCTGTCGAAGGCCCGACCTATATTTTGAAATTCAACTAATTGTCAAACATAAAATCTAACGAAAATGAAAAAAGTTCTATTCTCATTAGTGGCCATGCTGTTCCTTTCGTTGAGCGGCATTGCTCAAACGACATTTGCAAAGGTCACCTCGGCCTCTGAGCTTGAGCCAGGTGCCAACTACCTTATCGTGGCGCATCACGATGACTTTGGCGCTCTCGCGATGGGCTATCAAAAATCCAACAACCGTAATGCTGTGGTTGTTACAGAAAGTGGCGACGCTATCACCGTTACCCTTGGCACGGATCCTAACAGTTCGACCGATGTATTCCAATTCACTTTGGGCGGAAACGCTGGCGCATGGACTTTATTCGATGAAGTGAAAGGTGGCTATCTGTACGCGGCTAGCAGCTCTGGTAACCAGCTGAAGACCCAGACAACTCTTGATGCCAACGGCGAATGGAACATTACCTTCAATAACGATGGTACAGCTGAAGTCGTTGCCCAAGGCGAAAACACCCGCAACAACATGCGTTTCAACCCTAATACCTCGAATGGTGATCCGCTTTTCAGTTGCTATTCCGAGACATCCAACATTGATACGCGTGTCAGCTTCTATAAGGCTGGCGGTGCACCTGTCCCGCCCACTCCTCCATGTGCCTATCCTACCAACTTTGCGGTCAGTCATGTCGATGGTGTTGATGTGACCCTCGGCTGGATTGATGCTCCATGTGATGTCAAGTATTTGGTGCTAGCCTCGACTGGTAACATCACTGTTCCCACCAATGGCACGCCAGTTCCTGATGGCCCATTAGCCTTAAATGTGAATGATGGTATTCAAACTGTGACCTTTAGAGGTTTGGAAGGCAACACCACGTATAATTTTGCTATTTTCCCCTATACCGGTAGTGGTGCCGGCATCCTCTATTTGACGGATGTTCCTTATCCTATGGCAAATGCTACTACGGCAAACATCGAGTATTTGCTCAATGAAGATTTTGATGAAGACCTCGGCGTGTTTACGGCCTACGATGCATACGGCGACCAAAGCTGGCACCAAGGCATTTACCAAGGTACAACTTACGCCAATATGAACGGCTATGCTGAAGGAGCCCCTCACCAAAATGAAGACTGGCTGATCAGTCCCACCATCGAAATCCAAAGCGGCTTATACGAGGAATTGCTATTTGATTTCCGTACGGCCAAGAAGTTTGAAGGTCCCGACATTCAGGTGTTGGTCTCCATGGATTACGACGGCCAAGATGAGCCTGGCGAATACACTTGGCTTGACATCACCGATGCCTTCGATCTTTCGACGGGTAACTATGAGTGGGTGGAATCGGGCACGTTTGTCATTGATGAGATCATCCCTGGACACTATCACTTTGCTTTCAAGTACACTAGCACTAATGAGGCTGCTGCTTCATGGGAGATTGATTACGTGAAGTTGATAGGTAAGGCTACGACCTCGGTGAATGAGAACAACATCCAATCAGTCAGCCTCTATCCCAATCCCGCTCGCGAGCAAGTGTCGTTTACGCTTGAAAGCGATGCCCAAGTCAGTGTCTTCGACATGACGGGTCGCAAGGTGAGCGAGATGAATGCCACTGCTGGCGAAGCCCAACTCGATGTTAACGAACTTGTCAACGGTGTCTACTTCATCAATGTCCGCTATGCCAACGGCACGACGGCAGTTTCGAAGTTCGTGAAGTTCTAAGTAAGTAGCAAATATTTTGAATCCCCCCAACCCCCTCTGAGAGGGGGATGGGGGGAGTCAATAAAACCTACCTCTTGAAAAATCTTTTCCTCATAGCACTCCTTCTCATCGTAAACTGGGCCTCGGCCCAGCAGGTGGAGCCCGTGCGCTATGAGGTGAATCGATGGAACAAGGAGCAAAACTTTCATTTTCAGTCGTTTGATGAAAAAGGTGGCCTCGTGGTTTACGAGACCGAAAAAACCGACAAAGACAAACGTCGCTTGTGGAACTTTGCCTGTGTCGACAGTAGCCTCTACGAGACCCGCAGCGACTTGATTCCTTTGCCCGACAAGCTTAGATTTGTCGACTCGGGCAGTGATGAACAATTTGCAGCCTTCCTTTTTACTAACGAGGGCAACAAAAAAGCAGCCGACTCACTGGATTTTCTTGTGGTGAGTTTCAATCGGGAGGAAAAGACCTACCAGACCTTTTGGAACAAATGGCCTGAGAAGTCGGTGCCGTTGTCGGTCGAAGTGGCTGGCGGCACGATGATGATGGCGCTCAACAACAAAAGCGGCAATGGGGCTTTGCATTTCTATGACCTTTCGAACAACCAATGCCGAGTGGTGACGCCCTCCTCAGGGAGTTTTGTGCTGTTTCAAACAGAAGCCTTTCAGAAAGAACATTGTTTCGTGGTGGCGGCCAAGGAATACGTGGACAAGCACTTTGTGTCCACCTCGTTTAATGTCTATTCGCCTATGGGTAACTTGCAGGGCAGCTTTCGCTATGAGAACATCCCCAATGCTGCATTAGGTCGCATGGTTTTCCGTTTCGATGAGAGCAGAAATCTTGTCGTTATCGGTACCTTGGAACGAGAGACGGGACGCAAAGTCAACCTCGAAGGCGTGACCGAAAACTTCGATAAAGAGAGCCTCGGCGTGGTTTGGATGCGCTTTGTTAACGGAACGCCCGATAGTAAGGTGTATTTGTTTAAGGACATGCCCGAGATTGAGCATGCCTTGACGGCTTCCGACCGCGTCAAGTTGCGCGAAGAGAAGCTGAAACTGAGCAAAAACCAGAAGGCAACCAAAGGCGAAATCGCTTTCCAGTTCCTGACGCCGCGCTTGACCGATTTTGGCGACTTGACGGTGTTTGCGGTGGAGGCCTTCATGCCCTATTACCACACGGAGACGCGCATGAGTTACGGCTATTACGGCTATTATGGTGGCTATCCGTATACTTATACCATTTTTGACGGCTACGATTTCTTTAGCGAGATACTTTTGGCCTTTGACCAAGAGGGCAACTTGAAGTGGCAGCAGTCGGTGAAGTTTGATAATGAGCTTACCTACGACCTCTTTCCCCATGCCTCCGAAGGTGTATGCTTCGATGAGTTGGTGGTAGCTTCGCCTTATCATAACAACTTGCGATACACCGCTTTCGACAAAGATGCACAAGTCTTGATGAACCAACAGACCGAGAAATTGGCTCCGAGTCATGGTGGCGACTATGTGGATGATGAGTATTTCGCTGAGATGATGAAATGGTATGGCAACCGATTCCTTATCTACGGTTCGCAAATCATCCAAAACAGCAGTCAGCCTCAAGCAAAGCGTTCGGTGTTTTATCTGCAAAAGGTTCAATATGATTGAGTTATGCTGTTGAGCTATCTGAAATATTTGTTGCGACGCAAGAGCAAATATAAGGTGCATTCACCTTTTGTGTACGACTTTATGACCAAAGTCTTGTACGACAAAGGCCCCAATACTGATTACGATACCATGTTGAGAATCAGTCGCTTGTTGGATGGGAAAAGATACGCTACGCGTTCGCGTCGCAAAGAAGCGCGATTGCTCTATCGTTTGGTCAACTATCTTGAGCCTGAGTCTGTTGTGTCGTTTGGTACGCTCTCGGCACTCAATACTACAGCATTGGCTTTAGGTAATTTGCAAACCAAGGTCTATCTCGATCACTCAGCCGACTTCCTTGAAACTATGAACTCAATGGGTGTGGTCAATGTCAACCTGTTGCGTCGCGACAAACCCGAGCCGGAACAGTTGGAACGGCTGAGTCTCGATTATGTGTTTTTTGGGTTGAATGACTTTGGCGAGGACACATGGAACAAACTTGAGGAAGCCTATGCTCAAGCCAATGAGGAGACAGTATTGATTTTTGAGGGAATCCATCATTCGGGTCGTACGGAGGAAGCTTGGGAAGCCATTATCGCCGATGAGGATGTCACTCTGAGTATGGATTTGTATTCTGTTGGCATTGTTTTCTTCCGCGAAGGCATTGAAAAGCAGGATTTTGTATTGAAGTATTAATTATTAAATCGGCCCTTCGACGAGCTCAGGGACCTTGAGCCTGTCGAAAGGCCCGACAGAATAGATAAACATGAAAAACATCACTTATACTAAAACTGGTGATGAAGGCAAGACCTCGTTGATTGGTGGTCTGCGCGTCGCGAAATATGATGACAGAGTAGAGGCTTACGGCACTGTCGATGAACTGAGTGCTTTCGTTGGTGTGTTGTACGACCAAGAAGGTGTCACTGATGAGATGAAAACCGTGTTGGACACAGTGCAGAACAAGTTGTTCACCATCGAGTCGCATTTCGCCTTGGATGAGAACTCTGAGGTGAAGAAAATGATTCCCGTGTTGGTTGCCGAAGATGTAGCCTATTTGGAGCATGAAATCGACATGATGAACGAGCAGTTGCCAGAGTTGAAATCCTTTGTCATCCCAGGCGGAAATCTCAAGGCAAGCTATGCCCATGTGTGCCGTACGGTATGCCGTCGTGCCGAGCGTCAGGGCTGGCGTTTGGCCGCACAACACCCTATTGATGCACTCGATTTGAAGTACCTGAATCGGCTGTCAGATTACTTCTTTGTTTTGGCAAGATATTTTGGCTTTTTAGACAAAGTTGGTGAAAACAATTGGGAATCAAATAAATAAATATTTGTTATTTATACAAAAAAGCCCTTGCTAGTTCCAAAAATACTTGTACTTTTGCGCCCTCAAAAAAGAGTAAAACAAAAAACGAAAATACAATGTATTGGACACTAGAATTAGCCTCAAAATTGGAAGATGCCCCATGGCCGGCAACCCGTGATGAATTGTTGGATTGGGCCTTGCGTACGGGCGCGCAAGAAGAAATCATCGAGAACCTTCAGGAAATCGAAGACGAAGGTGAGATTTATGAACGCATCGAAGACCTCTGGCCCGATTATCCTTCGAAGGATGATTTCTTTTTCAACGAGGATGAGTATTAATTAAGTTAGTTAACAGTAACAAAAAGACCCTTAGGTGACTGAGGGCCTTTTTTTATATTGGCGATTGAAAATAAATTCCGTTCTTTTCCCCAACAACATACATTGAGGATTTCAATACGCCGTTTTTGTCAGTCAGATTGTCGACATAAAGCGGCTTACCCAAAATGAAATGCCTGCAAAAGAAAGTGTCTCCGACCTGCCATTTCGAGTTTTCCGTTTTGGTGATTTCAAACTTTTGATTGCCAAGATATTTCAATGTGCTTTTTCGATTAGGTTGCCATGCGATTTGCAAAGCGTCACCAATGCTCAAATCATCTGCGTTGATTTCCTCGCCTTTGAAATCCCCGGAGCCGCTACCTTCCAAAAGTTGTAAATGCTCATGATAGGCGTTCCAACTTTCATAACCCACATATTGCGACAAGACATCCAAAGTGTAAAGTCTAATGAATGAACTTTCTTCCGTTCTGTCATAGCCGAAAAAGCGCTTCAAGGTTTTCGCATTGATGAATGTTTTGGATAGTGGAGACAAGGTCTTATCTTGAAAACCAGCGCGTTTTTTAATGTCATCGCGCAAGTTGTCAAGCTCTTTTGCGCTTCTTGAAACGGAAGTCTTTGTCATAGTTGTGGCTTTGTTTGGTCTGGCAAAATTACGATAATCGGTCGGATAAGACGGGAAATTCCTACTTTTGCATCAATAATGTGTGCCTGTATGGATGATAGATACACTTCTGGATCATTCGGGGAAATGTCGGATGGCTTTTCCAAGTTCCACGATTATAAGCAAATGCCTTATAGTGGTGCGGGCTATCGCGTTTTATTTACGGTCATTAGTGGGGAGCGCAAACTGTTTCTGAAAGCCTTGAATCAGAAGCAAGGAGCCACGACGGAGAATCTTGCTCGTTTGCAACGCGAATACAAAATTTTGGAACGGCTTTATGGCCACGAGCACATCGTCCGTTGTATTGGCTGGCGCGAAGATGCCGAAGTGGGGCCTTGCATCGTCATGGAATACGTGGACGGCGAGACTTTGGCCGACTATCTGAAAACCCATCCTTCCAACAAAGAGAAGAAACGTATTCTGAATGAATTGCTTGACGCTTTGGCTTATATCCACAAGCACCAAATTGTGCATAACGATTTGAAGCCCGAGAACATTCTCATCACCCGCAACGGGCACAATGTCAAATTGATAGACTTCGGCTATGCCGACAGCGATTCCAATATTGACAAGGCCACAGGTGGCACGAAGGCCTATGCTTCTCCCGAATTGGTTCATCAGGGAACGACGGATGTCACAAGCGACATTTATTCCTTGGGTTTTATCATCAAGTTACTGTTTCCGAACCGTTATGGTTGGGCTGTTTGTAAATGTCAACGAATGGAGGCTGCAAAACGGTATCAGCGAGTTTCGGAAGTTGGCAAGGCCATTCGCTGGCGTGAGTTTGGTATATGGCTGGCTTTGGTTGCTTTGGCTATGGCTTTGATTGTTTTGAGTTGGCCAAAGAAAAAGGCGGAAGAAGTATCGGCTCCAGCTCAAATAGAGCCTGTTCCACAAGTTGTTACGGTTCCCGACACGGTAGTTATTGTTCAAGAGCATCGTGATACGGTTGTGACAGAGCATTCCTATTCTGCGAAACGGAATCATACAAAAACTAAAAAAGAGGAGCCTGTTGTTAGTAATCCCGCAGTCGTGCTGAATTTGGATTCTATTCATGAGGCGTATCAGGTCTTATATAAAAGATTTGAAAAGGAAATCCAAGATGGGTTGAAAAGCGGTGTAATCGCATACTGGGATTATGGAGAGATTTATAAAGACCGTTTTGCGTTAGAAATGGAAGAATTACACAATTCGATGAGGCCTAAGGATTTGGCAGGTCAAGCTCAATTTGAGACAGATTTCAATGTGGTTTCCAAGGAACTTGTCTCAAAAATTTCTGGATTGTATGTTGGAAAGTTGCCCTCTATTGGATGGGTTGGCCAAGAAAACCCGAGGAAAGCGGATTCGCTGCGGATTGAGTGCCAAAAGCTTTATTTCAACATAAATAAGGACTTACCTTTAGAAAGACTGCTACAGGGAAACTGAAAACAAGTACTGAAAAGTACCAACTTTAATTTAGCCGAATCCCCTACTTTTGTAACGGGAAAAGCAGTGCCGGTTTTTTGTGGGGCAAGTGGCATTTTTTTCTTTGCAAGAATGAAAAATGTGTATATTTGCGGCATATATCGGTAGCGATACCACCTGTCTGAAAGTGAGAATCTCGCAAATTTGAACGAAACAAGGCAGGCTGGATACACTGCGTGCCCATAAAGCACGCACTGCTTTCCTTATCTTTGTTTCGGGCATGCGAGAGCCTTCACTTCAAGATAGGATTGGGGTGCGGGCTTTTTTTTGTTGCCGTTTCCCCAAACGCGAACGATGCAGCTGAAGCCGAAAAGCTGGGAGAGAGTAGGCAATGAATTCAATAGTTGCGCCCGACACATACTTAGGGATTAGAAAATGAAGAAAATAATGATGTCAGCAGCAGTAATGGCTTTCCTGATGGGAGACATCTGCACCACGGTTTCGGCTATGGAAACCAAAGCATCTGCAAGGACGGAAATTGTTGCAGGTGATGATTGGGACAAGGTGCTCAATGAGTACGAAAAGTATGTCGACCAGTACATCAAAACTTACAAAAAAGCGATGAAGGGCGACATGTCGGCAATGAGCGAATATGTCAAATTGGCTGAAAAAGCGCAGGAGCTCTCGGAAAAAATTGACAAAGCAAAAGGAGAGATGAGCGATGCCCAAATGAAGCGTTATCTTAAGATAACCAAAAAGATGAATGACGCATTGCTGGAGAAAAATTGACACTTGTGTTTGTTGGTCTGAGGGTGATAAAAAACAACCTTTATCACCCTCAGACCGATAAAACGAAATGAATTAATTGTCTAATTAAATAGTTGCGCCCGACACGGATTTAGGGATAAAAGAATGTCAACTGAAGAAAAAAAGGAAAACAAGTTGGTGAGGGTCCTCATCACATTGTTGTGGCTGGTCATCTCTGTTGGAGTTGATATAGTAGCCATAATCATGGAAGAACCTATTGTAGGAGCCGTCATTGAAGCTGTATTTGGCATTGTCACATTTTGTGTTCCTTATCTGCGTAAGAAAGGCTCATATACAAGATGGTTTGGTTTCTTGGCATTGCTCTCTGCTGTAGGTTTGATTGCTTACTCATTTGGGTTTTAATTAAACAATCCATAGTTATGAAAAGATTGGTTTTATTGTTCCTGTCCATGATGTTGCTTTGCCAATTTGTCATGGCTCAATCCTCGGATCATAATCCTGTGTTTGACGAGTATGATGAGGCAACTCCAATTATGGGTAAGTATTTTTCGGTGACAAATGGAGAGAAACATGCGGTTGCCGATGCTTCTGGCAAGATTATCAGCGAATGGGTTGATGCGGTTATTCCTATAGACAGTCATTATACCCAATTGGTGAAAGTCAACGGTAGGAATAAAGCTTGTGCCATTATGAGTGAAAGCGGAAAAATGCTCACCGGATTTGATTTTGCTTGGGTTTATACGATGGACGCGGAGGGATTGGTCCCAGTCAGATTGAATCAGGATTGGCGTGATATCAAGTTGAAACTAATAGGAGACAAGTTGTATATAGTGGGTGACAAATCAGAAGGCATGTATGCCATTAAAGACCAAAAGACGAAAAAAATGGGCATCATGTCTGAGACTGGAAAGATTCTTGTTACACCGAAATACGATGAAGTCGGGGATTTCCATGAAGGGATGTGTAAGGTTTGGATATTAGAGAAAGGGTATGGTTTTATCAACACAACTGGCACTTTGATTGTTCCATGTAAGTATCAACAAGTGTATGATTTTGGATCCATTGAAGGCTTGTCAAATAAGTACACGGTTGTTTATGATTTTTGGGGCAATGCCTTTTATATTGATAAAAAAGGTAAACTTGTCAGCGAGGAAAAAGTTGCCAGAGATAGCTATGATAGTCAAAAGAGCAACTCTTGGTATTAAGTGTTTTAAACTGCGGACAATCATGGAAGAAACAAAACCGTTTTAATAATGGGTATGATTGTAAGACCTTTGAGGAAACTTGAAGGTCTTTTTTTTGCCCAAAAACAACACATTTTGGTATTAATTAGTATTTTTGCTTCTTTATACACAAACTATGAACAATATAATCACCGATTCCCACACACAAGAATTGCTGGCGCAATACCGCCAGTTGCTGCCTATTTATGAGCAGATGGCGGAAGTGATTCCCGAGAAGTTGAAGGAGTTCTTCGCCGAGGCAGGCATTATCGTGGCTGCCGTGGAGCATCGTGTGAAAAAAGAGGACTCCCTCGCGGGGAAGCTCCAACTTAAAGGAAACAAATACCAGAGCATCCATGATGTCACCGATGTGGTGGGCATCCGCGTGATCACATTCTATAATGATGATGTGAACAAGGTGGCCTCTGTTCTTGAGCGTCTGTTTGAGATCGATTGGGAGAACTCCATCGACAAGCGAAAGGCGCATGAGATCGACAGCTTCGGCTACCTCTCTTTACATTATATATGTCGAATCCCCGAAGCCGCCTATACCAACGCAGAGTTTCCCGAACTGAACCAGATCCGCTTTGAAGTGCAGATGCGAACCGTCCTCCAACACGCTTGGGCCAACATGAACCATGATACAGGATACAAAAGCGGGGTGGAGATTCCCAAGGTGTATAAGCGCAATTTGAGTCGCTTGGCGGGCATGCTTGAGCTGGTGGATGATGAGTTCAGCCGCATCCGTCATGAGCTCGCCGACTATCGTCGGCAGGTGCAGAACCTGGTGGCATCAGGCAACCTAAACGAGGTGCCACTCGACGGCGATGCCTTCAAAAGCTATCTGCAAATCGGACCTTTTGATGCGTTGACACGACGAATTGCCTCCATCAACCAGGCAGAGATTCAGCCGGTAGATCTATCTCCTTTCCTAAGGTTGTTTGAAGCTATGGGGTTCAAAACCCTTGGGGATATAGATGCCTTGATGAAGAACTATTCCGAGGCGGCTTACCAAATCGCCTGCTTCCAAATTGGCCTGACCGACATTGATATCCTTTCCTCCTCTGTGGCACTGCAGAACCTCTGTATAGCCTATATCCTCAAGAACAACGGTGGTCGCATCGGACTAAAATGGATGCTGGACACGCTGAGCGGACCCTCTGGAGGGAACGAGGCGATGGCTGACCTTCTGGTGGAGCAAACGAAAGACCTTCCCTTTATGAACCAATAGTTATGGCAAACAACTCGCTCAACACAGAACTTCTCGACCGTTCCATCATCTTTGCGGTCAAAGCCCACGCTGGCACCGAACGCCGAGGGAAAGGCTTCCCTTACATCATTCATCCTATGGAAGCGATGGGAATCGTGGCAACGATGACTACTGACCAGGAACTATTAGCTGCCGCCGCTTTGCACGATACCGTAGAAGACACCGATATTACAGTTGAAGACATTAGAACGGAGTTTGGAGACAGGATAGCTTCCTTGGTGGCGCAGGAGAGCGAAGAGAAGAAGGAAGGTGTGAACGATGAAGAGAGCTGGCATGAGCGCAAACAAGCCGTCATCGACCGTTTGGCCAAAGCGTCTTACGATGCCAAGATAGTAGCCCTTGGCGACAAGCTTTCCAACATACGCGCCATCGCACGTGACTATGAAGAGATGGGCGATGCCCTCTGGAGACGTTTTCATTCCAAAGACCCCAAAGACCATGAGTGGCATTACCGTGGCCTTGCCGATTCCCTTAGGGATCTGCAAGACACGGCAGCTTTCCAAGAATTTGAATTATTAATTAATAAGGTGTTTTCGCATGGAGCCCAAAAGAATATCTCTCGATGATTTCGTCTTATCTGGCGGCGGCGCCAACGGCGAGAGCTACGACCATAAGACCGACCCTTCGGTGATGCTCAAGCTCTATTTTCCTGGCAAAATCCAGCAGCCGTTGGATGAGATGAATTTGGCCCGAAAGGTCTATGATATGGGCATTTCCACACCGGAACCAGGAGAATATGTCGTCACCGAAGACGGTCGCTACGGCATCTGTTTCCGTCGTGTCTTAGGAAAGAAATCCTATTCGCGTGCCACGGCAGATGAGCCGGAAAAAGTAATGCAATTTGCTTCCGAATTTGCCCAAATGTGCCTTAAACTCCATGCTACGCATGTGGATACCACGCAGTTCGAGAATGTTAAAGACCGTTATTATCGGCTCCTCAAGGAAACCCCCTTCTTTTCGCCAATGGAAAAAGACCGTCTGGAGCGTTTCATCGCTGATGTTCCCGATGAAGACACGGCCATCCATGGTGACCTCCAATACAGCAACGCCATTTTCGTTGGCGCCCAACGCTATTTCATCGATCTGGGTGATTTCTGTTGGGGCAACCACTTTTTTGACGTGGGAATGGTTTATCTCTGTTGTTGTCTCAGCAATGAGGCGTTCATCCAGGAAACTTTCCATATGCCCAAAGCACTGGCCATCCGATTCTGGGAGTGTTTTGTACCGGCATATTTCGGGGAAGGCATTCCGGTGAAAGAGATAGAGGAGATGATACGTCCCTTCGCCGGACTCAAGACCTTGATTGTGGAAAGGGACACCAAATGTCCCATGCCAGAACTTCGCGCAGCATTAACATCTATCTTATGAAATTCGATCGAAAGAATGAGAATAAAAAAGGCGGCATATCGATGAGAGCTAGATTGCTGCTGGTGATTGTGGCCGCCCTCACGTTGGAGGCCACTGCCATCATCCAGTTTGCCTTTACCCAAAGGGAAATCAAGCAAGAGGCCTCACTACGCGCGGAGAGCGAATTGAAAAGTGCCGAGAACAAAATCATGGATGTCGTGAATCAAGCCGAAGCTGCAGTCCGCAATAGTATTTGGGTGGCACAATGGTGTTTGGAAAATCCCGACAGCTTGGAACGGATTCCCCAGCGGGTGGTGAGCGAAAACCCTGTCGTAGTCGGGTCAACCATGGCTCTCGTTCCTGGTTACAGCATAAGGAACCCATTGTATGCCCCTTACGCCACTAGAGATTTGGAGACTGGTGAAATCAGGATGCTTTCACTGGCTACGGAGGAATACGACTATCCCTCCATGGAATGGTTTACCAAACCTATTGAATTGAATGACAGTTATTGGTCGGAACCTTATTTTGATGAAAATGGCGGTGATATCCTGATGACAACCTTCTCCATGCCAGTAAAAGACACAAACGGTGAGGTGGCAGCCATCCTAACCGCCGACATCTCTTTGGATTGGCTCACGGATTTCGTTGGCGAGATCAAGGTTTATCCCAACGCCTTCAGTATGGTTGTCAGTCGGAGCGGACAAATTATGGTGTGTCCTGTTGAAACCTTGGTGATGCAAACCACCGTTGATCAGTTTGCTTCGGGATCTGAAGACTACGAAGCGCTCGACCATTTCAACCAGGCCATGCTATCTGGACAGTCGGGCGAGATGCCTGTCCGTTACCAAGGACAAATCAACCATGTCTATTTCTCACCCGTGGAGCGAACGGGGTGGTTTTTGTCGATTGTGCTTCCTGAAAAAGATTTGTATGGCGGCGTTCGTCGGGTTGGTATGATTGTGAAGTTGCTGCAACTGTTAGGTTTAGCCATGCTCATTGTCATTCTTCGGGTGGCGACAAAAAACCAAGCCAAATACCTAAGTATGAACGAACAGAAGGAAAGGATGGAAAATGAGCTCCACATCGCCAGAGAGATTCAGATGGCAATGATTCCCAAGACTTTCCCGCCTTTTCCAGAACGAAAAGACTTGGATTTAGCTGCTTCCATCATTCCCGCCAAAGAGGTTGGGGGTGACTTGTATGATTTCTTCATCCGTGATGAAAAGTTGTTCTTCTGCATTGGCGATGTGTCGGGCAAGGGCATTCCTGCCTCATTGGTGATGGCGGTGACCCGGAGCCTGTTTCGTGCCATGTCGGCCCATGAAGACAGCCCGGCAAAAATCGTTGCCTCAATGAACGACTCTATGGCCGAAACCAACGAAAGCAGTATGTTTGTCACATTCTTCTGTGGTGTGCTTGACCTGGAGGCAGGTCACCTTCACTACTGTAATGCAGGCCACAACCCGCCCATGATCCTCACCGATGCCATTAGGATGCTGCCTGTGGAACCCAACCTTCCGCTAGGTATTGTCAAGGGGTCGGATTTTGTTGAGCAGGAAACCGATTTCAAATACGATGACGCACTCTTCCTTTATACTGACGGACTTTCAGAGGCAGAAAATGTTTTCCAAGAACAATTTGGCGAAGCTCGAATAAAGAAGGTCCTTCACGGGAAAAAACACTCAGAAGAGCATATGAAGAACATTGAACAACAGGTCACTCTCTTTGTAGGTGAAGCTCCGCAAAGCGATGACCTGACCATGCTCTTCATCCGCTATCTGGGCAAGGCCAACAAGACTACGCATCACCTCACCCTGCACAATGATGTCGAACAGATTGCATTATTGCCTGAGTTTGTTGAGGCTGTTGCAGGCGAGGCACAACTCGACCACGAAGCCATTTTCAACCTCAATCTGGCCTTAGAAGAAGCCGTGAGCAATGTGATCATGTATGCTTATCCCGAAGGAAAGGATGGTGTGGTGGACATCGAAGCCATCGTTGACGGAAAACGTGTGTCGTTTGTCGTTACCGATAGTGGCACCCCCTTCGATCCTACATCCAAGGAACACATTGACATTAATGCAAAGATGGATGAACGTCCGATTGGAGGTCTTGGCATCCATCTTGTCCGTACCATTATGGATACGGTGAACTATGAACGAAAAGGAGAAAACAACATATTAATAATGACTAAAAACTACGAACAACATGGAAGTAAACATCTCGCGTGAAAACAAAACGATAATAGTTCGCTTTATAGGCCGTTTGGATACCCCTGGAGCACAGGAAATCACGCCGCAAATGAACGCTTTGGCCGAGGAAGCTGACCAAACAATCATTTTGGATTGTACAGATCTCTCCTACATATCCAGCTCGGGTCTTAGGATTTTCCTGACCTTACGCAAAGCTACTGCCGACCGGGGAGGGAAAATCATCATCCAGAACATTTGCAATGACATCCGTAGCGTGTTCATGATGACTGGATTTCTGAACCTGTTTGAAATCCAGTCATATCAGTCTGATGATATTTGTAAGAAGTTGTAATGCATATAGTTGTATATTCTTATGTAATTTTTTAGTCTTTTTCAGTTTTTTTGGCATAGTTTTTGGAATTATCACAGTGAGACCAAAAAAATACTCTTTCTTTTGAGAAATCAGAATTAAAGTGTATATTTGCGGCTGAAAAAGTATTATAGCGGATGCCGAAAAGCTTATGAGTAGGCAATAAATTAAAGGTTGCGCCCGACACTTATTTAGGGATAAAAAAATGAAGAAGCTTTTTATTACTGCATTATTTGCACTTTTCATGGGTGGCTTTGCCATCACGGCTAATGCACAGGAAGATGTGAAAGACACTAAAGGCATTAAAACTGACAAAAAAGGATTTGTCAAACAAGATGACAAAGTCTCTCTGAATCAAAACTTGATCGATGCTTTTCAGAAAGCAGTTAACACATTCGAGGCAGATATTAATAAGTGCAAGGAAGGAAAGAGTACAGATAAGATCAACCTCGAAGGTGACATGAATGATGCTAAGACAGCTTATCAGAGTGTTAAAAAAGAACTGAAGAATTTGACCAAGAAGCAATCTGATACTTTCAAGGAGCTTGAGATCAAATATAACAATCTGATTGATCTTTATAAGCAACTTAAAGACAAACATTAAGAAGGATAATCTTATCTGAATAGGGGGCAAAGGGGAAGTATTCCTTTTGCCCTCTTTTTTTTGATGCTGTTATAGAATATCAAGTTTTGCCAATGTCATCATCCTTGTCCCATAGATTGCGTCTCGTTGCACAAATCAGCCGAGGCCTTTTCCTTGCCGATTCCAAACGCATGGTTTTGGGTCGCTTTTGGCAATTGTTTTCCAGATTCACTTGGGAGTTGCCTCAGACCCTTGCGGGCTGGTTCTATTCAATAGGGCGAGCTTTGGTTGGTCAGGCCGACCGTGTCGATACCTTTGGTGGCATCACTTTTGTGACAAAGAAAGGCTACAATTATGGCATGGGCGTGTCGTTGGGCACTTTTGTCGACCTATGGGCTAGTTCTTGGATGCAAGGCGAAGGAGAAAAGTTTATTCTCGGTAATCAGATTTGCATGCATGAGTTTGGGCATACTACCGATAGCCAACGCTTCGGTTGGTTGTATCTTCCCGTTATCGGGCTGCCCAGCCTGTTGAGTGCTTCCGGCAAGGGAGACCATAGTGTTTTCTGGACGGAAACAAGAGCCAACAGACACGCCAAACGGTATTTTGGCAAATATTACAGTATCGCTTGGAATGAGACGTATCCTACGGAAAACTATGCTTGATAGAAAGCCTTTCGGTGTTTATATCACGCGCTCATTAATAATCCTCCATTCCCCTGGCTTTAACTCACCAAGAGAAATACTCCCAATCTGAACACGGATGAGACGCAGCGTGGGAAACCCGACGGCTGCCGTCATGTGGCGCACTTGTCGGTTCTTGCCTTCGATAAGGGTGAGCCTGACCCAGCTGGTCGGGATGTTGGCGCGGTAGCGGATGGGTGGCTCCCGCTCCCAAAGTTTTTCCGGCGGTTCTACCATTTGTGCTTGGCAGGGCTTGGTGTGGTAGCCTTTGATGTTTACCCCTTTTTTCAATTGGTTAACAGCCTCTTGCGTGATTTGCCCATCGACTTGCGCCAAATAAGTACGTGGATGCTCGTATTTTGGATCCAACAGTTTCTTGATAAGCCACCCTTCATCGGTGAGGAGCAGGGCGCCCTCGCTATCGTGGTCAAGGCGACCAGCGGCATACACGCCGGTAGGGAAACCAAACTCGTTGAGTGCCCGATGCCCGGCTTCAGGGGTGAATTGGCTGAGAACACCAAAAGGTTTGTTGAAAAGAATCACCATAATTAATCTGCAAAGACAAATCAGATGCAAAAATACACTTTTTAGTGACCATAAAACAGCGTGTCGTTGCTATTTCTGGCACATTTTTTGTAAAATCAAGATTATAATATATATATTTGCAGCTGAAATAATACTATAGCGGAAGCCGAAAAGCTTTATGAGTAGGCAAATCATCAAAAGTTGCGCCCGACACTCATATAGGGATTATAAAATGAAGAATTTTATTATTACCACAGTAATGGCTCTCTTGATTGGTGCCTTTGCCTTTACTGCTAATGCACAAGAAAGGAAAGTCGGAAGAGCTAAGGCAAATACAGAAAAGCAAATAAAACCAGAGGGCAAAAGGAGGAATTTGAAGAATAATGTAAATGAGAATTCTACGAAAGCCTCAAAAAATACCAAAACTCTAAAAATAAAAAAAGATGCCGATGCAAAATCCAATGCAGAGGCCAAAAAACAAGTCGTACAAGAGACTAACGACTTGTTGGATGAGTTTGTGAAAACGGTCGACAGTTGTGGAATAGAATACAAAAAGAAGCATAACGAAAAGAATCAATTTAGACAGTATTTGGAAAAAGCGTTGAGGCTCAGTACAAAAATAGATACAAAAAAGCTGACTGATAAGCAAAAGGGTATTTTTGAGGAGAGCAAAATTAAACTGAATGGTTTTCTTAAAGGGTAGAAAAGTAAGAAGGATAATTTTATTTGATAGGGGGCAAGGGGAAAATTTTCCTTTTGCCCTTTTTTTTGATGTCGATATAAAGCTACAAATTTCATAAATGTCACCGTCTTTGTTGCATTGATGGATAAAATCCGTATCTTTGCCGTTTGAATGATAACTATGCCATAGGCATAAACGACCATGCGAAAAGTTGTAACCAATGCGGATTTGAAAAAGGCTTTCGGCATGAAAGGCTTCTTCGGCACTTGTGTGGCGGGGTTGGCTTATGGTTTTCTCCGATTGGGCAAAATCAATCGGTTGTTCGATGGAGCCGCTGATTATCAAGGCCGTGAGTTTGCCGACCATCTTATCGAGAATATGGGTATCACCATTGATGTCAGCCCCGAACAATTGGAGAGCATTCCCAAAGAAGGCGGTTTTGTGATGGTCAGCAACCATCCTTTCGGTGGCATTGAAGGCGTGATGCTGTTGAGTGCCATTGCCAAGGTGCGCCCCGACTTCAAACTGATGGCCAACTTCATCCTGTCGCACATCCCGAACCTCAAGGAATGCTTCTTCTCGGTGAATCCTTTCGAGAAAAACCCTGAATGGAAGAGTAGCGTAGGTGGTATCAAGGGCGCTATGATGCACATCGCCGCAGGCAATGGTTTAGGCGTGTTTCCTGCGGGTGAGGTGTCGCGTTACCATGGTCACGACTTCCCGGAAGACTTGCCGTGGAGCACGTCCATCGCTCGTATCATCAAGAACGCTGGAGTTCCAGTGATTCCCGTGTTTTGGGAAGGTCGCAACTCGAAATTGTTCTATTTTGAGGATAGGATTCATAGCATGTTGGGCACGTCGCGCCTGACCAAGGAATTGATCAACAAACACGATACTTGCTTCAACTTGCAGATTGGCAAACCGATTCTGCCCGCTGAAATAGCCACTTACGAGAAGCCTGCCGACTTGGCGGCTTATCTGCGTAGCCGTTCATACGCGCTCGAAGCCAATATTCCCCTGAAACCAGTGGAGAAGAAGGCCGTGAAACAAGCTGAGATTGATGCCCCAAGCAAATTGTCGCTCATGTTGGCCGAATTGGAGGATATTCGTGAAAAATCCTTCCTTTTCTCGGCTTCTGATTTCGAGTGCTATTTGGCAGATTATGAAGATATTCCCAATCTCATCCACGAAATCGCGCGTTTGCGCGAGGAGACTTTCCGCGCCATCGGTGAGGGCACTGGCAAGAACCTCGACCAAGATGAGTTTGACTCGCATTTCAAGCACTTGATACTTTGGGATAAGGCTAAGCAGAAGATTGTGGGTTGTTATCGTCTCGGTATCGGGAGTGATATTGTCCCGAAGTATGGCATCAAAGGCTTCTATGTCAGCACCTTGGTCAATTTCAGCGAGTCTTTTGTTCCGTATTTGGAGCATACCATCGAGTTGGGACGTTCTTTTGTCGCGCTCGACTATCAGAAGGAGGTGCTGCCATTAGTGCTATTGCTGCGAGGCCTTTCGGATGTGGTGGTGCGCTACCCCAACATTGAGCATTTCATTGGTCCGGTGAGCATTAGTAGTTGGTATCCTAAGTTCTACCAAAGCATGATTGTGAAGTATGTCACCGAGAAGCATCCTGTGAGCGATGACCTTGCCCACATGGCCACCCCGATGACGCCTTTCCGTGAAGATTTCCTGAAAGTGGATGCCGATGTGCTGATGAAGGGCAACATGGAGAGCATCGACAAGTTCGACAAGTTCATGTTCCGCCTGAGCAATGGCCAATACCGTCTGCCTACACTGTTCAAGAAATACCTGAAACTGAATGCCAAATTCCTCTGTTTCAATGTCGATCCTGATTTCAACGACACCCTCGACTCGCTCCTTTTCCTCACCTTCACCGATTTCCCTGAGGATGAAGTGATGCCGCTCTTCCGCGACAGCAACGATGAAGAGAAGGAAAATGTCAGGAAACGCTTCGGGTATATTTGACTATGACCTAAGACAATGACTATGACCGCTTTTACGTTTAGTGGAAGCGGTCATAGTCATAATTATTGGTCATCATCTTCTTCTATAGTTTGGGCGAAGAAGCTGAAGTTCACCTTGCCGTAATGCCGCTGTTCCATGAAATGAGGATGCTCCTCAAAATTTTGGTATTTATCATGCTCTAAAACGAACATGCCGCCTTCGCGCAATAAGTTGTTGTCGAAGATGAGTTGCACCAAAGTATCGTAATGTTCACAGTCGTAAGGCGGGTCGGCAAAGATGAGGTCGTATTGCATCTTGTGCTTGTCGAGGAAACGGAACACATCCGAACGAACCACGAGCAATTCCTTCATATTGAGTTTGTTGGCGGTCTCGCGGATAAACTTCACGCAGCCAAAGTCTTGGTCAACGGAAACAACTTTAGGACAGCCTCTTGAAACCAGTTCGTAGGAGATGTTGCCCGTGCCGGCAAACAAATCCATAGCCTCGGTTTCCTCAAAATCGAAGTGGTTTTCGATGATGTTGAACAAGCTTTCCTTAGCCATATCGGTGGTGGGGCGCACGGGCAGGTTGGTTGGAGCGGTAATTTGCCGCCGTTGGTATCTTCCTCTTATGATTCTCATCTTAATGATTGATAAAGAATGAAATAATATTGGAATGGCACTTTGTCCAAAGGCTTGCTCAATTGAAATATATGTGTGTCTTCCATAAAGCGGAGGTCTTTCACATAGCGTCCGCAAAGGTCGATGATATCTGAGGCTGGACGGATGAGCCCCGAGAAAGAGACCGGCATCTCTTGCCCAGAAACACCGTTTTGTTCCATGGCAAACAGCAGGAAATAGGCGAAGTCTTCTTTTGTGTTGAACCTGAAATTGTTGAAAAACAATAGCTTGCCATCCTTTTTGATGAGCATGTCAAAGTCGCGGTTGCGGACATTAACGTAGATGCCGTTGTTTTCTGCATTTTGCATCATGCTGTTGATGAAAACACTGCTCGAATGAATGATACTGGCGTTTCCCCATTTGGACAACACCTTGTCTTGCAAGGCTTTCAAATAGGCGAAGACGTTGTGGCATTGTGTCGACTCCAGGCGTTCCGAAACAATAGAGTATCCCTCTGGGATTTGAAAACCGAAGTCAAGATATGAGGCTTGGTTGTCTTTATTGAACAGAGATTCGGGGACAAGGGTGCAGTAACGGTTGTCGATGATATAAATCACCGATTGGAAGGCCTTGTTGTTCAGCCCTTTCGATTCTAAGGCGCGTTCCAAGGTGCGGAACAGGTCATCGCTGTCGGCAAGCAGTTCGGACTGATAGCATTCCAAGGCGATAAGCCTTTGTGTGGCGGTGTCGAGAAGGGCAAAAGAAAGACCACCCAATGCACATTGGATGGTCATTTTGTATTGCGATGACTTCTCGGCATCAAACTCCTCACCAAATTGGGAGATGTAAGGATTTAACGATGCCGTCATTCATCCTAGACGTTTAGAGTTTCTCCCAGTTACCTTCGGTGGAAGCTTCTTCCATAGAACCGACCTTCAGGCCAGCATAACGGTTGATGCTTTCCTTTTCAGCCTTAAGGTTGTCGACGCGCTGTTTCCATTCCTTCTCGTTAAATGCAGCACCTGGTTGGCCCAAATAAACCTCGTATGGAGTGCGGGCTTCGAAAAGCGGGACTTTGATACCGCTGGTTTCCTTGGTGCCAGCCTCCAGTTCGAAATTGGTTTGAGGTTGGCTGAAAGGCACCACCTTTATGTCGTTGATATTGAAATTGGCGCGACCAGTTTTGAGGGAGTCCATCACTTTTACAAATCCGATAGTGTCGTAAACTGTATAATAAGTGGAGTCCTCCATGTTTTGCTTTGAAATCATTTGCACCACAGGAATCTCTGCGGTTTGGCAGAAGTTAATCAACGTGTCAAAATTATCCGTGTACTTGTTGGTGGCGTTTTTGTAAAGCACCTCGGCATTACGGATGTCGAGAAGACGCTCGATAACTTTGGCTTCACGGGCTTTCTGCTCAGTATTGAACTTGATGGGAGCTTGAATGCTCTTGACAACTTGCCATGCTAACAACACAATGATGGCAAACAGAATGATGTTGATGACGATGGATAATCCTTTTTTCATTGTAGTATGATTTTCTAATTATTTTCTTTTTCTGATTGGCTGCAAAGTTAGAATTTTTTCCGTTATGTAGGACAAAAAATTTCGCTTGAAATTAAAAATGGATTTTATGGAAGTTTAAATATTTGTCATCCAGATATTTACGAATCCTATCGGCAAGCACAATGAAAATCTGGAGCTCATTTTTCTCCAACCAATCGGTGGCTTCATCATCTCGATTGATGGCTTTTGCAAAGGCGAGATTGACCTCAAAATGGTTTTTGATGAGCCATTCTTCGGCTTTTTCCTCCTTGTCGATGGCGCTGTCGATAGCGGCCAACTGGGGGAAACCGTGTTCCATGAGCCAATCTTTGGCCTTGGTGTCACCTTGAATGGTGTGACTCAAGGCACCAAGTTCGGGATAGCCGTTCCGCATCAGCCATTCGAAGAATTCGTCGCCCTCAGGCTCAAAAGTGCAGCCGAAGGCCATTAGTATTTTTACGGGATAGTGGGTCATTTAGCTCCGTTCCATCTTACGATTTCGCCGCAAAGATACACACAATTCAAATAGTTTTCCTATTTTTGCACAAATAATTGAAAGCAAATGAAAACTAAGCAAGAAATAGTTGAAAACTGGCTGCCGCGCTATACGGGCCTGCCGCTGGAGAAGTTTGGAAAGTATATCCTGCTGACCAATTTTCAGAATTATGTGGATCGCTTTGCCGAATGGCAAGGCGTTGAAGTCGTTGGGCGTGACCGCTCCATGCCTTGTGCCACCGATGGAGAAATCACCATCATCAACTTCAGCATGGGCAGCGCCAATGCCGCTACCATCATGGACCTGCTGAGCGCCATTCAACCCAAGGCGGTGTTGTTTCTCGGCAAATGCGGAGGCATCAAGAAAATCAACAAGGTTGGCGACCTGATTCTTCCCATTGCTGCCATCCGTGGTGAAGGTACATCAAATGACTATTTCCCGCCTGAGGTGCCTGCACTGCCGGCATTCAGCCTCGAAAAAGCCATCTCCACCACCATTCGCGACTATGGCCGTGACTATTGGACGGGAACAGTCTATACCACCAACCGCCGCGTTTGGGAACACGATGACGAGTTCAAGGACTATCTCCGCAAGATTCGCTGCATGGCTGTTGATATGGAAACCGCCACTATTTTCACAGTCGGTTTCCACAACGAAATCCCGACAGGCGCGTTACTGCTGGTGTCCGACAACCCCATGGTGCCAGAGGGTGTCAAGACCGAGGAAAGCGACAAGGTGGTTAGCAAAAACTATGTCGGTGAGCACCTTCGTATCGGCATCGACTCGCTTCGACAGCTCATCAATAACGGTATCACCGTCAAGCACTTGAAGTTCTGATGACTTACGATCAAATTCTTTCCGACATTCACAAGAAAAACTTTGCTCCCATCTATTTCTTGACGGGTGAGGAACCGTATTTCATCGACATGATTTCGGACACCATCGAGAACGAGGCCTTGGATGAGGCTGACCGCGCCTTTAACCAAATCGTGCTCTATGGCCGTGATGTGGATGTGGAGACCATCGCCAACCATGCCCGCAGCTTCCCGATGATGGGTGAGCGCATGGTGGTCATCATCAAGGAAGCACAGGATGTGAAAGACTTGGAGAAATTTGAAGCCTATCTTGACACCATTCCGGAGACTACGCTTCTTGTTTTTGCATACAAGTACAAGAAGTTCGACAAACGCAAGACCTTGGCCAAGAAGATTGACAAGAAGGGTATTTGGTTTGAGTCGAAGAAGCTGTACGACAGCAATATCCCTGGCTGGATTCAGAACTATCTGAAGTCGGAAGGCTATTCCATTACGCCTAAGGCGACGCAAATGTTGGCCGACTTCCTTGGCACCGACCTCCACAAAATCGCCAACGAACTGAAGAAACTCACCATTGCCTTGCCCAAAAACAAGAGTATCGATGACGCAGATGTAGAGCGCAACATCGGCATTTCGAAGGATTACAATGTCTTTGAATTGCAGAACGCTATCGGTAGCCGCGATGTGCTGAAAGCCAACCGCATCGTGAACTATTTCGGTGACAACGGCAAGGACAATCCGCTGTTGGTCACGGCGATAACGCTTTACGGCTATTTCACCAAAATCCTAAAATTGCATTTTGCCGCCGACAAAATCCTAAAATTGCATTTTGCCGCCGACAAGTCGCAGGGCGCTTTGGCAAGTATGTTGGGCGTCAATCCTTATTTTGTCAAGGATTACCAGCTAGCTGCCCGCAATTATCCACCTGGCGCCTGCATCCGCTGTATCTCCATCCTTCGCGAGTTCGACATGAAGTCGAAGGGCTACGAGAGCGGCGAGGTGAGCGAGAAGGATTTGTATAGAGAGATGATTTTTAAACTAATGCATTGTTGAATCGGCCCTTCGACGGGCTCAGGGACCTTGACTTATGAGAATTGTAGCACAACGAGTAACCCACGCATCCGTCACGATTGACGGCAAAATGAAATCGGAAATCGGTTTGGGAATGTTGATTTTGCTTGGCATTGAGGAGGCCGACAACGAAGAGGATGTGGATTGGCTTTGCCAAAAGCTTACGAAACTCCGCATTTTCAGCGATGAAAACGATGCTATGAACTTGGACATCAACCAGGTAGAAGGCGCATTCCTAGTAGTGAGCCAGTTCACACTCCATGCCTTGACCAAAAAAGGCAACCGCCCGAGTTTCATTCGGGCTGCACGCCCCGAAGTGGCTATTCCTCTTTATGAACAGTTCCTGAAACGCCTCGCTGAAATCTCAGGTCGCGAAGTACAAAGCGGTGAATTTGGTGCCATGATGGCCGTAGAGCTGCTTAACGATGGACCGGTGACCATTTTGATGGACTCGAAGCGGAAAGAGTGATTTTTTTCACGCAGAAAACGCAGAATTCACAGAACCTGTCGGACGTATTCTTGTTGTCGCTTCGCGCTTCACACAATTCAGCGGATTCTGCGTGCGAATATTATTCTACCACAATTTTCCGCGTTTCGCCGCCCATGGTCACGAAATATATTCCATGCGGCAATTCCAACTTTTCCTTGCCTTTGATTTCCTTGGTCAGGATGGTTTGGCCGAGGGCATTTGTGACGAAGATTTTGCCTGTGCCTTCGATGATAATATATCCCTTGGCAGGATTAGGATAGACTTTGAAGGTGCTTCTATGGTTCTCGCAAAGATGATCATAGGGCATCGTGCAATATACCGCTTCAGGACTCACTGGCGAAGCATAATGCGATCTTGTTTCCTTCTTGCGTTGAGTGAAAATATAGGAAGTGCTTGGCATTAAGCCTTCAAATACTGGAGAAGGTTGCCACTCACTGCCATTGATGTTATATTCACCATCTTCTATAGCAACAAGAGTTATGCTTGTGTCGGTGTTGCTCTCCATTTGTGGAGCTTCGGGCATGGGCTGTTCCGCTTTTTTGATAGGGCCAAAAAGAGGTGAAGTTATCGCTCCTGTGCAGTTTTCGGCCGTGACTTGTACACAGACTTTCTCGAAAATGTCATCTTCGGTCAAAGTGTAGGTTGAATAGACAGCTCCTTCGATAGCTGTTGTGTCTCTTCGCCATTGGTAATGCAACTCTCCTAAATCAGGAATGGATGGCGTAGAACCTAAATTTGTTTCGGCGGTCAAGGTTTCTCCGAAGAAAGGTTCTCCAGAAATATTGACTTCGCCTGTTAAAGAGGGTATAATGCTGTCATATAAAACACTTTCGATTGCACCGTAGGCATTCAATCGCCTTCCTGCGGCAACCAAACCATCGAGCGAAGGCAAGTGGTCGGCACCGTTAAGAAGGTGATGCCTCACTGAAAGACAGAAATTTGCTGGGTCATTTTTGCATGCTATCATCATCTCCTCGGGCAAGGCAGCATACATCAGCGCAATAGTTCCAGAGACTTGTGGAGTGGCCATTGAGGTTCCAGTCATATTGCTGTAATTGTTGTTAGGAAGTGTAGAATAGATAGATGTGCCGGGTGCACCAAGGTCGATGTTGTTGACACCATATCCAGCGTTTCCATATTTTTCGTCGGAAGAAGTGGTGTTGGTGATGCCTATGAGATAATTTCCAGGACAGGCGGATGGGACATCACCTACCACATCAACATTCACATTCATGTTGGGACCGGCAGCGCAACTCAATATGCCGACATTGCCCATCTCATCATACATCGAACACCAGATGGGATAATCGTCTGGATTCCCGTAATCGACCCCGAAAGAAGAATTAGTAGCCACGATGAAAGCTCCTTCTTCTCCATCAGTTTCATTGTATCGCGCACGCATCTCCAAAACATAGGAATAGGCTTCTACGACGACAGACTCGTTACTCGAACTGCCACAGATGGGCATGATTTTTACATTCCAATTCACGCCGCAAACGCCTTTTCCATTGTTTCCGACAGCACCGATGATGCCCGAAACATGAGTGCCATGGTTGTTGCTGCCGACATAGCCGTTGTGGTTGTATGCATTCCAACCGTGAAAGTCATCGATATAGCCGTTACCATCGTCATCGATGCCATTGTTGGGGATTTCATGAGCGTTTTCCCAGCAATTCAGGTCTTCATGGGTCCAATCAGCACCTCCGTCGATGACTGCAACCACGATGGTGTCGCCAGTCGCCGTGACACCGCCTGTGGTAAATTCCTCCCAAGCTTGCGGCAGGTTCATAATGGCAGGAGCCCATTGTTGGCCAAAGAAAGGATCGTCTGGAATCGCTTCGCGTAACGTGATATTGGTATGGTTGTTTTGGATGACACGGACATCAGCATTGGCGTTTAAGCGGCGTATTTTGTCTTCTCTAAGCTCTTTGTTGTCGTTGATTTCGAAAAGCCAGATATTCAGCCTTTTGGACAGTTGTCTTTTCGGCATGATTCCAGTATTGGACTTGGCGGCAAAGTCTGCGGCATCCACATCTTGCTCTAGCCAGATGATGAATTCGTTCTCCACATAGGTGGTTGATTCTTGGCTTTGCTCTGGCTCCTGCGCGTATGAAAACACGGACAAAGCCATTAAGGCCAAGATGAATAGTGGTTTAATGATTGTTTTCATGGGAATGTAATTATTTATGTTTCAGTTCGCAAAAATAAACATTTTCAGTTTACTGAATGCTTTTCCGAAAGATTTCAAAAGAAATGCCTATTTTTGCAAACAAAAAAGAAAACTGAATTATGGAGGGTAAGAGACTAGAAAAAGTAAACAAGCTGTTACTAAAAGAATTAGGTGATATTTTCCAGAAGGAACTGAAACCGAAAGTGCCTTCGCTGATGATTACCGTGACGCGCGTCAATGTCACTTCCGACCTCTCGTATGCGCGTGTGTATCTGAGTGTGTTCGGTGTGGATGAGAAGAAAAAGGTCGTGGAGGAGGTAGGCCAAAATGCCAAAGCTATCCGGGGCCTGCTGGGCAACCGTATCCGCCACCAAATGCGTGTAGTGCCTGAGTTGCGTTTCATCGAGGACGACTCGCTCGACTATATCGAAAACATCGATAACCTGCTGCATCCCGAAAAGTGAGACTGCCGCTGTTCATAGCAAACCGTTACCTGCTGGCCAAGAAGAGCCACAACCTCATTAATATCATCACATGGATTTCCATTTTGGGTATTAGTGTAGGCTCATTTGCGCTCATTGTGGTGCTGTCGGCCTTCAATGGACTGGAGAAGGTGATTTCTTCGATGAACAACCGCCTCACTCCCGATTTGCAAATCTCACCGGTGAAAGGCAAGACCATCGACTTGACGGTTTTTCCTTTAGGCCAACTTAAAGATATTCAAGGTGTTGACTATGTAATTCCAACAATTACCGAAGATGCGCTTTTCCGTGCCAATGACAAACAACATATCGGGCAGGTGAAGGGTGTTGGCTTGGAGTACCAAAAGATTACTCGTTTGAAAGAAGTTGTTTTCGGTGGTGGTGATTTGGTACTTTCAGATGAGGATGAGCATTATTTCGCTATTCCCGGCGCAGGTGTGGCGTGGTATCTTGGTATTAATGCGTACAATCCTTACGCCATGGTGCGCATTTATGTGCCCAAGCGCGGCAATGCATCGCTGATGAGCCTCGAAAACAGCTTCAACTCCGATGTGCTGACTGTGCGTAGTGTCTTCTCCACCGAGCAGGAACAGGATGAGAAACTGGTGCTAGTGCCATTCGATTTGCTCTCGGAACTACTTGAATATGAGAATAAAGCCACGAATGTGGAACTTTTTACAGCTCCGAACACCGATATTAATAAGGTAAAGAAGTCGGTTGCCTCCATAATAGGCGAGGATTACACGGTGAAGAACCAACAAGAACAACAGGAGACACTTTATAGAATCATGCGTTCCGAAAAGTGGGCGGTGTATGTCATCCTCACTTTCATCTTGATTTTGGCCACTTTCAATGTGGTCGGTTCACTCTCCATGCTGATGATCGACAAGCGCAAGGACACGGAAATCTTGAAGGCTATGGGTGCCGATAACCGTCTGATTCAGAAAATCTTCATGAATGAAGGCTTGCTGATTTCCGTGGCCGGCGGTATCATAGGATTGCTATTGGGCATCATTTTGGTGTTGTTGCAGCAGCAATTCGGTTTTGTGAAGTTCGGAACAGGTGGCAACTATGTTGTGGATGCCTATCCCGTGCTTTTGAAACTGAAAGATGTGTTGCTGATTTTCGCTACGATTTTGGTGGTGGGCTGCACCTCTGCCTTCCTTACTGTGCGTCACGCCATGAGAAAGGCTAACACTCAGAAATCGAGATTGAACGACAGATAATAGCGAGGTTTTTTCGAAATTTGTCCGTCTTGAATTCCCCAAGCCATGTCGCCTCTGATGAAGTAGCCTAAGATGGTGGTGCGTAGGCCAAAGCCAATGCCGCCCACCAAAGGTTCTTTCATCTCGGTGACGGTGATGTTCAGATTCCCGTCACTAATGTGCGTGTTATAGAGCGAGTTGCTCGGGTCGTAAGGATTCCAGCCTGTCCAAGCGGTGCCAAGGTCGCCGAAGGCTACAATCTGGAAGTCCTTGATGAACTTGAGGTTGATGGGACGGTTAGAGAAGTAGCTGAACACTGGGAAGCGCAACTCGCTGTTCAATACAACGAAGTTGTTACCGTTGCGAATGTTCTGCCTGAAACCTCGCATGTTGGTGGCAAGGGTCTGATAGGCGTAGTTTTGCGTGTAGTCGACGGGTGCCCCTTGGTCAAAGGAGGCAAAGATCCAGTTGTCGACACCGCCCATATAATAGATGAGCTTTTGCTGTCCGAACGAACTGCTGCCGGCAATGCGGTTGGCCCAAATGAAGTTGCGACTGATACGCGTGTAGTTCCTGTAATCGAAACCGACAACAATCATGTTATTGGTGTTGCGCGCGATGCGTTGGTAGTATTCGGCAAACACTTTTCCTCTTGCCCCAACGAGCAGGTTAGTTCCGATTTTCTTCGAGTTGTCGTAAACCAATTCGGCTCGCAAACCACCCCAGTTCTCGTAAACATCTTTGTCGGCCAGACTGTAATTGTCAATGGCTAAGTTGACACGATGGTCGTTGCGGTAGATGGCTGTGCCTCGCAGACTTAGTATTTCGCTGAAAGGATAGCTCAAGGTATAAAAGGCCTCGTTGGTGAATGTGCGATAGTAGTAGCTTGAGTTGTCGTCAGTGACATAGCGGTGCAGGGTGATGCTCTTGTCCAAGCGTTTGCTGTAATCGCTGAAACGCAGCAAGTATTCGTTGTTGGTGAGGCTGGTGTTGAGCTTCACGCCGAGCTCGATTTTGTAGTCTTCCATCAGGTCTTTCATCTTGGTGCCGAGGAAGATGTTGAACCCTGAGTTGAGATAGATGGGCATACCGCCGCCGCTGAAGGGTTGGTAACTGTAGTTCATGCTGGTGAAGTCGATTTGACTCATCAGCTCATCGGTAAAGAGCTCCACATAATAGTTGTTCGGATGTTGTATGGTGTCTTTCTGCCGTGGTTTGGGTGCAGGACCATTGTCTTGAACGACTTGGGTTGAGTCGACACCTAAGGGACCATTGATTGGCCGTTTGCGTCGGGCATAACGATAGCTGGTTGAGAAACGGTGCTTGGAAATGGGCTCTATGACCGAGTCGTTTTCTTTCTTTCGCAACTCGTTGAGCAGCCTTTTTTGTGCGTACGGACTCATCTGGCTGAGGCTTTGTTCATGACCGCGCAAGATGGGCGACAGGAAGAACTTCTCCCCATTTTGGTCGGCCATCAGCATGGCGGCTTTGTGGTCGCGAGGCTGGTAGCTATAATCGATGATGTTGGTGGAATAGTCCGTAAGTTGTTCTTTTTTACCGAAATAGCGATAGTGTACAATGGTGTCGATATGGCTGATGGCACTATCAAAGCGGATTTGGTAGAGGTTGTAGAAGCCGCTTGTGTCATTCAAGTAGAGCAGGCTACCATCCTTGAGAGGCTCAGGCAGGATGCTATTCGAAAGGCGTTGCTGGGTCAGGTTTTGGAGCACCGCACCTTTATTAATATAATTGTAAGCAAACAGGTCGAATTGCTTGTTTTGGAACCTGATTTTTTCATCCACTTTCAGTGTGTCGTTGTCGCGGTTGGAGCTGAACACGATTTGTCGGTCATCGATGGTGAAGACGGGATTCAGGTCGGTGTGGTAGTCGTTGGTGATTTGCTCCAAAGTATTGGAAAACAGATTGTAGACATAAATGTCGGGCTTGCCCATGCGAGTGGCAGCCAACACAATCTTGCGACTCTTATGGGCATACGAGAACGAACTGACCTTCTGGAAATCGAAGAGATAGGTGCTGGCTTTCTTTCCGCTGTTGACATCCAAATTGTAGAGTTGGATTTTGCCTTCTTCCTCAAGGATGAACGACAGGATTTCACCGTTGGGATGCCAAGCCAAAAGAGGGAACGAAGTGTCGATATTCTCGTCGGAGCGGTAGCCTGCCTTGAAGAGTTGTTGCCGTTTGCCGCTTTGCAGGTCTTGGAGCCAAAGGCGTATCTTGCCCTCATCGTTACTGACATAGGCGATGTATTTGCCGTTCGGGCTAATAGAAGGCTGCGTGAAAGTGCGGTACTTCTTGTATTTCAGCTTCATCAGGTCGGTGGGTTGGTTGACCAAAAGGCTCTCGTAGCGCGCCTTGTAGTATTCAAACCATTCCTCGACCAAAGCGTTATATTCCTTGCCGGTGACATAGAGCAGCGATTTCTTCACATTTTGTGTGCTTTCGGCCAAGGTCATGATGTCGTTGAACGACTTGCTGCCGTACTTTTCATCGATGAAATTCCAGAAGGAATAACCCGCAATCAAGGCGTCTTCATCGCGCAGATGGTTGATTTTCTTGTAACTACCCGATGTTATGCCGCGTTGCAGTTGGGCTTCCTTGTAACAGTCCCAGTTACCAGCGATGAAAGCCACCAAACCATCCTGGAACCATTGTGGTATGTCGTAGCGGTAACTGCTGCGCAGTTGCGAACCTATCGATGTGCCATTCATCACTTGGCTGAACAGCAGTCGAGCGATGCCTTCTCGGATTTGTGCTTCGAAATGGGTGTAGTCGCCGTCGAAGTAAAGAATGACCTTTGTGCCTATGATTTTGGTGATGCCGCCCGTGTTGCCGTTTTCCTCTTCCTCAAGGTTGATGTTGCTCTGCTTGAAGTCGCTTTTGCTGTTGAATACGAGGAATTGGATTTTCTTGCTGAAGCGACTGTTTAGGCGGTTTTCCAACTGAGGAATCTGCACTTTGGCGTAGGCTTGGGCATATTGTGCAAGGTCGTTGCCGCCTTGGTAGAAATACACATCGAAGTTGTCGTTCATGTAGTACGACCAATGGAAGTCGCCATATTGCACGCGGTTCTTACCGAAGGGCATGTTCATGCCGTTGTAGAACTGGGCATGAGCCATGGGAATCATGGCCATGAGAAGTAACAAGAGAATCGCGTATCGTTTTTTCGACAACATGAATACCAAATTAGCGGACAAAGATAGGCAATTTCTTTAGATTATTGTGGAAAAAACCTTATCTTTGCCCTCGCAAAAGAATGTAGGGCTTCGACAGACTCAACAACCTTAGGCCCTTGAGCCTGTCGAAAGGCCGTACCAAAAAAGATACTATGCTTAAACTGGAACAATTTGTCTTCAATCCCTTTGCGGAAAACACTTATGTCGTTTACGATGACAACACCAAGGAATGTGTCATCATCGACCCCGGCTGCTCGAATGCAGGCGAGGAAAACGAACTCTTCGGTTTCATCGACAGCCATAACCTCAAGCCGCTGATGGCTATCAATACGCATGGCCATATCGACCATATCGTGGGTAACATCGCGGTGAAAAAGCGTTACGGTATCAAAGTGGCGGCGCATCCTAATGTGAAGAACGACTTCCTTCGTTCGCGGCAACAGTCTGCTATGTTTGGGATGCCGCTTTTGGGTGACAGCGACCTTCCCGATGTCGATTTGGAAGATGGCGAGATCATCAAGGTGGGGGAGAGCACCCTCGAGGTCATCAGCACGCCAGGCCATGCCATGGGCAGTATAAGTCTCTATGCCGAAATCGAGGGTTGGGTGTTCACGGGCGACGCGCTCTTCTGCCGCAGCATCGGTCGTACGGACTTTCCTGGTGGCAACTACGAGCAGCTTCGCACCAACATCATCGAACGGCTGTTCCATCTGCCCGATGATACGGAAGTGTATTCCGGCCATGGCGAAATCACGACCATCTTTGATGAAAGAAAGTATAATATGTTCCTTTGATGAAAAGGGTGTTCAACATATTGATTCTTTCTTTTTTGACTACTTTCATCTTCGCACAGGATGAGACACGGGTTATAGATAGCCTTGAGAGCGTCATGGCAAAGCAGGAAGGGCGCGAGAAGGTGGAGACTATGATGGAACTATCCAAAGCGTTCTTTGATTATTCGTTTGATGAGTGTGTTGATTGGAGCGAAAAGGCTATTAAAGAATCAAAAGAACTTGGATTTGCCGATTTAGAGGCAGTGGCAACTTATAATTTAGGCATGTTTTATGGTGATCATGGAGACAATGAACTTGCCCAAAACAATCTAAGGTCGGCTTATTTGATTCATTCTTCAATTGGTAAAAAGCAAGAAGCTATGTACGATTTGTGGATGCAGGCATATTATGAGCATGTTATTGGACATATTGACACGGCTTATACTATTTATGAAAAAGTGTTAGAAACGGCTGATAAGATTAAAGACAGCCTTCTAAAGGCAAAGGCATTGCGTAATGTCGCAATAATCAAGTATCAATCAATGTGTTTTGGCGAAGCAGAAGATGGTTTAAAAAAAAGTAGGGATATTTTTGTTTCATTGAAAGATACATTAATGTCCTTGAGGGTTGAATCAGATTTGGCAGGTGTCTATATGGAATGGGGTAATACAGTCAAAGCAAAAGAAGTCTTTTTGGATGTCATCCCTAAGATAGAAGCTGCTGGTGATTATGGGTTGTTAATTACAGTCTATAAAAACTATGGGCAACTTTTCGTAAAAGAGAATTACAAATTTGATTCGGCTAGTTATTATTATAGGAAGGCTTATTCTATTATTGAACTATTAGAATCAAATGGTATTGTTGTTGATGCGAATGACAAAGTTGATTTATTGGTTGAAATGGGAAATGCATTATATAATAATGATAATTACAAAGATGCCGAAGTATGGTATAATAAAGCTTTCGAATTGGCAAAATCATCATCAAATGTTTCTGGTCAGATGCTTGCATCTATTGGACTGGGATTGGTTTATTCATACCTTTCAGAGCCGAATAAATCTTTATATTATTTGAATCTAATAGATGAGTTGAAATCAAAAACAGGAATTTCTATTGCGTATTCTACAATAAAAATACCTTTAATTTTGAATTATGCTCGCCTTGGAAAATTCAATGACATGGGGCTTGAACTTAAAGATTTCAAAGAGCAATACGATGGTCTTCTTCGTGAAAACAATGATTTGTACGACCAGATAAGTACCCTTCAAGACGAATCACAAGGCCTTCTTCAACAATACGAATCCCAATCCGAACAAATCCAAACCCTCCAAACTCAACGCAACCAATATCGTTTGGCCTTCTTCGGCTTGCTGGCTATTGCACTTTTTTTCATAGCTCTGCTAATCGCCTACAAAATTGTTCGGAAAAAACGGGCAAAAGTGTAAAACCTTGAAAATAAAACCTTACCTTTGCACGAATTTTTGAATCTTAAATCTTTAAATTTTAAATAAACAACAATCATGATCGAAAAAATCACATCATCACAACAAGCTATGGACCTGGAAGCCAAGTACGGTGCCCATAACTATCACCCGCTGCCAGTCGTCCTCGCCAAGGGTAAGGGCGCCAAGGTGTGGGACGTCGAAGGCAAAGAATATTTTGACTTCCTGTCAGCATATTCCGCTGTCAACCAAGGCCACTGCCACCCGAAAATCATTAAGGCTATGACCGACCAGGCCGAGCGCCTCACCCTCAGCAGCCGCGCCTTCTATAACGACGCTCTCGGCGTGTGGGAGAAATATGTGACTGAATATTTCGGCTACGACAAGGTATTGCCCATGAACTCGGGCGCCGAAGCTGACGAAACGGGTCTGAAGTTGGCTCGCCGTTGGGGTGTCGTCAAGAAAGGTATCCCGAATGACAAGGTGAAGATCGTGTGCTGCGAAGGCAACTTCCACGGCCGTACCATCACCATCATAACGATGAGTAACGACCCCGAGTCGTATGCCAACTACGGCCCTATGACTCCCGGTTTTATCCGCATCCCTTACAACGACCCCGATGCTCTGGAGCAAGTGTTGGCCAAGGAAGGCAATGAGATCGCTGGTTTCCTGCTGGAACCCATCCAAGGTGAGGCTGGTGTCTACGTGCCGGATGATGGTTACTTGAAGAAGTGCTATGACATCTGCAAGAAGTACAACGTGCTGTTCATGGCCGACGAGGTGCAATGCGGTATCGCCCGTACGGGTAAAATGTTGGCTTGCGACCACGAAGGTGTGCGCCCCGACATCCTCATCCTGGGTAA
>CACXXW010000018.1 GCA_902771635.1 uncultured Bacteroidia bacterium | reverse complement strand
GACTATCCCCATGGACCGCTGTGCGTTTCAAGTACAGACGGCACCTATCAAGTGGCTTTGGAAGACACGGACTGCTCTGATTATAAGGCACAATGGCTTGCCGACGGCTCCTTGGTGTATGTGGGCTACGAACAACTTGGGCCAAATGAGGGAGTCTCGAAGTGGGACAATTGCGTGCCTGTCGTAAAGCGCGTTTATCCCGACGGCACCTGGGAATCGTTTTTCCATGGCAACGACTTCCAAATCAGGAAATGATAAAAGAAAGTTGAGCCTTCTTCGGTTGACACGGAGTGGTCACCGTTAAAATGATAATCCCTAACTGATAGATTGTAAATTAGGGGTTTGGATAATTGACACAATGAAGACAAATATTTTAAAGAACAAATGCGCACAATATAGGGCACCGCAGATTGCCAAGGAAAAAGGAATATATCCTTATTATAAGGCCATTGAAACGGAACAAAGTACGGTGGTGAAAATCAAAGGAAAAGATGTGCTGATGTTTGGTTCCAACAGTTATCTCGGCCTTTCCAACGACCCGCGATTGAAAGAAGCTGCCAAAGCCGCTATCGACAAATACGGCACCAGTTGCTCGGGCTCACGTTTCCTCAATGGCACACTTGACATCCATGTCGAGTTGGAAGAGAAACTTGCCCGTTTGGTGGGTAAGGAAGAAACCGTATGCTTCAGCACGGGATTCCAAGTGAACTTGGGTGTGGTGTCGGCCTTGTGCGGTCGCAACGACTATCTTCTGCTCGACAGCCTCGACCATGCTTCCATCATCGAAGGCAGCCGCCTGTCGTTCGGAAAGGTATGGAAATACAACCACAATGACATGGAAAGTCTCGAAGCCAAGCTGAAGCTCTGTCCTCCTGAATCGGTCAAACTCATCGTGGCCGATGGCATCTTCTCCATGGAAGGCGACATCGTTCCTTTGCCGGAAATGGTGGCTTTGGCCGAGAAATACGATGCCGACATTATGCTTGACGATGCACATGCCTTGGGTGTCTTGGGACATCAAGGTCGAGGTACTGCCGACCATTTTGGCATGACTGACAAGGTGGACCTCATCATGGGCACTTTCTCGAAGTCGTTTGGATCGCTAGGTGGTTTCATCGCTTCCGATGCCGACACCATCAACTTCTTGAAACACAACGCTCGTTCGTTGATTTTCAGCGCCAGCATGCCGCCTTCCAATGTGGCTGCTGTCAGCAAGGCTATCGACATCATGCTGGAGGAACCTGAACGCATCCAACACCTTTGGGATTTGAGCAACTATGCCAGGCGGCAGTTCAAAGACAGGGGTTTCAACACGGGTCGCAGCGAAACACCCATTATCCCGCTGTTTGTGAGAAATTCCGAGAAGGCTTTCTGGCTTTGTAACAGATTGCTCGAAAATGGTGTCTTTGTCACCCCTGTCATCGCTCCAGCCGTGCCGGAAAACGATGTCTTGATTCGTTTCGCCTTAATGGCCACACATACCTTTGAACAGGTGGATGAGGCTTTGGATAAAATCACAAAAGCGTTCAAAGAAGCAGAAATCCTTTAACTATGGTTGTTCTGATTACAGGCATCTCATCAGGTTTCGGTTTAGCGACTGCACAATTGTTGGCAGAAGAAGGTCATATTGTGTATGGCACTGTGCGTCGCGAGGTGGAGCCTTTGCTTGGAGTGCATTACTTGAAAGTGGATGTCCGCGACTGTAATGCCGTGAAAGAGGCTGTAAAACAGGTGGTTGACCAAGAAGGTCGTATTGACGTGTTGGTCAACAATGCAGGTATGGGTATCGGTGGTCCTGTTGAATTTGCCTCGGAGGAGGAAATCAGGGAGCAGATGGACACCAACTTCATGGGACTTGTGCATTTTGTGACGGCCGTGTTGCCTTATATGCGTAACCAAGGGTCGGGGAAGATCATAGCCATAAGTTCCATAGGCGGACTGATGGGCCTGCCTTTCCAAGGTTTTTATTCCGCCAGCAAATTCGCCATCGAAGGCTATTGTGAAGCGTTGCGATTGGAAACGAAGCAGTTTGGCATTAAGGTGGTTGTCGTGCGTCCAGGCGATTTTTCTACGGGCTTTACCGGCAGCAGGAAAAAGACAATTCATGCCGAGGCTTCGCAAATTTATACGAGTTATGCCGAATCGATGACAAAGGTGGAACATGATGAGACAGGAGGCCTGAAGCCTCAAGTATTGGCGCGCAGAATCAGTAGGATTTTACGAAAAAAGAATCCACGATATGGTTATGTGGTGGCCTCATTTGAGCAACGGCTTTCCGTGTTATTGAAACGTGTTTTGCCAGCCAAATGGTTCGCTTCGATACTCGGAGGATATTACAAACTATGAGTTCAATTTTATATACCAATAATTGCAGATATGAATAATTATTTTGAAGACATGTTGCCTGCCGATGAACTTGCGCAGGTGAAGTACATTCCGACAATTCCTGAGTTTGTCACATGGATTGAGGGCAAGTGGAAAGACTTGCCGGCTCTTTCCGATACTGTCAACATTTACACATATGCACAAATGTGTGACGCTATTGCACGCAAACGTGCGCTGCTCAACGCCTTAGGTCTTGCCAAGGGCGACAAAGTGGCCATCCTCGACAATACCACAGTGGAAGCGGTAGAGATGTTTCTTGCCGTCACCTCTGCGGGTTATGTGGCCATCAATTTGCCGTCGCAGTTGCCAACTCCCGCCGTGACTGGATGCTGCATGAAGTTCGGTGTGAAGGTCCTTGCCGCCGGTCCCGATTTCATGGAAACCGCCAAATCCGCTCCTTGCACCGTGATCGCCATCACTGATATGGCTGACCAGAAAGCTCCTGTTGCTGTTGTTGGCAAGGATGACCCCGCCGCCATCTTCTTTACGGGAGGTACAACGGGAGCCCCGAAGGGTGCCATCCTGCCTCACAGGGCCTTGATGCGCGGTGCATTGAACGGCGTTTACGCTCCAGGTCATCAATTAGGTTGTCAACGTTACGCCAGTGTGTTGCCACTCAGCCATGTGTTTGGCCTGATTCGCGGCACATTGTCGGTGTTGTTTGAAGGTGGCGCATGGTATGCCGCCGCCAACACCAAGGAGACTATCTCCAAGTTCCCGATGATCAAGCCGACCTGCCTTGTGGCCGTCCCCGGCATCTGCGAAATCTTATTGGGCCTTGTCAAGATGTACGGCAAACCTTTCCTCGGTGGCAACCTCAAATTCATCATCTCGGGTGCCGCCAATGTGCCGCCGAAATTGATTGGCGAGTTTGATGAACTGGGCATCAGCCTGTTTGCCGGCTATGGCATGACGGAAGGTGCCAACCTCACAACGGGCAACATCGATGTCAAGGAAAAGCCCACGTCGGTCGGAAAGCTCTATCCCGGACAAGAAGCCAAAGTGGTCGATGGCGAACTGTGGTTCCGTGGCGACAATGTCTTCCTCGGTTATTACGGTGACCCCGAAAAGACCGCTGAAACCCTGACTCCTGACGGTTGGATCAAGACAGGCGACCTCGTGCGCTTCGATGATGAAGGTTATATGTATATCGTAGGACGTATCAAGAATCTTATCATTTTGTCCAATGGCGAGAATGTAAGCCCTGAAAGCATCGAGGAGCCGTTCTACAAATGTGCCAAGCTTCGCGACTGTCTGGTCAAGGAAGATGATTTGGACGGTCGTAAGGTGATTGCCATTGATATCCTGCCTCGTATGGAAGAGTTTGGCAACACGCCTTGGGAAGAGGTGGAGGGCTACTTCAAGAAGTTGGTTGATGAAGTCAATGCGACACTGCCGACAACCCATCGCATCAGCAAAGTTACTGTGCGCAAGGAGGATTTCAAACGGACTGGTGCGATGAAAGTTTCACGTAATCAATAATGACAAAGCTATGCAAAGAGAAGAAATATTGGAAGCGATGAAAGAAATCCTAAAGCAGATCAAGCCTGCCGCCGATTTCAGCAACATCAACGATGACTCGCAGTTAGTGCGCGACTTAGGCCTCGACTCACTCACCATCCTGCTGCTCAGTCTCGCCATCGAAAACCAATTTGGGTTTAAGTTTGAAGGCAACCCGAGGTTCAACACTGTGGGCGAGGTTCTCGATTACGTTAGTGCCAACATAATCCGATAACCAATGTCCATACAAATTGTCAAGGTGGAGAGCCACTGCCAGCTGAAGAAGTTTGTGGAATTTCCCCTCAAACTCTATAGAGACAGTGCCAATTGGGTACCCGCTCTCGAAGGCGATGAATACGACACCTTCAACCCTGCCAAGAATGGTGCCTATGACTTTTGCGAGGCCGACTGTTTCCTGGCCTATCGCGGCAACGAGATTGTAGGACGCGTGGCTGCTATCATCAACCACAAAGCTGATGATGAGCAAGGCATTGTCCGTTTTGGTTGGCTCGACTTCATCGAAGATGAGGAAGTACTGCGTGCTTTGATGGATACCGTATCGACCTGGGGCAAGGAACGGGGACGAACTCAGATCCATGGTCCGTGGGGATTCACTGATATGGACAAGGAAGGCCTTCTCATCGAAGGCTATGAGAATCTTAGCCCTTTCACTTGCCTCTACAATTACCCTTACTACGGCGAGATGCTCGAAAGGTTGGGTTTCGTGAAAGACGTTGACTGGACGCAGCGCGTGCTGATGCTCGACAAAGAGATGCCTGCCACCTACACGTTCGCCCACCTCATTGAGGAGCGTTTCCACGTGCATGTGGTGCAGCCCAAGAGCATGAAGCAGATGAGCAAACAGTACGGTATGGAGATATTTCACATGTACAACGATGCCTTTGCGCCGCTGATGGGATTTTCTCCGCTGACAGACAAGCAGATAGCCAACTATCTGAAGACCTACGTCCCAATCTTGGATAAGGACTTTGTGGCGTTAGCCGTCAACGATGAAGATAAGCCTGTCGGCTTCCTTTTCTGCGTGCCCTCGCTGTCGAAGGCGGTGAAACGGTCCAATGGACGCCTGCTCCCTTTCGGCTTTATTCGCATCCTGCGGGCATTGAAGAAGAACGACACCTTGGAGGCTTTGATGATTGGTGTCGATCCCGCATGCCAGCAGAAGGGCGTGCCGCTGTTGCTGTTCAAGTATCTGCACGAGAACTGCCTCCGACGCGGCATCGACAAAATCATTATGAACCCGCAACTCGAAGAAAACTACAAAGTCCAGTCGCTCTTTGGCGACTACAAGACCGTACCTTTCATGAGGCGTAGAGCTTATAAGAAGGAGATATGACTTTTGCCAAAGTATCGCAACGATGTCAAATGGTACATCTACTTTAGAGAAAGGGACATCAAAACCAAGAGGATCACGCCAAGCCGAACGAACGGATGACGTTAGTTTTTTTAAGGCATTGGTGAAAATCCGGCATATCAAAAACAAGAGGGACGGCCTTTTAGACCGCCCCTTTGCTATGCTGTGATATCACACGCTATCTCTTGGAAGGTTATTCCATTACCTTTAGAAATGTATTAGGGGTTCTTCCTTGGACTTGAGGATTAAAGTGCTACCTTCGCTGAAATAAGTCATGACGTCCTTGCCGCCCTTGGTGATTTCGCAAAGGGTAAGTTCATCGCTGAGTACTTCCTTGACTTTGGCTGCTCCGATGGTTTTGTAAAAAGTGCGGCCAGAGATTTCCGATTCCACTTGTATGTCGAAATAGAGCCCTTCGCAAATGCCGATGTTGGGCCCTGCATCAATGATGGCTGTTTGGGCTTTGTTCTTTTTCACCTCCTGTATTGTCGGGATAGGTACTTTGATGATGCAACCATTGTCAACCAGTCGGCGCAGGTCTTGGTCTGAGAATTTGAGGCAATCGCTGATGGCTTTATCGGGATCTTGGTCGGTATTGGTGTAAAAACTGGTGCGTGTAGCCACAACGGTGCCTGTGTTGGCATCGGTCATTACGAGGGTGAAATTGACCTTGCAAGAGTAGTAGGTGTATTCCGTTCCAGTGAGTATTTGTTTACCCGTCTTTGGCTCTGAGGTGATTTCACCTATGTTACCTGTAACGATAAAGTCCACATTATCGGCTAAGTCGGTTTCGGCCACATCGTTCCAATTGACCACCGTCACGCGACATATCGGCATGGTAGCGAGGCAGGCATTAAACATTTCTTCAGCGTAGTTGCCAGTGAAGTCGGCGACGGCGACAGTGTATTTTTTAGTAGTGTATTGCGCATGGCAGAACTGAAGTCCGAAGATGACGCAACAAATAAACATAATTAGTTTTTTCATGGTGTTAGTTTTTATGTTTTATGATTTCAGATCATTTAAAACAAATAAACCGCCATAAGATAGGTTACAGCGGTTTTGGTTTTAAGTTGCCCAACCAGGGTTCGAACCTGGACTTTACTGATCCAGAGTCAGTCGTGTTGCCAATTACACCATTGGGCATCGTTATCGGCTGCAAAAATACGCTTTTTTTGAATGCTGCAAGTAAAAAGAGGAAAAAATTTTCGGATTTTTTGCAAACGACACGTTCTCAGTAGTTGTTGAATCGCGATCCCCAGTTGTACGACAGCATGAAGGTGATGAAAAGCCATCTGTCGCGCTCTGAGTCCATCAAGGAGATGCCCATAGGGAAACACTCCGCCTTGACATCCACGTTGATGGCTTGCGCCTTGGTGCGCGACTTGGCGAAGTCGAAGCTGAGTCCTAATGAAGCATGAAAACCAGGCGAGAGCTTGGTCTCGGCAATGCCTTTGGTGAACGAAGAACGGCCGAGCACGTCGACCCATTGGTCTTTATTGTCGAAGGTCTGCTCATCGTAAGTTTCCCAGAAAGTACCGTCATCGAGTTGCTTGTAGATGGTGACATAGTAATAGTAAGGCTTCAGCAGGGCTAACGAGGCACCAAACTCGTAGGTCCAGCGGGTTTCGATGCCGCCCCAGTAGGGCTTGCCGAAGATGCGTCGCTCTTCGCCATAACCGAAACGCGCCACATAGGCATAGTTCAGCTTGCCGTAGACAAAGGGCCTCATATTGTAGGTGGTGATGTTCAAGGTCTTGATTTCCTTGAGCGAATGCAGCGACACCACCTCGGCCTCCCAGTTGCGTGTGAGGTTTATGGTCTTGATCTTGCCAATTTTGAATCCTGCACCAAATCCCCGAGTGTGGATGGCCACGTTATAGGTGTTCTGATAGTTGTAGACCAGCTTTTCCTCTAAAGGTTTGTCATCATCGCTTTGAATGTCAATATTTTGGGCTGGCAATAAAAAAGCGCACACTCCGAAAAGCGTGAGCATAAAAATGCGTAATAGATGTTGTTTGAGGGCAGTCATGGCAATGCCTCCCAACACCTAGTTATTAATAACGCGTCTCCTTGACAAAGTTTTGCGACTCACCGTAAGCAGGACAGCTTTTGTTTGACCCGCATGAAGTCATAATAATGCCTGAAACAAAGGCAATTAACAGGGCGATGACAAGTTTTCTCTTCATAGAAATCAAATTTGATTTGCAAAGTAACGCATTTTTCTCCGAAAAATTGCCATATTTGCACAACTTTTTGTGATAAAACTGGCCTTCGACAAACTCAGGCATCTTAACCCTTCGTAAAAGCCAAGGTCCTTGAGCCTGTCGAAAGGCCTCCCTAACTGAACAACTGAATATCTGAACAACTGACAACTAAAAAAGATGGAAGTAAAGAAACCCAATATCGATGAAAGTTGGTACCAAGTGCTGCGTCCGCAGTTCGAGGCGTCTTATTTCGCTGACTTGAAAACGTTCTTGGTGAGCGAGAAGCGACAATATGCCGTTTATCCGCCTGGTCCGTTGATTTTCAACGCCTTCAACCTTACCCCTTTCGATAAAGTGAAGGTGGTCATCTTGGGACAGGATCCCTACCATGGCCCAGGACAGGCGCACGGACTCTCGTTCTCGGTACCCGATGGCGTGCCCTTTCCGCCCAGCTTGCAGAACATCTTCAAGGAGTTGCACGATGACCTTGGCGTTCCCATGGCGCGCTCAGGCAACCTTGAGAAGTGGGCGAGGGAAGGGGTTCTGCTACTCAACGCCTCATTGACGGTGCGTGCAGGTCAGGCAGCCTCGCACTCGCATCACGGATGGGAACAGTTCACCGATGCTGCCATCCGAGCCCTCTCGGAGCAACGCGAACACCTTGTCTTCATCCTCTGGGGCAACTACGCTATTGCCAAGCAGGCCTTGATTGACCCGTTCAAGCATCTGATACTGAAATCGGTGCACCCATCGCCTCTGTCGGCCAGCCGCGGTTTCTTTGGCTGTCATCATTTCTCACAAACGAACCGTTATTTGGTAGAACATGGTATTGAACCGATTGATTGGTCTTTGCCATGATGATGGTCTCACTGAGGGATACTACATTCCGCTTAACCCTCATTGCGGGCTTGCCCCGCAATCTCCTGAACAAAAGGGTGTCGTCTTCGTGTTCAGGAGATGGCAGATGTTCCTCCGCCATGAGGGTGTAGCGTAAGTGTGGTGTTTCTTGGCCCATAGAATAAAAGCAAAAGCATAAACAATACAATAATGAAACAAATCGTATTTGCCACCAATAACAAAAACAAACTGCGCGAGATGCGCGAAATCATGGAAGGCCTTTATGTGGTTTTGAGTCTTGAAGACATCGGATGCCATGAGGATATCATCGAGGATGCCGACACCATCGAAGGCAATGCCAAAATCAAGGCGGATTTTGTCACAAACAAGTTCCACGTGGACTGCTTCGCCGATGACACGGGCCTCGAGGTGGAGGCATTGGGCGGTGCGCCGGGTGTGTATTCGGCGCGTTATGCCGGCGAGCATTGCAGCTATCAGGACAACGTGGACAAGATGCTTGCTGCCATGAAAGGCCAGACCAACCGCAAGGCGGCTTTCCGCACCTGCATCGCACTGAACCTTGATGGGAAATCGTATTATTTCGAAGGCCGTTGCGATGGACAAATTGCCGAGGTGCAGCGTGGCACCGAAGGCTTCGGCTACGACCCCATCTTCCAGCCCGACGGCTATGACCAGACCTTCGCCGAGCTGGGACATGAAGTGAAAAACGCCATCAGCCACCGTGGCAAGGCCACGCGGAAGTTGATCGCGTTTTTGAAAGACTTGGGTTGAGTCCTGGCCAAGATTAGCTGCTTTACCCCGATTCGCAATCTCCTGTTTGCGCTATCTTTTGAATGCAAAGCCGCCGCGAGGATCCTCGCGGCGGCTATTGTCATTACTTATTGATCGCTCTGTTGGCAAATCCTTATTCCACCGTCTGCTCGATGTAGTGGTAGTACACGGAGTCGTTCTCCGCAGCGGCGGAAATCAACAGGCCGTTGTCGGTGTTGTAGTAGTAGGTGTAACCTTCTCTGATTCTGTTGTGCTTCGATTGGCGTGTGGCCACGCGGATACCGTCGCCGTCGAAGATGGTATAGGCCATGGGGAAGCCAGTATAAACACAAGGCCTGTCGTCGTAGGCGTTGGCGTAAATATGGGTGCCGGCCATTTCTTCAGGCGCCAGTATTTCTTCCACTACCTGTGTGGCATCTCCATCCACCCAAGTCAGGTTCCACTTGGTCGTTTTTGAACCGGAGTGACACAGGATCTCCTCCACAAGGCCATCGGCGTTGTAAGAAACCGTACCCCATACAGCCGAGTCGCCTTGGTGAATGTTGAGGAAGCTCACGATCTGTTCGTTTTCGTATGTGAAGTGATGTGACCATTTGCCGCTTTCCTCTTCTACTTTCACGATTTTACAGCCTTCGTAAACCATCTTTTCTTGGGTCGTGATGGCTGACATGGGCATGGAGATCGTGTCGCAAACCCGCCTCAGGTTGCCGTTTTCCCAGATGTAGTCCGCAGATGAGTTTATTGTGAGCGTCGGGCTCGAAGTTGTGTTATCCTCCCTGGCTAATCGCGTAACGGTTTGCGGTTCGGGGTCAGGAGTCGGGGTTGGAGTAGGGTCTTTGTGGCATGAGGTGAATGCCATTGCAGCGACAAAGGCTGCCAGAATGAGTTTCTTTGTCATTGTTTTAAGTTTTAATATTAATGAATTTAAATCCTTTCTCTAAGCATCTGCATTGCTTTCGGCAGTCCATCAGCATTGCGTCCACCGGCCACGCAGAGGGTCTTCTGTCCGCCGCCACCGCCTTGGATCTCCTTGGCTACCTCGCGGATGAGCTTGGTGGCATCCAAACCTTTGGTGTCGGCGAAGGCCTCGGGCAACAACAGGCAAAGCGAAGGCTTGCCGTCCGACACAGAACCCAGTATGGCAATGGTGCTTTCGTTCATCTGTTTGAGCATCATTGCGATGTTGCGCAGCTGGTCGCCACCGCAGGGCAGGGTATCCATAATGAGTTTGTAGCCTTCGTGGTCAAGAGCCTTCTCATGCAATCTCTCGGCCATGGCTTGGGCCTTCTCCTGCATCAGATGCTCCAACTCTTTCTTTAAGGCAGAGTTCTGCTCGTTGATCGTAGTCACTGCCTTCACCAAGTCGGGTGACTTGACACATTCGCGCAGGCGACCGATGAGGCCCAGCTGCTCATCAAGGTATTGCTCCACGGCTTCACCGGTGATGGCCTCAATGCGGCGAATACCGGCAGCGATGGCGCCTTCACTGATGATCTTGAACATGCCGATGTTGCCCGTGGCGCTGGTGTGACAGCCACCACAAAGCTCCATGGAGTAGTCCTTGTCGAAGACCACCACGCGCACCTTGTCGCCATATTTCTCACCAAACAAAGCCGTGGCACCCATGGCTTTAGCCTCATCAATCGGGATTTCGGCGTAAGTCACATTCGGGATTCTGGTTGACAATCTTCTCCACTTGGCGGATTTCCTCTGGAGTCATCTTGGAGAAGTGACTGAAGTCGAAACGCAGACGTTGGTCATCGACCAAAGAGCCCTTTTGTTCCACATGCGTTCCAAGGACTTGTCTCAAAGCGGCATGCATAAGGTGTGTCGCGCTGTGGTTGTTGGCGATACGCTGACGGCGTTCCACATCGATGGCGGCGTTGAAAGCCGTCTCGGGATTTTGTGGCAGCTGCTCGGTAATGTGGATGACAAGGTTGTTCTCCTTCACCGTGTTCAGTATCTTGACGGTCTCGTTTTCTGAGGTCAAGGTGCCGGTGTCGCCCACCTCACCGCCCATCTCGGCGTAGAACGGGGTTTTGTCGAGGACAATCTCGAAGTGGGTCTTCTTCTTGGCCACCACCTCACGGAAACGGAGGATATGGCTCTCGCAGCTCATGTCGGTGTAGCCAACGAATTCGGTGGGCTGCTCGCTCTCGTTCACCACCACCCAGTCGCCGTTAGCTTTTTCGGCAGCCTTGCGTGAACGGTTTTTCTGCTCTTCGAGGTTGGCCTTGAAGCCTTCCATGTCGACATTGATGCCCTTTTCGGAGGCCATCAGTTGGGTGAGGTCGATGGGGAAACCGAAAGTGTCGAACAACTCGAAGGCGAAGTTGCCGTCGATATCCTGCTGTGGATGCTGCTCCACATAACCCTCGAAACGCTTGATGCCTTGTGCCAAGGTGCGCAAGAACGAGGCTTCTTCCTCGCGGATGACCTTACTGACCAACTCTTGCTGCGACTTGATTTCAGGATAGTTGTGTTCCATCTGCTGCACCAGGATGGGCAGGAGTTGGCACACGAACGGCTCTTCGAAGCCGAGGAAGGTGAAACCATAGCGCACGGCGCGACGCAACACGCGGCGGATGACATAGCCAGCACCGTTGTTGGAGGGCAGCTGTCCGTCGGCGATGGCGAAGCTCACGGCACGCAGGTGGTCGGCGATGACACGCATGGCCACATCGGTCTTCTCGGCCTTGCCATATTCGATGCCCGACATCTTGGCGATGGCTTGGATGATGGGTTGGAACACGTCGGTGTCGTAGTTAGAGGTCTTGCCTTGCAATACGCGGACAAGGCGCTCGAAACCCATGCCTGTGTCGACGTGCTTGGCAGGGAGTTCCACCAGATGACCATCAGCCATACGGTTGTATTGCATGAACACGAGGTTCCAGATCTCAATCACCTGCGGGTCATCCATGTTGACAAGGTCGCGGCCAGGAATCTGTTTTCTGGCTTCATCATCACGCAGATCGATGTGGATTTCGGAGCAAGGACCGCAGGGACCCGTCTCGCCCATCTCCCAGAAATTGTCCTTCTTGTTGCCGTATATGATACGGTCTTCGCTGACGTGGTCCTTCCAGTAGCCATAGGCTTCCATATCGGCAGGTTGTCCGTCCTTCTCATCGCCTCCAAAGACGGTGACATAGAGTCTGTCCTTGTCGATCTTCACTACCTCGGTGAGGTATTCCCAGGCGTAGGCGATGGCCTCTTTCTTGAAGTAGTCGCCAAACGACCAGTTGCCCAACATCTCGAACATGGTGTGGTGGTAGGTGTCGTGGCCCACTTCCTCAAGGTCGTTGTGCTTGCCCGACACACGCAGGCATTTCTGCGAGTCGGCGGCACGTTTCCATTTCGAAGGCTGATTGCCCAAGAAGATGTCCTTGAACTGGTTCATGCCAGCGTTAGTGAACATAAGTGTAGGGTCGTTCTTGACGACAATAGGTGCCGAAGGCACGATGGTGTGTTCCTTGGAGCGGAAGAAGTCCAAAAAGCTATTTCTGATCTCGTAAGCGTTCATTTATAGAGAGTTATGTGATAATACTTCAAAAATTGATTCAAAAAAACGTGCAAATTTACGCTAATTATTCTATTTTTGCACCATGATTTCTGATTTTGGGTGTTATTTATGGCCCAAGTCAGTAGGGAAATGGCAAAACAGAAGCGTTACATATTCAATCAATTAACCCAGGATTTCGAGGTGCTTGAGACTTCCAAATCAAGGACTTTACTGCGTATTCTGTTGATTTCGCTTTCAGTGTTGGGCATCGCTTTTTTGTTTGCAGTCTTACTGTTCACCTTCATCAAGTCGCCTAAAGAAAAGGCTCAAGCGCGCGAGTTGGAGTATATGAAGCTGAAATATGAGATTATGAACGACCGCCTGGATGACCTTGAGGCTTTGATGACCGACATGGAGCAGCGCGACAACAACCTCTACCGCGTGATGTTTGAGGCGGATCCGATTCCTTACCAAGTACGCCGTTCGGGTTTCTCCGATGCCGACCGCTATGCTGACTTGTACGGTTACATGAACTCGGATCTTGTGGTGAGTGCGGCCCGAAAGATGGATGTCATTGCCAGTCAGCTCTATAACCAATCTGTTTCGTACGATTCCTTGTTTGTGATGGCACGCAACAAGTCGGACATGCTGGCGCACATTCCCGCTATTTTTCCTTTGAAAGAGACTGAAGTCAAATACATTTCCTCCTATTTTGGCTATCGCCCCGACCCGATTTACAAGATTGAGAAATTCCATAGCGGTATGGACTTTTCGGCCAATTTAGGTACTGAGGCGTATGCGACGGGTGATGGAGTGGTGTTTGATGTGGAGCGTAATGAATGGGGCTACGGCAATATGGTGATTCTCGACCACGGCTATGGGTATAAGACCCGTTACGCTCATTTGCTGAAACCAGCTGTGCGCAAAGGACAGAAAGTGAAGAGAGGTCAGGTCATTGGCTATATCGGCAGCACAGGCAAGGCCACGGGTGTACACCTGCATTATGAGGTGCTGAAGAATGATGACCAAATCGACCCCATCAATTTCTTCTACCAAGACCTTACGCCGGATGAGTACGACCTGATCTTGCAACAGTCAACCTTACCAACCCAAACAATGGACTAATGTTAGTTGTCAGTTAGCAGTTGTTCGGTTGTCAGCTAGTCCCGTAGGGACGACATACCAGTAAACAGGCGACGTTAGTCCCTGCCTGAGAAAAAGAGTACCAACCCAAGCCCAGTAGGGGCGATAGAAATACAAATCATGGAAGATACAAACAACACCGGAAAATACTACTACAGCATCGGCGAAGTGGCCGCCATGTTCAATGTCAACACCTCCATGATCCGTTACTGGGAGAAAGAATTCGATGTGTTGCGTCCACGCAAGAACAAGAAAGGGAACCGTCTCTTCACCGAGCGTGACGTGCGTTATGTGCACGTTATTTATCAGTTGCTCAAGGTGAAAGGCTACACTTTGGCAGGTGCCAAACAAGCCCTAAAGGAACGTTTCAGCGACTATGAGGAACGCATCATCATGCTCGAAACTTTGGACAAAACCCGCAATTTCCTCCTCGACTTGGATAAGGCTTTGGCGGAGAAACAGAAAAAGGCATAAAGCTTTATTGGCTATAGTAGCTATAAGCAATCAGCCGTCAGCTATCAGCTTGGTAGCACTAAAGCTGATAGCTGATGGCTGACAGCTGAAAGCCTATTTGTTCATTCTTCCGATAAATTCCTCGCTTTCAGATAAACTCTCCATTTCTCCAGCACCTGCTTCATGTCATCAGGCAGCTCTGAGGTGAACATCATCTGCTTGCCCGTAGTGGGATGCACGAAGCCCAGCTCCTTGGCGTGCAATGCATGGCGTGGCATGATTTTGAAGCAGTTGTCGATGAATTGCTTGTATTTCGAAAAGGTGGTGCCTTTTAGGATGACATCGCCCCCATACATCGTATCGTTGAACAAGGGATGCCCAATGTATTGCGAATGCACACGGATTTGGTGCGTGCGCCCCGTCTCCAATCGGTATTCGTTCAAAGTCACGTAACCAAAGCGCTCCAGCACTTTCCAGTGGGTGATGGCATCTTTGCCATAGTCGCCATTGGGGTAGACGGTCATCTTGCGACGGTCGCTGGTGCTGCGTCCAATGTTGCCTTCGATAATGCCTTCATTTTCATCGAAATCTCCCCAAACCAAAGCATAGTAACGACGGTGGATGCTGTGTACAAAGAACTGATGCGCCAAAACTGCCTGTGCGGCCTCGTTCTTGGCAACAATCATCAAGCCAGTGGTGTCCTTGTCGATACGGTGGACAAGGTAACCAAAACGATTTTCGATGTTTTGGTGGGTCTGCTCGAAATAATAGGCTAAGCCGTGCAATAGCGTGTGCTCAAAGTTGCCGTGTCCGGGATGCACCACCAGGCCAGCCTGCTTGTTGATGACAATGACGTCATCGTCTTCGTAGACAATGTTCAGCGGAATAGGCTCTGGCTTGATGTCGGTCTCCCGAGGCGGGTAGGTGAACACGATGGAAATCACATCGTTAGGTTTCACCTTATAGTTTTGCTTGACAACTTTTTCATTCACCAAGATGTTGCCCGCCTTGGCTGCGTTCTGCACACGGTTGCGCGAGATGTTGGAAAGGTGGTTGGTGAGATAGGTGTCGATACGCTCAGGCTGCTGACCAGGGTCGACGGTCATGCGTATATGCTCGTATAGCTCGGTGCTTTCTTCGTTTTCAGAAAGCATGTCATTGACTCCGTCGAATGCAGAGCATTTCCCGCGTTGGGCATAGGGTGGAATGGGATCTTTGCTTTCTGGAGCCAGCATTTTTTCCATGCTTTCGATCAGGTTGTCGTTCATTTGCGGATGATGAATTTTTGGTTGATGACTTGGCCATCGTTCGTGGTGATGCTGAGGAAATACAATCCGTCATTCAGTTGACTGACAGGAATTTCGGTATGATATTCGCTTTGATGCACCATTCTTCCCATAAGGTCGTAGATGCTCAGTTGTCCACCATCGATGTCGCCTTCGATATGCAATATATTGCTGACGGGGTTCGGATAGACTACAAAGGTTCCTGAGCCTGACGAAGGGCCATTCTCTTCCACGCCAATGAAATAAGATGCACCTACCACAGGACGTATCATCAGCGAACCATGCTTGCTGCTTTGCTGCCACGAGCCGTTGGTGTTGATGAAGTTGTAATCGATATTGTCGATGGAAGTGTCGAAACCAATGTTGATGAGGTCGTCGCTGCGTTGCTCGATGCCGATATAGAAGGCCCCTGCAAGGGCGACGGTCTTTTCGAATTTGTAATAGCTGAAACGGTAAATTTGGTCCTGCCATTGCGGACGCTGGTTTTCAAGGCGGTATAGCTCTTCACCGGGCTTGCCGTTGGCATCTTTCCAAACCACGATGTCGAAATATTTGTTATTGGCATCGTTGAGGGTGTGGTTAAACAGCAGCTGCACGCCTTGGATGGTGTCGAAGTCGGCCACGTCGAAGCGCACGGCAAAGCGACCACCGGCAGGACGCACGCCAAAGCCCAACTCAGGAATGCCGTCATCGTAGGCGTAGTAGTTGTACATGCCTATGCGGTACACCATCGAATCGACCAGGGGCGGATTGGCAGTGGAGTCGTAAAGGTAATGGCTGATTTGATAGGATACCGAATCATAATCCAAGCTGATGGCAAAGAGCTCGCCTACATTTGGGCAGGCGGGCGACTCGTATTCGGAGCATTGCAGATAGCCATTGGTTTTATATGGGGGTATGGTGGTTGGTCTCACAGTACGCGTATAGTGTTGTCCTCCACCGATTTGCTGTACGTTATAATAATAGTTGGCCTCATGGTCGATGCCGTCAAGGTTGGCAACGTCAATATCCAAGTACTCTCGTGTAAGGGTATAAGGATTGATGCGGTATTGACGGTAGGGAATCGATTGGTAGCGGTTGAAGAACGAAGGCTGTTGGCCTGAGAAAGTCAGCATGGGATAGTCGGTGTCATCGATCGTGCGGTTGATGTTGAGGTAAACGAAATCAATGCTCCAGTTATCCTCGTTGCTGCGGTTGCTGGGCAACGAACTGCTGACAATGCTGGCGTAGTTGTAGAAGCGGAAATAGAAGTCTTCGCGGAAGAATTTCAAGTCGGTGATGGGTATCATCACTTGTTTGAAGTACTGTCCGTCGTTCTCATCCATGAAGTCTTCCAAGGTCTGCCCAGGAACGCTCCAGATGTGGTACCAAGTGGTGTCGGCCACGGTGATGAAGACTGAATCGCAAGGCACGGCGATGGGGTCTTGATCCATTGAGGTCAGTGTGTCGGTGATAAGGGTGTACAATCCAGGTTGGCAACCAGTCGAAGCCCAAACAGTGTCACCAGGGAACAGCGTGTCGACTTGCATTTCTGCTAAGATGTCGGCGATCTCATAGTTTTGGTAGTCAAGGAACAGGAATTCCTGTCGTTCGGTGGTCGTTCCAAATTGCAGCACAAGTGAGTCTTGCGCCTCGGGCGGGTTGCCGTTGCCTTGTGGCTGGTAGTAGAAGCTTAGGTACACCGAATCGGCAGGGGTGAGAGCGCGTGGTTCGGGTTCCATGATAGAGTCGAGACGGATACGCACAGAGGTGAGGTATTCGGCCACGAAGGCATTGCTTATGGCATAGCTGTACACCTTGCCATCGGCATCGAGGACGTCGAAGGTGGCACCTTTGCGGTTGGGGGGACATACGGGGAAGCCGGCATTCATCAGTACGTTGTTGTCGGTCCACTTCGTTGAGTCGGGATAGGTGATAGACTGACTGAAGTCATCGAAGAAAGGCAGGAAACGCGCTTCGGCGACTCCTTTTCTGATGGGCGCTTTCTCTGTATTGCCAAATGGAGTCAATATTTCTTGAGCGTGGGCAGAGCTGGCCATGAGGCCTATGGCCATCATCAGGGCAAGCGCCTTAAAACTCATCTTCAAATTCATTTTCCTCTTCATAGTCGGTGGTCTCTATGGTTTCTGTAATCGTATCTATTTTAATCGTAGGTTGTGGCACATTGGCTAAGGAATCTTCGTGCAACAGCTCTTTCATCTCTTTCTTGAAGTCCAAGGTGCGGCTTGAGTGGTAGCAAACATCGACGTATGTGCCTGGCTTGACGGCACCCGAGCTGGGTCCCGGAGTCATTCTTCTGACGCACATATATTGGATGCTATCATTGTCTTCTCTTTCTTCCTTTCCGAGATTGAGGCCGGCCAAGTTGAGCAGACGTTTCACTTCTTCGGCGGTTTTTCCAATGAGGTTGGGCACTTTTATGTCCGATTTGTCATCGCCAATGCCCACATGCAAGGTGATTTTGCTGCCTTTCACCAATTCGGTGCCTTTTTCGATGGGCTGTCCCAGATAGTACTGGTCAATGACATTGTTTTTATAGGAATAGGTCACATATTCTAGGTGGTCAACATCCAAGCCACTTGATTCAAGGCGGCCAATGGCTTCGCGCAACGAGATACCTTTCAGGTTAGGCATCACCGTCTTTTCGGGGGTCACAGCCACGATGATGGCATACACATTCCTGCCTTTCTTGATTTTTGAGCCAGGCAAGGGGTCTTGTTGGTAGATGCTTCCAGGCTGCTGTCCCTTGGGATAAACGCTGTCGATGAGGATGAAATTGAAGTCTTTTGAGTTGTCGTGCTTCACTTGTTGGAAGTCTTGACCCACAAAATCAGGCATGATGTAGACATTGCCGTGACGTGTGTATCTGTCTAATAACCTGAATGTTAACCATAGCAAAACACCTGATAGTATCACTATGAGAAGTAGGTTGAGATAAAATTTCTTTTCCTTGAGGAAGCTGAATCGTCCCATATTTTTCCTAATTTAGCCGTGTTTTTTAGAACTCAATTTTGAGCAGTTTTATTGCTCACTCAATTAAACCGACAAAATTACAAAAAATATGAAAAACGTGGCAATTATTTGTGGCGGAGATTCGGGAGAGTTCGAAATTTCCGTCAAAAGTGCTCAGGTAGTGAAACAGAACTTGAATCCGGAACTGTATAATTCGAAGATAATTGTAGTGTCGAAAAAGGGATGGTATGGACTCTTGAAAGATGGTACCCGTGTGGATGTCGACAAGAATGACTTTTCCATTTCAGTAGGGGGACACAGAACGAAATTCGATGTGGCCTTCAACGCGGTTCACGGCGAACCTGGTGAGAACGGGCCATTGTCGGGCTATTTGGAGTTGTTGGGTATTCCTTGCACTTCTTCCCCTTTGACCACTTGTGCCCTGACATTCCATAAGGACTTCTGCAAGCGTGTGGTGGCTTCCTATGGAGTCAAGGTGTCGCCTTCAATTCTTATCAACGAAGGAGAGAAATATGATGCCGATGAAATCATCAAGCAATTAGGGCTGCCTTTGTTTGTCAAGCCGACCTGCAACGGATCCAGCGTGGGTGTGACCAAAGTGAAGACGGCTGAAGAGCTTGATCCAGCCATCTATACGGCTCGGGCGGCTGGTCGACAGATTATGTGCGAGAAGTTCGTCGACGGACGCGAGTTTGGCTGCGGTGCCATGGAGTATAAAGGCAAGATGATGGTCTTCCCCCTGACTGAGATTTGCAGCAAGAACGAGTTTTTCGACTATGAAGCCAAATATACCGCCGGCAAATGCGATGAGGTGACGCCCGCCCAAGTGGATGAAGACACTGAAATCGAAATCAAGGCCACAACGGCGATGCTATACGAAAAATTGGAATGCAAGGGCTTTGTCCGCATGGACTACATCGTCAGCGATGAAGGTGTGTTTTTCATCGAGGCCAACATCGTTCCAGGCATGTCGGAGGCCAGCATCATTCCCAAGCAGGCACAATGCTTCGGATTGCCGTTAGGACGGCTGTTTGAAATGGCGATAGAGAATGTCTTATAAAACAATGTAGAGACGTAGCGCACTACGTCTCTACAAATCGTTTCGTTTTTTTATCGTTATTACACCGTGAGGATGTCCTTCGACTTCAGCTCAGTGAGGTCATCAATCTTCTTGATGTATTTGTCGGTGAGCTTCTGGATTTCTTCTTGAAGGAGCTTTGACTCATCTTCAGAAATCACATCTTTCTCCAGTTTCTTGGCGTCGTCGTTGGCGTTGCGGCGGATGCCACGGATGCCGACTTTGGCTTCCTCGGCGGCGTTCTTGGTGCGCTTCACCAGCTCTTTACGACGTTCCTCAGTCAAAGCGGGCACGCTAATACGAAGGATTTCACCGTTGTTGATAGGGTTGAAGCCCAAGTTGGCGTTCAAGATGGCCTTGGCAATGTTGCCGAGTGCGCTCTTGTCGAAAGGTTGCACCCTGATGCCCTGAAATTCATGCTCCAAGTGCTTGATGGTGTTGTCCATGCTTTCAGTGGCCTCGTCTAATACAAATTGAGAATCTTCAGTCATAGTCGTTTGAATTTTGGTGCAAAAGTAATTATTTTTCTTTTTCCACTCAAAAATCTTGCCATTTTTCTCTCTTAGTTGAGCGGCTCGTACAAACCCGTCAGTACATGACTTTTGTTGGTGAAATAATAGCTTATCTTGGTCACGACAAGGGGCTTCTTGTCTTGGTTCCAAAGGAAGGTCTTGATGGTCTTGCCTACAGGCGAAAGGTCTTCTCCGAAAATAAGGGCATCGGCAACAATATGGCTGCCTGAGAAGAAATGCCCGTCTTCGGGCAGGGAACTGTGCCATAATACGATGGAGTCGGTCGTGGCATCGTGGACCTCGATGACGACAACACAGTTGTTGATTTCGATCTCGTTGGTGAAACGGGCAACGACTCCCAATGCCTCAATATCCTTGGGCAGCGAGTCGCACGGGAAGGTGAAAACTTCACCCCATTCTTGGCCTTCAATGTAACGACAGGAATCGGCACTCAATTCATTGAGCATGTATCGTGCGCCTTCCGTTGGGGTCTTGCTTAAGGTGAGATATCGCGAAGTGAACCAGTCTTTCTTCTCGATGAGGTAAGGATAGTTGCCCACGGCGGTGACTTCCCAAATGGGATTGACGTAGTCGGTCCAGCCGAAACCCAGCATGGGATTTTCCTTGTGCTCGTAAAGCCATTGGTTGAATTCGCCGAGGTTGCTGTAGCGGTTAAAGACCACACGGTTGTCGACATCAGTTTGAGATTGGTAGAACTCTGCAGCCTCGCCGATTTCAGTGCGGGTGGCAAACTGGATCTTGTCGCCATATTTTTCTTTGTCCTGCTTCATCTTGGAGGCAATCTGGTCATAGCCTTGATGGTACATCAAGTCGAAGTGGCGGCGTTCCATGATGAGCGAGGTGGTACCGACAAAGAGGATGACGGCAACGACCAGCGCAGTTTGCCATGGAGACAAGGTGCGTGTGCCATACAGAGAGAAAGCCACAATGATAACAAAAGGATAGCTGAAAATCAGCGTGCTATGTTGCAAAATAGGTTCGCGCTTTAAGGAATAGATGAACGCGATGGCAAAGATGATGACAAACCAGGCGATACCCGCCCAACGCAAGGGCTGACGCAGTTTGCTACGTTTGCCTAGAATAAGCGGCAATAGGATAATGATGCCTGTGGCAAACATAAATAACTGCGAGTAGTTCATCGTGTATTGGAGGAAATCCGTGAAAAAGGAGGACTTGGGTGCACTCAGCCAACCACCGATGCTGCCACTCACGAAGAGTTGCTGGTAGAAAATGGGTAGGGTAGGAGCAAACAAGACCACTGCGGCTATTCCACTGAGCCAGTAGGCTTTGCGTCTTTCTTTAGGTAGGAAGAATAATCCGGTAAGGAAAATCAGTCCTGCCTGCGCGATGGAGAAATACTGGGTCAGCGAGCAGGCCCATGCCGAAAGTGCAAAACCGATGTATGTCTTCATTGTCGGCGTTTTCGTCCCGAAAACGACCTTGTACCAAAACACCGCCATCAGCAAGACGAAAAACAGCCCCGCCGAATAAGGTCGCGCCAACTGACTGTAAAATATTGTGAATTGGCTGACGGCAAAGAAGGCGGCCGAGAACAGACCCGCTTTTCGGTTGAACCACTGCCGCCCTATTAAATAAATAAGGTATATGGAACCGATGCCCATCAGCACAAAAGGCAGTTTGACCCAAAACGCGCTCCAACCGAAGAGTTTCACCCAACCCCAAAGGAAAAGCTGCACCCCAATGGGATGACTGTCGGGCATGATGCCCTGTTGGATAAAGTCGTGGAAGTTGTCGAAACGGGTGCGGAGCAATGCGCTGAACTCATCGTGCATAAAAGGGATTTGGCCGAGTTTCCACAAACGAAGCACGGCAGCCACTACCATAATGATTGCCAAGAGGATGTAATCCATTCTCTTGCTCGGCACATTGTGGGTTTTGCGCAGATGGTTTTTTCTTGTTCTCATTTTTTCCCACGCTTTGCGTCATTGCGAGGAGGAACGACGAAGCAAATCGAAGATTCGACGGAGTCAATCTAGAAAAAGAGCTTTTACCCTGGACTGCTTCGTGCCTCGCAGTGACGCGAAGCGAATTCGATAAGGGTTTTACTTGGTGACCAGTGTCCCGATGTTCTCACCACGCAATACCTTCATCAGGTTGCCGCGCGTGTTCATGTCAAACACATACATCGGCATGTCGTTTTCCTTGCACATGGTGAAGGCGGTCATGTCCATCACCTTCAGATTGCGTTGGTAGGCCTCATCGTAGGTGATGTGTTCGAACTTGGTGGCCGTCGGGTCTTTTTCTGGATCGGCGGTGTAAATACCATCCACGCGGGTGCCTTTCAGGATGATGTCGGCCTTGATCTCCACGGCGCGGAGGGCAGAGCCTGTGTCGGTGGTGAAGAAAGGGTTGCCTGTGCCAGCACCCATCACCACAATGTGGCCTTCCTCAAGCAGACGGATGGCCTTGGCGCTGCTCATAGTGTCGGCGATGCGGTCGATGTAAAGACCAGCAAGTAGGGTGGCTTTTTGGCCTTTGCTCTGTAAGGTCGATTGCATGGCCATCGAGTTGATGACGGTGGCGAGCATGCCCATGTAGTCGCCTTGGATGCGGTCCATGCCCTTTGAGGCACCTTGCAAGCCGCGATAGATGTTGCCGCCGCCGATGACGATGCCGATTTGCACACCAGCCTTTGCGGCTTCGATGATTTCATCAGCATATTCGTTGAGGCGTTGCGGATCGATGCCGTATTGCTGGCTGCCCATCAGGGCCTCGCCGCTGAGTTTCAGGAGTACTCTGTTGTATTTCATATTCAAGAATTTAGCGTATGGTTTTTATAATTTGGCTGTTAGCCATTAGCATGGTAGCCTGAGGCTAACAGCTAATGGCTAATAGCTAACTGACGATAACGATTTACTCAGCAGCCTCCATGCGTCCATGGCAGTTCTTGTACTTCTTGCCGCTTCCGCAAGGGCATGGGTCGTTACGGCCCACTTTCTTCTCCACGTGGATGGGCTGCGTGATTTGCTTCTGTTGGGTGTCGCTGTGCGATTGTGCCAGCAAGTCTTGACGTTGCTCACGGATCTTCGACTTGTCGATGCCTTGCGGACCGCGCGACTCACGGACGGTGTTCGGGTCTTGTGTCGGGATGTCGGCACGCATTAGGAAGGAGATGACGTCTTCGTTGATCTTCTCCAACATGGCCTTGAACAGGTTGAACGACTCCAGCTTGTAGATGACCAACGGGTCTTTCTGTTCGTAGGAGGCGTTCTGCACTGATTCCTTCAGGTCGTCGAGCTCGCGGAGGTGTTCCTTCCAAGCGTTGTCGATGAGGCCAAGGGTGATGCTCTTCTCGATGCAGAGGTTCACTTCGCGGGCACCGTTTTCAACAGCCTTTTTCAGGTTGACGATGACATTCATGCCACGCTTACCGTCGGTAATCGGGATAGCGATGTTCTCGAAATGTGTCTGGTTTTCATACACGTTCTTGATGACGGGCAGCGTCTTTTCACCGATGATACGAGCCTTCTCCTTATAATGCTCCAATGCAGCATCGAAGAGTTTCTCGGCCAACTCATCGGTCTTGCTTCTGTCAAACTCTTCTTCGCTGAAAGGAGGCTCGATACCCATGCTCGAAAGCAACTCCATTTTGAGGCCTTCGTAGTCTTTCGAATCCTTGAATTCTTCGATGAGTTTCTCGCCAAAGTCGTACATCATATTGTTGAGGTCGATGGAGAGACGCTCTCCGAACAAGGCGTGACGACGTTTCTTGTAGATGACCTCACGTTGTGCGTTCATCACGTCATCGTATTCCAACAGGTGCTTACGAACACCGAAGTGGTTCTCTTCGACTTTCTTTTGCGCTTTCTCAATCTGTTTGGTCATCATCGAGTGCTGGATGACTTCGCCTTCCTGAATGCCGATACGGTCCATCATATTGGCCATACGTTCGGAACCAAACAAACGCATCAGGTTGTCCTCCAAGGAGATGTAGAACTGTGAACTACCGGGGTCACCTTGACGTCCGGAACGGCCACGCAGCTGACGGTCGACACGGCGTGACTCGTGGCGCTCGGTGCCGATGATGGCCAAACCACCAGCTTCCTTCACGCCAGGTCCCAACTTGATGTCGGTACCACGACCTGCCATGTTGGTGGCGATGGTCACAGTGCCTGCCTGACCAGCTTCCTTGACGATTTGGGCTTCCTTGAAGTGCAACTTAGCGTTCAACACGTTGTGCGGAATGCCTTTACGCGTCAGCATACGGCTCAGCAACTCGGAGACTTCCACTGAGGTGGTACCCACCAGTACAGGACGACCTTCGCTGACTAATCTTTGGATTTCTTCGATGATGGCGTTATATTTCTCGCGCTTTGTCTTATAAAGCATGTCCTCTTGGTCGATACGGGCAATGGGACGGTTGGTCGGGATGACAACCACATCGAGTTTGTAGATGTCCCAGAACTCGCCCGCTTCTGTCTCAGCAGTACCGGTCAGTACATACGGAAGTAGTTCTGCAAGGTGATGGTGGCGTAGGTCTGCGTGGCGGCTTCCACCTTCACGTTTTCCTTGGCCTCCACGGCTTGGTGCAGACCGTCGCTCCAACGGCGGCCTTCCATAATACGACCTGTCTGCTCATCCACGATTTTCACTTTGTTGTCGATGATGACATAGTCGACATCCTTCTCAAACAAGGTGTAGGCCTTCAGCAGTTGCTGTACGGTGTGCAGGCGCTCCGACTTCTCGGCGAAGTTACGCATCAGCTCGGCCTTGCGTAGCACTTTCTCATCGTTACTAAGATCGGAGTGCTCCAAATCTGCAACCTCGGCACCCACATCGGGTATGATGAAGAAAGATGGGTCGTTGTAGGCTTGTGCCAGTTGCTCACTGCCCTTGTCGGTGAGGACCACTGTATTCAGTTTCTCATCGATGACAAAATACAACTCATCATCGATGATATGCATGTTCTCGTTGCGGTTCTGCATGTAGAAGCCCTCTGTCTTCTGCAACAAGCTCTTCATGCCTTCCTCACTCAGGAACTTGATGAGAGCGTTGTTTTTGGGCAGACCACGATAGGCGCGGAAGAGTTGGTCAGCACCGTGTTTCTTTTCATCCTCGGTGGCATTGGGGTCGGTGAGGATTTTCTTTGCCTCTGCCAAAATCGAAGTCACATAACGTTTTTGGGCTTCATACAACTTGACGACATCAGGTTTCAGCTCATCGAACTCCTGTTGGTCGCCGCGCGGTGTGGGGCCACTGATGATCAAAGGCGTACGGGCATCATCGATCAAGACCGAGTCGACCTCGTCGACGATGGCATAGTGGTGTTTGCGCTGCACCAGCTCATCGGGGTTGCCTGTCATATTGTCACGCAGGTAGTCGAAACCAAACTCGTTGTTGGTACCGTAGGTGATGTCGCAGTTGTAGGCGCGGCGACGGGCGGCCGAGTTGGGCTCGTGCTTGTCGATGCAGTCGACGGTGAGGCCGAGGAACTCATACATCGCGCCCATCCACTCGGAGTCACGTTTGGCCAGATAGTCGTTCACGGTGACCACATGCACACCCTTGCCCGCCAAGGCATTCAGGTATACGGGCAGCGTAGCCACGAGGGTCTTACCTTCACCAGTGGCCATCTCAGCGATTTTGCCTTGGTGCAGCACGATACCGCCAATGATCTGGCAGTTGTAGTGTACCATGTCCCAGGTCACCATGTTACCGCCAGCCATCCAGCTGTTCTTGTAGTAGGCCTTGTCGCCCTCGATGGTGACGTGCTCGTATTTGGCAGCCAATTCGCGGTCGAGGTCGGTGGCAGTGACCACTACGGTCTCGTGCTCACAGAAGTACTTGGCGGCAGCTTTCACCACGGAGAATGCTTCGGGAAGGATATCGTTCAGTGCTTCTTCAATATGGTCAAGCTCCTGTTTTTCAAGCTTGTCGATCTGGGTGTAGAGCTTCTCCTTCTCATCGGGGTCCATGTCGAAGTTGGCTTCGGCCTTGGCTTTCAGCTCGGCGATTTCGGCCACTTCGGCAGCGGTCTTGTTCTTGATGTATTCCTTGAATTCTACGGTTTTATGTCTCAGGCTGTCGATGTCGAGTTTCTCGATTTGTTCGTAAGCCTTGAGGGTCTTTTCGAGTATGGGCTGCAGGGCCTTGTTGTCGCGTGAGGCCTTGTCGCCGAAGAGTTTCTTTAGAAATCCCATTTATTCAGTGATTTAAAATTCAAAATTTAAAATTTAAAATTCAATAGTTTGCGTCAAGCGCAAAATTCGTGCAAAGGTAGTGTTTTTCCGTGAATTGGTGAAAATATGCGACAAAAAGTCAGTGTAAAGCAACTGCTTTGCATGATTTCTTGGTGGCAACAGCTCAAATCGTTGTGCAATAACATCCAATTTTATGCAATAAACACGCTGTACTGCATAAAAAAGTATGTTTTTTGTGCAATAGAACATGTAAATTGAATAAAAAGTCGTTTTATGGCAATATAACCTCCGGAATCACCAACTCCCCTTCATCCTGCACAAAATCCCGCTGATAGAACATACAATAATACACAGGCAAATAGGTAATTCCATTCTTTACTGAGATTTCTCTTTCGTTATTTAACACCACGGCTTTTTTGATATGGTAGTCGGGCGTGCTCATGAAATTGTTTAAGGCACTATGCACGGTGTAGTTCTTTCCCGACTTCACTTCAATAGGCAGCACGGTCAAGTGGTCGTAATCGTCAATCAGATAGTCCACTTCGCCTTTTTGCTTATTGTCGTAATAATGCAGCGCAAAGCCGTGGGCGTGAAGTTCCTGCGCCACCACGGTCTCATACACCGAGCCAAGGTTGATGCTCCGCTCGTCTCGTAGTACGGCATTGATGTTGAGGCCGTATAAGATGCTCGTCAGCAGGCCTACATCATTTATGTATAGCTTGAGCAAGTTTTTGCTTTCCGATTCCAACAATGGAAATCTGGGATTGCTGACGGCTTGCACCCCGAGGGCAATGCCGGAATTGGTCAGGTACTCAAACTCGTTGGCATAATCGCTGAACTGCTTGTGGCTTTTGGTGTCTTCTACATGCTTCACAATGATCCGCTTTTTCTTGTTCTCCATGTTGGACGGGATCATGTCGTAAATCTTTCGGATAAGCAACTTCTTCTCCGTGTCGTATTGTGAGGCGTCGATTCTATATAGATTATGGATGTTGCGATGCACCTTTCTCACATGAGCCAGGTTCCTGTTTTCCAAGAATTTGTTGATGGCTTCAGGCAATCCTCCCACCAACAGGTAGGTTTTGAACTGCTGCATCATATAATTGTGCAAGGATTCGTTCAACGCCTCACCTGCATGGAACTTTTCCCTTATGCTCTCGATGGTTTCTTGTCCACAACCCATGGCCAATAGAAATTCTTCGAAGTCAAGTGGATACATCTCTTCAATCTCGACACTTCCGATAGGAACTGATGCGGTCTCCGATAAGGCTACACCCAATTGCGAACCACTGGCCACGTAGGTGTATCGCTCCTCTTGGTTCAAAAACTTCAACATCGTCATCAAATGGGGATAACTCTGAATCTCGTCCAAAAAGACCAAAGTGTTTTCCTTTGTGCCGAGACGGTTACCAGCAATAGCCCCCAACTGAATGTAAAAATCATTGGTGCTTTTTACGTTGGCAAAAATCCCCACGCTTTCTTTGTCTTCTTTGAGGTTGATTTCAATGTAGTTCTTGAATAGTTTTTGGCCGACATATCGGATGAGATACGACTTGCCAATCTGTCGGGCACCGTTCACCAAAAGAATCTTGTTTGGCTCCTTGCGAAAGAACTCTTCAATGCGTTTTTCGAACTTTCTGTACAGCATTATTTGTTATTTTGCTGCAAAAATATATAAATCAATTTATTCCTGCAACAAAAAGGGACTTTTTCCGAAAAAATTGTGTTAAAAAAGGGACTTTTTCCGAAAATTTTAGCCAAAAAAAGGGAATTATTCCATAATTTTAAGGGGTGAAAAAGGGACTTTTTCCGTTATTATTTCCCATACAATCTTCTCACCCTTTCCTCCAAATACCGCTCTGGACTCGGTGCCGGCGCCTCGCCAATCTTGTTGTTGCGTTTGATGAGGATATATTCGGGGAAAGTACGGACATTGTAATCCTCCAAAAGGAGAATTTGGTCGCCGAGGTCGAGGAGGGGCCAGTCTTGTTTCTTCTCCGTGAACTGCTTCATGAAAAACTCCATCTTGTCGTGCGTGGCAATGGTAATGATCTGCACGGAGTCGCGCCACTGGTTGTGCAGACTTCTTAACTCCGAAAACTGATGCTCGCTGACAGGCGACATGCCGTCAACAAACTGCAACAGCACCAAGTCGTCTTTAAAGTCAGATAGGCTGACATCCTTGCCATCGCGGTCTTGTAAGGTGAACTCGGGAGCGGCAGTGCCAGGGGCAAGACGTTCGTATTTCGTGAAGAAATCGCCGATGATGGTCTTATGTTCGGCATATTTTGTCTGGCTCTTGATGTGGTTGAGGTGGTCTTTGACCAGACGGCTGGTGCCACGGTCTCCATAGCAGAGTTTCTGCAAATTATAGATGGCAATCAACTCGGCAAGTTGCGGGTTCTTCGCCATGAAAGGGTCGGTGTCAAGGTATTTCTTGAAGGCTGCAGGCCCTTTGTCGAAGGCCTCGTTCAGCGCGTGGTTATCATAGGCTGCACTGTTGAAATAGCCGTCAAACAGTTCCTTGAAAAGGTCGATGTAAGCACTTTGAGTATAGAGCACAGACTGCCCGTCATAATAATCCTTGATGATTTTCTTGCCACCATCAGTGCTGATTCCCAAGCGAATAGCGGCTATTTTGTAGCGGTTGTGGTTTTTCACATAGTCAGACTTGATGTCGGGCAACTCCTTGTTGATGGTGTTCTGGATGGAGTCGATGTAGCGCAGCTGCCGCCCACGGTAAATCTGGTTGAAATGCTCGGTCATATAGCTGTTGATGATTTCCTCGGAATAGACGATCTGCCGATAAATGCCTTTGTCGGTGGCACGCTTCACCCGGATGGTCGGCAGTTCCTTTTCGAAATAGGAGACATCATCCTTCTTCTCGGGCACGATGATTTCAATATCGTAGGTGGAGTTAGGGGAGAGGATGAGGTCGACAGATTCGAGTCCGACAAAAACCCGTGCTGGCATGATTTGTTTCACGCTGCCTTCGAGGATGAAATGACCTTTGTCATCGGTCTGGCCTTGGTCAAGCAAAGTGCTAGTCTCGTTGACCAGGTCTTCGTAGGCGAAGAGCCTGATTAAGGTATAAGTTTTGTTGCATCGGCCGGTAATGGTCACATTCTGAGCGCTTACCGAGAGGAAAAGCAAGGCAAAAAAAAGTGTAGCAATCCTTCGTTTCATGCGTTGAAAACGAAAAACAGGCGGAATTATTGCTTTTCAGGCAACTTCACCTCGGCAGGCAAGAACTTGGAGGTGTCGCCACCGTTCTTGTAGATGTCGCGGACGACGCTTGATGAAACGCCCACCAGTTCGCTTTCGGTGAGGAGGAAGATGGTTTCCAACTCGGGATGCAGGCGCTTGTTGGCGTGCCCAATCATGTTCTCGTATTCGAAGTCACTCCCGCAGCGCAGACCGCGGATGATGGTGTTGGCACCCACCTTCTTGCAGAAGTCGGCGGTGAGGCCTTCGTAGCTTTCCACTTTCACATTGGGGTAGTCGGCGAAGACGGCCTTGCACCAGGCGATGCGGTCTTGCAGCTCAAAGGTGGAACGTTTTTCCATGTTGATGCCGACGGCGACATAGATTTCGTCGAACATGGGGAGGGCTCTTAAAACGATGGAACGGTGACCCAAGGTGATGGGGTCGAAGGAACCGGGGAATACGGCTATTCTTTTCATTGGTTGTTCTTTTTGACTTCGAGAGTTCTGGACGCGTGACCTCCTCCCCCTTGAAAGGGGGGTGGGGGGATTAAAAACTCGCGCCCTGAAGTCTCGTAGACTCGTGTTTCTTTTCAGGCTGCAAAAGTATCATTTCGTCACGACATGACGCAAATCTTCGCCTAATATTTCACTTGTTGAACGGAAAGTGTTTTTCAAAAACCCTTCAATCTCTTCATTTCCAATCAGTTTTATCTCGGTGATGCCTTCCTCGGTTTGTGGCTTGGGTTGGATGGTCTCTTCGCTTTCCATCAGGTACCAATAGGTACGCTTCAGCGTCCAGACTTCATGTTCGAGATAGCAATGCCAAGTGGAGGGCAACTCCTTGACGATGCGCAATTTGCCGATACCTGTTTCTTCCTCTACTTCACGCAATGCGGCAACTTCTGGGGTTTCACCTTTTTCTATATGTCCCTTGGGCAAGTCGGGGATGCCTTTGCGCACGATGCTGACGAATTTGCCATCAACGACCACCATACCACCCGCCGCAGGAGCCATCTTGAAGGTCTCTTTCAAGGCTGCGGCCACGGCATTTTCACCCACTTCATGGATGAAAGTGTCGCCTGGATCACGGTCATCAAGCCATTCGGGTAAAAATTCGCACAACAGTTCGGCATCGTATCTGTCAGATTCTTGGAGCGTTGCGTCGAGTTTTAAAGAATTGCCCTCGATTTTTGGAAAAAACAGGGCTTTGTTTTCATGAAAAATCTTGTACATTTGCAGTCTGTTTATCGCTTTTCAAGCGACAAAGATACAAAATTAGTTCCGACAAAGTTCAACAACCATGAAATACGATGACTCAGCATTGACTTTGGCCTTGCATCTGTTGCAGATTAGGGCCGTGAAACTCAGCCCTCAAGCCCCGTTCACTTGGGCGTCTGGACTGAAAAGTCCCATTTATTGCGACAATCGCGTCACACTCTCTTATCCTGCTGTGAGGACCTTTATCCGCCAGCAGTTTGTGGAAAAAATCATGCAAAACTACGGCAAACCGGATGTGATTGCTGGTGTGGCCACAGGCGGTATTGCCCAAGGTGCCTTGGTGGCTCAAGAACTGGGTCTGCCGTTCGTGTATGTGCGCTCCGAGAAAAAGTCGCACGGCATGCAGAACCAGATTGAGGGTGTCATCAACGCGGGTCAGTCGGTGGTGGTCATTGAGGACTTGGTCTCCACAGGCAAGTCGAGCCTCTTGGCCGTTGATGCCTTGCGTGAGGTAGGTGCTGAGGTGAAGGGCATGGTGGCCATCTTCACTTACCAGATGGAACTCGCCAAGAAGAACTTCGAAGATAAGAACTGCCAGCTAGTTACTTTGTCGAACTACGAGACCTTGATTCACAAAGCAGTGGAAGAGAAATATGTCACCGAAGAGGATGTGCAGTCCTTAAAGGAATGGCGCCAAGACCAGCAGGCTTGGAGCGACAGGTGGAGTTAAGGAAACAAATCTGACATAATCTTGAATAAATAAAAAAGCCGACATTGCTGCCGGCTTTTATTGTTTTATTTTGGTTATGTATTCTTTAGAATAAATTATTTACAGCACAAACTTTATCTCTTTAATATCAAATGTGTAGAAAGTTTGTTGCTCATCAACAAGTTGCAGCCGTCCAAACGGGTCTATACCCGTCATCAACAGCCGCAAAAACTTTCCACCGACTTCATAATCCGCCCAAGTGCGGTAACGGAATAACCTTTTCAAATAGTCCTGTTCAATGGTTGTCGGGTCGGCTTTCAGTTGCTCCACCTTTATAATAATATGTTCTGCAATTTGCTCTAAAAACGGCTGCAATTCAAAGTCTTTTCCCGTAATCAATTTCAGCGAAACTGGATGCGTCGGCCAATCTTGAAATTGCATTTGGTTGACATTGAGTCCAATACCTATGATGGAAATATCCATCATGTTGGCCTTTATCGTGCTGTTGATGAGAATACCGGCTAGTTTGCGGTTTCCGTAATAGATGTCGTTAGGCCATTTGATGCTGAGTTTCTCGACTGGTAACAATTTGTCTAACACCTCGACAATGCCCAATGGCACTGCCTCGGAAAGCAGAAACTGCTTTTCGGCAGGCAAAAAACTCACATCTAAGGCTAAAGAGAAAGTGAGGTTCTTTCCAACCTCACTTTCCCAGCTGTTGCTACCCATGCCTTTGCCCGCGGTCTGCATGTCGGCACTGACCACCCAGTTGCGGATGTCGCACTCCGACTGCAGGCGTTGCAGGTAGGCATTGGTGGAGTCAATCTGCTCTAAATGGATGTATTTGAGCATCACTTCACCACAACTCTCTGTGTCTCGTTACCTACTTTGACTGCGTAGATGCCAGCACCAAAACGCTTCATGTCAATTTGCATCTCGCCGTTGCAACAACCTTCGAAAACGCGTTGGCCGACCATGTTAAATATGGTGACGCTTTGTTCGCCTTCGCTGATGATGTTGACCAGGCCTGATGTAGGATTGGGGTAGATGTTAGTGTTTTGACTGAGATTCTCTTTCACATCGGCAGTTACCTCGTAGGAGAACTCGGTGCTCTCGCTGTAGCCGAAGCGGCTACCCGAGAACATAGTTGATGATCCGGCTCTTAGACCATAGACAGAAGAGCCTGTCAGTCCGTCGCCGCCAGCGTCGTAGATAGTAAAGTCGTAACATCCGTCGGCAGTAATGACAATAGTGTCAACATACATGGTGTTGGGCTCTGCGTAAGGGCCGCCTTCTTGAATCACCTCACCAGTCGAGAGTTTGGTGACTTTCCATGTGGTTTCCTGTGGGTTGCTGTCGGTGCGGATGTTGACCTTGATAATCTTACCAACTGCTTGGTAGGCTTGTTGGAAGGAGAAGGAGGCTACGTCATCTTCGGGGGCTTCGTCTTGCCCGTTGTTGACGCTTTTTATCTTAACCTCAAGCGTGTTTTCTTCTTCGACTGGGAATTCCACTTCGCCCAATTCTATGGTTTCGGAACCGAAGGTAGACAAGTTGCCTGTCCAGCCGATGGTCTTCAGGGTCTCTCCGTTGACAAGTACTTCCAACTCGGCAGAGGTCATGGTGTTGCTGCCGTAGTTGGTCAGCAAAACTGTTGGCTCAGCAACACCGCTACAGTTCATCTTTTTGACATCTGTGATGTCGCTCACGGCAGCCTCGTTGGCATAGAAAGGATTGGGACTGGAGCTCGACTTGCAGGCTTGATACACTTCCTTCGTGTTTGAGTTTTGCACCCAAGCGATGGCATCCAGCTGGTCCATGTTGTAGATGTTGGCCAACTCCCATGTAAAAGTGTAGGCAAAGTAACCATTGGCTTCCAAACTGCCAAGAGATTGGCCTGATGAGTTAGGCAGGAGCTTCTTCATCACGTCATAGAAGTCTTTTTCGCCATTGGGGCCGGGGGCAGAAGTGAAGTGTATCTCTTTCTCGATAACCCCAACGTAAAGCTTTAGGCTGCCTGCGATGTCGGTTGAGGCACGGCCCATCACATGAACGGTGATGGCATCTTGCGCCTCGTTCAATTCCCATGAAAGGTGCAACTCCATAGGTGATTCGATGACAGAAAGCTGATCGATGATACTTTGGGTGATGTTGCCAGAATTGCCTGAAAAGCGGTTGCCATCGACGACAACGTGAGGCACACTATTGACACTATAATAACTGACGCGGGAACCATTATCACCCGTGTTGTGTAAATACATCGGATCGGCACCCGATGGCCAGCTTACATGGTATTTGATGGCCACCACCTTGTCGCGATTGTTGGCGATAAGTGCATCCATGCCTGGATTGTACATTGCACATGGGCCACAGCCAGTGTTGGTGAAGCTTTCAAGTAATAACATACGCTCGTTTTGAGCATTGGTTTTCAGGGAAACCAGCATCATAAGCGATGCCAAAAAGACAGTAAACCTTTTCATTAGCGTGATTTTTTGATGTTTTTCAGCACAAAAGTAGATATTTTTCAAAAAATGGCAATGTTTTTGTTGTGTAATCAGGAAAAAATATGCATTTTTGCAAGTTGAAATTAATAGGGATAATATCAAAAAGATAATACTATGATTAAAAGGTCTATTTTTACTTTAATGTTTTTAGCTGTAATGGGTTGGGTTTCAGCTCAATCGTTGCAGTTTGAATGGGATGGTCACGTCTATGAAGAGGGCGAGACTGTCGAATGCACCAACGATGAGTACGGCTATGGAGAACTCATCCAACACATGCAGATTAGGAATCTCACTTCGGGCGACTTGAATGTCCTTGTCGAAAAGGAAGTCGTTGAGTCCCTTGAGGGCACCACGGATCTCTTTTGCTGGGGTACGTGCTTTAGTCCCAATGTTTTTGTCAGCCCTAATCCTGTAATGGTGCCTTCCAATAGCGTCACAGATAACGCTGCTCTGTCTTTTCACGTAATATTTGAGGAGACGGTGTATGGTAAAGTGAAGATGAAGTATTCCGCCTATGATGAGAATCATCCAAATGATCGTATCACCATCAATGTTGTTTTCACCAGGTCGGGCGTGGGTGTGCACGAGGCCGCTGCCGTGCATTTCGGTCAAGCTTATCCCAATCCGGCTTCCTCGGTAGTGAATTTTGACTACAGCATCAATGCCAGCGACAGAGCTTCTGTCTCGGTCTACAATCTGCTTGGCCAAGAGGTGAAGAGCCAACAGGTGAACGGCTTGCAAGGACGTCTCTCCGTCTCGGTGGCCGACCTCAACGAAGGTATCTATTTCTGCAAACTGTTTGTGAATGGTTGCGCGGTGACGACAGAAAAGTTTGTCGTGAAGAAGTGAAGCCTTCTATGAATTGAAACTAAAAGGGTGGTGTTTGCTGACGCCGCCCTTTTTTGGCTTTAAAAAGCCTATATCCCATTTGAATTGGATTTTTTAGCGATTTTTTCAGTTTTTTAATCGATGTTTCAAATAATTTTATTTACTTTGCAAATTGTTTAATTAGCTTTCTTGCAAATAATCTATATTACTATGACTAACCACTGTCTTAAGAGTTTGATTCTCACAGCACTATTTGTTTTTACAGGTTTCATGGCCTTTGGTCAAGAAGACAACAGCATTAAGGGATTCGTTTATGAAGAGTCTACCGGCGAGCCCATGATGTTCACCAATGTTTATTTGAAGGGCACGACCTTTGGTGGCTCGACCAACGAAAACGGCTATTTCAACATTAACCGTATTCCTGACGGACGCTATACCTTATTAATCACAAGCGTGGGTTACGATACTATTCGAGAGACGTTTAACCTTTCGAAAGGCCAAAGCATCAACCGAAAGTATTATATGAAGGAGACCAGCCAGAAATTGGAGACTGTGACCATTACTGCCGACAAGATTGAGGCTCGCACTGAGACAAAGACCTCGGTCATCACCGTCACGCCTAAGACCATTACAAAGATTCCTAGCATAGGTGGCCAGGCCGACTTCGCCCAATACCTGCAAGTGGTGCCAGGCGTCATCTTCACGGGTGACCAAGGTGGACAGCTCTATATCCGTGGTGGCTCACCCATCCAAAACAAGGTGCTGCTCGATGGCATGGTGGTCTACAATCCCTTCCACTCCATCGGTTTGTTCTCGGTGTTTGATACCGACATCATCCGCAACGCCGATGTTTATACAGGTGGCTTCGGTGCTGAATACAGCGGCCGTATCTCTTCCATTATGGACATCTCCACCCGCGATGGAAACAAGAAACGCATCTCAGGTAAGTTAGGTGCTAACTGCTTCGGCGCCAAGGTGATGATTGAAGGCCCGCTGAAGAAAGCCAAGACTCCTGACGATGCCACGATTTCTTTCATCCTCTCGGCCAAGAACTCTTATCTTGAACAATCTAGCAAGTTCCTCTATCCCTACGCATCCGAGACGGGACTTCCTTTCAACTACCAAGACTTTTATGGCAAGGTTTCGCTGAATGCACCTAACGGTAGTAAAATCAACTTGTTTGGTTTCTCGTTTAACGACCAAGTGAACAACTATATGTCACTCTCCGATTTTGGATGGGATTCTTATGGCGCAGGCGCCAATTTCCTCGTCATCCCAGGCAAGGCTCCCGTGATGATTGAAGGTACGGTCGCCTATTCAAGCTATACTTCTCGTATGGTTGAAGCGGATAGCCCCGACCGTTACAGCAATATCAACGGCTTCAACATGGGCTTCGACTTCAGCCAGTTCATGGGTAAAAATACCTTGAAATATGGTATTGAAATGTTGGGTTATACCACTGATTATCAGACTTATAGTGTTTATGGACACAATAGGATTGGAGCAAAGTTGAACTCCACTGAGATTGGTGCCTACGCGAAATACAAGGCTGTGTTGGGCAAGTTCTTGCTGGAACCGAGCTTCCGCTTGCAGTTTTATGCCTCTCTGTCTGAACTGTCGCCAGAGCCGCGTCTCGCCTTGAAGTATAATGCCACCGACCGTCTGCGCTTGAAGGCTGCAGCAGGTATGTATTCGCAGAATTTCGTGGCGGCCACTAGCGACCGCGATGTGGTCAACTTGTTCTACGGCTTCCTTTCAGGTATCGACAATCTGCCTGAGACCTACAACGGAGAAGGAATCAAGAGTAACCTGCAAAAAGCCAACCACTTCATCTTGGGTGGCGAGTTTGACTTGTCGCGCAATGCCACACTGAATATCGAAGGCTATTGGAAGGACTTTGTGCAGTTGACCAACATCAACCGTAACAAGCTCTATCCCGACAATCCTGAAAACGCACAAATCCCCGACTTGCTGAAGAAGGACTTCACCAAGGAAACAGGTAATGCATACGGTTTCGATGTGTCCCTGAAATATGAGGACCAGCACTGGTATCTTTGGATGGTTTATGCTCTGGGCTTCGTGAACAGGGAATACGAGAAAGTCGTGGAAAATGGTGTTGAGTTGCTGCAATATGCTCCGCACTTCGACCGTCGTCATAACATCAACGTCATCTTGACTTATACCGCAGGCTCTAAGCGTCAGTGGGAGTTTAGCGGCCGTTGGAACTTCGGTACGGGCTTCCCGTTCACGCAAGTACAAGGTTTCTACGAATACTATTCTTTCCAAGAAGGCATCAACTTTGACTATACTACAACCAATGGCGAACTTGGCGTGCTTTATGGTGACCTCAACGCTGGCCGTCTGCCTACCTACCATCGTTTCGACCTTGATGTGAAGCGCAAGTTCTATTTCACGGAGAACATTATGCTTGAGGCCGACCTTAGCGTGACCAACGTCTACAACCGTAACAATGTGTTCTACGTCAATCTGGTGACAAGTGACATAGCGCGCCAGTTGCCCATCCTCCCGACCTTCGGTTTGACGTTCTCCTTCTGATGCGTAATTAAGCAATGAAAAACACTCTTACACCCCCCAAGGCCGCCATCCGTCCCCATGAGATGACGGTGCACGGCCATACCCGTATTGATAACTACTATTGGCTCAACGAGCGCGAAAACCCTGAGGTTTTGGCCTATCTTGAGGCCGAAAACCAATATGCAGAAGCTTGTCTGAAGCATACGGAACCTCTTCAGGAACAACTCTTCAAGGAGATAACTGGACGTATCAAGCAGGATGACAATTCTGTGCCGATCAAAATCCGCGAGTATTATCATTATACGCGGTATGAGGAAGGCAAGGAATATCCTATCTTCTGTCGCAAGCATCACAGCCTCGAGGCACCTGAGGAAATCTTGTTGGACGGCAACCAGCTGGCCAAAGGCCATACTTTTTTCGAAATAGGGGAGCTCAGCCTTAGTGAAGATGATAAGTTGTTAGCCTATTCGGTCGACACAGTGAGCCGCCGTCTCTATACCGTGTATGTCAAAAACTTGGAGACGGGTGAGTTGGTTGATGAGCCGATTCCTAATACCTCAGGCAATGTGGTCTGGGCCAGCGACAACGCGACGCTTTTCTATGGTGTTAAGGATGAGACCTTGAGGCCTTGCAAAATCATGCGTCATCGTTTGGGAACGGCTGCTGCTGAGGATGTGTTGGTTTATGAAGAGTCAGATGAGACCTTCGTCTGCTATATTAGCAAGACAAAATCCAGAAAATATCTGATTATCAATTCGGATTCAACACTGTCATCGGAATGTCGCATCCTTGAGAGCGACAAGCCTATGAACGAATTTCGTGTGTTCCAGGAACGCCAACCCGATATGCTGTACGGCATCGACCATTACGGTGAGCATTTCTATATCCAGACCAATGCTGATGGTGCGAAGAACTACAAGATTATGCGGACGCCAATCGGCCAAACGGAAATGGCGCATTGGACGGAGGTCATCGCCCATCGTGAGAAGGTGATGATAGAGGGTTTCACCATCTTCAGTAAGTATTTTGTTATTGAGGAGCGCGAGAAGGGGTTGGTCAACATCAGGATACGGACTTGGGACGGCAGCACAGACTATTATCTCGATTTCGGTGAGCCTGCCTACACCGCTGGTGTGGGTGCCAATCCCGACTTTGAAGCCGTCACCTTGCGCTATGCCTACAATTCCATGACCACACCTTCTTCGGTCTACGAGTATGATATGGAGAAGTGCACAAAGACTTTGCTCAAGCGACAGGAAATTGTGGGTGGCTATAATCCAGAAGATTATGTCACCGAGCGTTTGATGGCGCCATCACATGACGGTGTCCTGGTGCCGATTTCGATTGTTTACAAGAAAAATGTGGATGCTGCGGTCCCTGAGCCTGTCGAAGCGCCGTCTGTAATTGTGTCGGGCTCTTCGACTGGCTCAGGAACCCTTGACCGTCCACTTGTCCTTTACGGTTATGGTTCCTACGGCTCTAGTACGGATGCTTATTTCTCCGTGGCACGCCTTAGCCTCTTGAATCGCGGTTTCATTTGGGCCATTGCCCACATCCGTGGTGGCGAGGAGATGGGGCGGCAGTGGTACGATGACGGCAAGATGCTGAACAAGAAGAACACTTTCCTCGATTTCATTGCCTGCGCTGAATACCTTATTAATAAAGGTTACACCTCGCCGCAAAAAATGTTCGCCATGGGTGGCAGTGCGGGTGGACTTTTGGTAGGTGCCGTGACCAACATACGTCCTGACTTATGGAAAGGTGTCATCGCTCAAGTGCCTTTTGTAGATGTTGTTACCACCATGCTCGATGAGAGTATTCCGCTCACCACGGGTGAATATGATGAATGGGGCAATCCCAATGAGAAAAAGTATTACGACTACATGCTTTCCTATTCACCTTACGATAATGTAGAAGCCAAGGATTATCCCGCCATGCTCATCACCACAGGATTGCACGACAGCCAGGTGCAGTATTGGGAACCCGCCAAGTGGGCGGCCAAACTCCGCGCCTTGAAAACGGACAAGAATCCTTTGTACTTGAAGACCGAGATGGATTACGGTCATGGTGGTGCTTCGGGGCGTTTCGAAGGGTTCAAGGAAGTCGTTTTGGAATATGCCTTCATGCTGGATGAACTGGGAATGATATCATCAAATAACGAATCATAATGAAACTTTGTAAAGAAGGAAACTGTTGGAAAGCATGTTACGACCAAAATCACAACAAGTACTTTGGTCATCTCATGTACACCAACCGTGAAGGGCAGACACGCTACCTTTATGAGATTACCAAAGAAGTCTTTGATAGGCTGGGGTCGTTTCCCGAAGACTATGACAACGATCGACTGATTGAAACGGGACGGTTGCTTTTCCGCTTCGAGGACACAATGTATGGAACCTTGGGCCCTGAGCATTATGTGTATGATGAAAGCTACACTGAAAGCGATTTTGACAAGGCGTTCGAATCGCTGACAAAGAAACGAAAGAGGAGAAATGCATAATTCCTTGACAAAAGAGGATTAGTTTTGCTATTTTTGCACACTCAAACCGAAGAAAGAATCTGATATGAAGAGAATAGCATTGGTTATTGCCGCTATATTGTTGGCATTTAGTGGTTTTGCTCAAAAACAGCCCAAGTTTACCGAAGAAGACGCCAAGCAGTTTTACCGCACCATGCAAGGCGACTATGTCATGCAGGTGAACGATTCCACGACGGCGATGGTGCATTTTGTCCCGATTTGGGAGAAACCCGATAACCGTTTCCAATGGATGTATGTGGAGGCGACCATTGACAAAAATGTTGTGTTTCAGAAAGTCCTGGAGGTACAACCCAAGTCGAGCACAAAGTTTCGCGTCTATCTTCACGACTTGAAGAATCCAGCTGAGTTTGCTGGGAAATGGGCCAACCGCAACTATTTTGACGGTTTTACGCCGAGCATCTTGAAGGGTGGGAAGCGCATGACTTTTGTGAAAACCTCCGATTTCTCCTATCAAACCAATGATGGACCTACGCGATATAAGGCTATTGACTGCTTCCCGCAGGGCGACCTGTTGCATTTCAAGTTCGTGCAGGCGGATGAGCGCTTTTTCATTAAGCGGGTGCCGAAGCGGACAAGCCGAATCATTGGTTATCAAGGAATTAAGGAGCTGACAGATTAAGTAAGATAGAAAAGAGGCTCCTTCGGTCGCTGAGCTTGTCGAAGCGTCGAAGGAGCCTCTTTTTTCATTTCATCTTAAACACCCAAGCCGCAGTACTCTTCAAGTCGCTGTATTTCAGTCCACTCGTGTCAATGAAAAGTTGACCATCCTTGTATGTCCAAGGCAAGGATTTTGGGCAACCCAACAATGTTACTTTCATATCATCGGCTGGCTTGTCGAGGCTCAACACCAATTGGTCTTCAGGGTATTCCAAGGCGATGGCATAAAGCGCATTTTTGCCTTGCGTGTAGCAAATGTTGGGCTGTTCACAGGTGTATGTGGCTTTTAAGCCCATGGCGGGCAGCATGCTCCCAACTTGGAATCCGCTCATCACCTGTTTCTCCATGTTTTTCGATGACCAATACAGACTGATGGTGGCCTCAAGCTCATCTTCCTCATAGAAGACTTCGATGTTGTGTTGCCCATGCGCCAATTTTATCTTGCCAGTCTTCGCTTTTCTTGTGTCTTCTATGACAGTATTGCCGTCAATGATTAGTTTTGCTTTGTCATCGGTCTGGATTTCAAAGGTATAGGTATCGGCCATGCAAGAGAACGCTCCCTGCCAATGTGCTTGGAAATGGTCGCAGCTGATGGCAGGATCGGGAGCGTTGCGCTTCCAGTCGAAGTTGATTTCGCTGTCGTTGCGTACCACCTTGACAGGCTTCATCTCGTAGAACTTCTTATATGGTCGCGTGCCGTAGATGGCTTCGCCGTTGATGTCGAGCCACTTTCCGAGGTCAAGCAAGCGTTCTTGCTGCAACAATGGGATTTTGCCATCAGCAGCAGGCCCCACATTGAGGGTCATGCCACCTCCAGCTGCCACAAGGACGCAGAAATGGCGGATGAGCTCATCGGAGGTCATATAGTTTTCCAAAGGCTCGTTGCGGTTGAGACCAAACGAACGACCCAAACCGCGACATTCCGCCCAAGGCCGGTCGGTAAGGGTGATGCCTGCACTGTATTCAGGCGTGCGGAAACCATGTTGTTGTCCATCGCCCCAACGGTCGTTGACGATGGCATCCTTGCCCACTGTGTTGTAGTACCACGAAATGAGTTCGGTGGCGTGCCATTGCTCCGCGCTGTTGCGCCATTCGCCGTCGGTGAAGAGGACGGTGGGCTTGTATTTGGTGACGAGTTCCTTGAACTGCGGAATCATGTGCGTATCTACATAAGTGCCAATGTTTTCGTCGGGGTCGACATACCAGCGGTGGATGTCGCTTTTCCACTCGGGCAGTGAGTAATAGAAGCCCATTTTGAGTCCTTTGTTGCGCACGGCTTCAGTCAGCTCGCCACAAATGTCGCGCTTTGGTCCGACCTCAACGGAATTCCATCCTGGTGCATATTGGCTGGGCCAGAGGCAGAAACCATCGTGGTGTTTCGAGACCAGCAAAACATATTTCGCTCCCGATTTCTTGAACAACTCTGCCCATTCGTCAGGATTCCAGAGCTCGGCTTTCCACATGGGCGCAAAGTCTTCATATTTGAAGTCCTTGCCATAGATGCGCTCTTGGAAAGCCTTGCGGTCGTCGTTGGTCATCAGGCCACGGTAGTACCACTCGGCATAACCTTCAAGGCTCGCATAGGCAGGAACAGAATATACGCCCCAATGGATAAAAATGCCCAACTTGGCGTCGGAGAACCATTGTGGATAGCCTCGTTCGTTGATGGATTCCCAGGTGGGCTGGACTTGGCCATACAGCGACTTGCCTAGCAGCAAGACCGCAATCAGATAAAAGAAGTTTTTTGCTTTCATAATCCGCAAAAGTAGTACATTTTTCAATAATTTGGAGATTTGTCCGAGATTTCCTAATTTTGCCGTATGAACATCTATCAACTTTTCCCCCGATTGTTCGGTAACAAACATACCGACTTTCACTTCAACGGCAGCAAGGCAGAAAACGGCTGTGGCACTTTTGGCGACATTGATGAAACTGCACTTGAGGCCATCAAGGACTTAGGCTTTACTCATATTTGGCTGACGGGCATTTTGGAGCACGCTTCCGAATCGACGGGCACGCATCCAGACATTACCAAAGGTAGGGCAGGCTCACCATACGCCGTCACCGATTACCATGCCGTTGACCCCGATTTGGGCACTATTGCCGACTTTGAGCAATTGGTCAGCCGCATCCATGAGAAAGGAATGAAAGTAATCATCGACTTCATCCCCAATCATTTGGCACGGCAGAACAAAGGTTTTGATTCGTGCAATTTCTATTATTGTGAGGGCCAGGCGTTTGTGTCGCCAAGAAGAATCAGCGAACAACCTTACGAGGAGTTCCCTGCCAAAACAACGGGTAATAATGTTTTTTCGTCTTGTCCGAGTATCAACGACTGGTACGACACAGTAAAACTAAACTACGATTGCCGCGACACTTGGGAGAAGATGTTGGAGATTCTG
>CACXXW010000017.1 GCA_902771635.1 uncultured Bacteroidia bacterium | reverse complement strand
TTATACTTTGCTTGCCCTGATGGCAGTGGCGGGCATGACGAAGGCACAAGATTACCAATCTTTTTTTGCATCCGACTCCACGCGGGTGAATGTTTATGCGGAAATGATCGATTTCTGTCATACATTCTATGTGACAATACGCAGTACAGACACGGTCAGCATCAATGGAACCCAATATGTTCAGGGGGTTCCGCACGGAAAATATGGTTCCCTTTATGGGTACATGAGATTCTATTTTCGTGAAGAGGTTGCCACAGGAAGGCTCTATCGTTATTTCCCCATTTATGATGAGGAAGAAGTATTGCTTTGTGACATGTCGCTGACGGTGGGCGACACATTTGAGTATTATGACGGATGGGAGATGCGACAGGTAACAGTGGAAAGTGTGTCTTTTGACAATGGGCGAAAGGTTATACATTTTCCAGACAGTTATTATGGTCATTATTTGGTTTTTCATGAGGGCCTTTTCCCGAGCTTTTATCCAATAGGTTTTATCGATGATTTTGGATGTGACAGTTTTTTGTTGTGCGAATACAAGGATGGCGAACAGGTCTTTGAGAACCCAGAATACAACACCTGCTATATTGATGAGACATCGGTTCAAGAGCAAGACCTTCTGCACGTTTCACTATACCCCAATCCTGCTAAAGGGAAAGTTATAATTGAAGGCATCCAGCCAGCCGAAGTGCAAGTGTTTAATGCTTTGGGGCAATTGGTGAAGACCGTGCAGGGCACAAACGAAATCAACATCAGCAACTTGAAGCAAGGCGTTTACTTCGTTTCCATCATCACGGAAAACAAGGAGCGTTTCATACGGAAAATCGTAAAAAACTGAAAAACATCACATAACAATTAAAATCAAAACATTATGAACAAGTCAATCAAAAACATCATCGCCGTGACGGCGCTTTTCATCATCGGACTCCTCGCCTTGGAGGGATGCAACAAGAAAGAGGCTCGACAGCCCAAAGTTTCCGACTTCTTCGTTTCGGAATGCAATGACAACGTCATTCTCCTTCGCGACGGTGAGCCAAACGACACAATCTATGTGACCACCGTTGACGACACGAAGTTGAAAATCAGCACCACAAACACACAATTCCCTTGCGATGCGTACACCATCCGTCCTGAAATCCAAGCGCAAGAACAAAACATCTCCATAGAACTGCTCTATGAGGATTCGTGGGCCGATTGCTTGTGCGGTCGCCATTTGGACATCATCATCGAAAACCTGAAGTTGGGACAAACCTACTCCGTCTGCATCAAGAAGGACGAGGGCGACTATTTCCAATTCGAGGTCACTTTTGGGCATGACACGAATTTGATGTTCATCCGCGAACAATGAACTCAATCAGCGACGGCCATAACACGCATCAGGCAATTTCGACAGTCAAATTCGAGGCAGAAGGTGTTCGCGCCGTTGCGGATGAACAACGGCGTTGCCTTCTGTCCCGTTTCCTTGCTGCACATCCCATTGGCGTAACGGATGCAATGGTGGCAGGTCATTAATGCGGCAGGAATTTCATCGGGATTGTCTATCATTGAAGAGACGTTATGTGCAATGTCTGTATGCCGCCCACGGTTATTCCAATGGTTTTCCATCAATTCATTTGTCAATTTCATCACCAAATCGCGTTTCATCTCGCCGATAACCGAGGCAGGGATGAGACGCGGTTCTTTGAATTTCAATTCCAAATTGACGGGATTGAAAATCGTGTCGCCCCATTGCAAGGCCTTTTTTTGGATGTTTTCGGTGGCCTTCTCGGGGTTGTTGGCGAGGATTTTGTCGCATTGTATGCTGGTAGAGACGCACGGCCGTGCGTCTCTACGCAGAAATGCGGAAAAATCATACCCCGTTTCCGTTTCCGACAACACCAAATCGATGTCAATCTTGCGGTTGCCCGGTGAGGCCTCCACCTGTTTCTGCCATTCGAGGTCGAGGTTACGGTAGATTTTTGCACCTCGGAAGGCGCCGTGGGGGCGGTTTGTAGAGACGGTGTGCACACCGTCTCTACCGATATTCTTATCCTGGTTTAAAAAACACAGGCCGTCACCGTTGTGCAAGGTCTTGTCGGTATCGATTTCCATTCGGAGGGGATTGCACCAACTAACCTCGCCGATATATTCGCCCATCGATTTCGGGGTGAAAGGCGAACCAATACCTTTTTGTCGCCCATTGATGAAATAATCAGTGAAGCCCCTGTTGAAGGATTTCTCAGGGTTGATATCAAATGTATAGTTGCAATGTCCGTATGAAGCCTGCTCCAAATCTGGGCGACGGCTGATAATTTCATCCAGTTTTTGGCGGTAATAGGCCGTCACATTCTTCACATAATCAGCATCTTTTAGTCGGCCTTCGATCTTGAAACTCGTGATGCCGGCATCAATCAATTCCTCCAAATGCGCACTGTTGTTGAGGTCTTTCAGGCAGAGCAAGTGTCGGTTTTTGATCAACACCTTCCCGTTCTCATCGAGCAAATCCCATGGCAAGCGGCAGGGCTGGGCGCAGGCACCTCGGTTGGCGCTGCGGTTACCAATATATTGGCTAAGATAGCACCGTCCGCTATGGCTAACGCACAAAGCACCATGAACAAAAAACTCCAAGGGCACCGTGGTCTTCTCCCGAATCTCCCGAATCTGCTTCAGGCTCAATTCGCGACCCAAAACAACTTGGCTGAAGCCCAACTGCTCCAACTGCTGTACTTTCTCCACGGTCAGGTTGTCGCACTGCGTGCTGGCATGGAGCGGGATAGGCGGCAGGTCGAGTTGGAGCAGTTGCATATCCTGCACGATGAGGGCATCAACACCTGCGTTCCAGCAATCATAGGCAATCTTTCGGGCGCGTTCCAACTCATTGTTGTAGAGCAAAGTGTTCAAAGTGACAAACACTTTGGCATCATACAAGGCCGCGTGGCGGCAAAGGCGTTCAATGTCTTGAATGCTATTGGAGGCCTTTTCGCGTGCACCGAAGTCGGGGCCACCGATGTAGACGGCATCGGCTCCATGATTAATGGCAGCCATGCCCACCTCGACATCTTTGGCAGGCGAGAGCAGTTCTATCTTCTTCGTTTTCATGCCGCAAAGGTACAGTTTTTCGGGACTATAACGAGTTTTTTAGTATTTTTGCAAATTTAAACCATATAAAAAAGCCTGACGTTTAATGAAAAAACCGAGGATTAGATATGATTGTGTCCTGTTTGCCCTGCTAATGGTCTTCCTTTTCGTTCCCATCGTGCAGGAATGGACTAGTATCTTCCCCAAAAAACTATTGAAAGGCGCCTTCGAACCCACACCCAAACCCGAGTTGACGTTCGACAACTACCGTTCAAACACCTACCAGACGCAAATCGAGAAATATGTCAGCGAACATTTCGGACTGAGAGAACCCGTCATCAGAATCTACAACCAATACCTGTGGTCAGCATACCACAAAACCTACTGCCACTTTATCATGCCTGGAAAAAAAGGCTATCTCTATTATACAGTGGCTGTCAACGAGCACTATGGCACCGAGCTGCCCAAGTTCTATTCTTCAAACGACAAGGCTATGGCTGATGCCGACAAGGAGCTGCGGATGATGAACAAACTACGGTATGTACTGAAAGACTATGGCATTGAGTTCGTTGCTTTTATTGCACCCGACAAGTCTGAAGTATATCCCGAATACCTGCCGCGTCGCGATGCCGACACCTCCACTATCCATTTGGCCGACTATTATTCTCGTCGAATGACTGAGACCGGCTTCCCTTTTATCAACATGACAGAATGGTTTGTGAGTATGAGAGACACCGCTTCGGTTCCTCTCTTTCCCAAGACCGACTCGCATTGGCGGTATTCAGCCATCTACGGCTACGACTCACTGTTCCGTTTCATCAATTCTTTGGATGGTGAAGCCAAATTCCCGACCCTCCACATCGGGCCGCCCGTAGCCTATGAATCGGACAAGTTGGAAGGCGATGAGGAGACCCTCAACCTCATCTTCCCCATTCGTGGCGGCCGGACTAAATACAAGTCAGAAATCACCGTTGAAGACGACAGTCTCCACCGCAAGCCCAAAGTGCTGTTTGTGGGCGACTCGTTCATTTGGAGCATGGGGGAATTCATGCCTGCCCGTCAAATCATGACTGATTGGGAAATTTGGTTCTACAACAATACTGCCACTATAGCCTCCAGCAACAAGACAGAAAGTGTGAAAGACATCGACCGCTTGAGCCACATCCTCAATGCCGATTATGTGGTGTTCTATTCAGCAGGTCACCAATGGAGGGAAGCCACCTACGGCTTTACCAAGGATGCCTTGTTGCAACTATGCGTGAGCGACAGTCTCTTTGAGGCATCCGTAGAAGATCACACCAAACGATTGCGCAATTATGAAGGCTACGCTAATATGACGGAGGAAGAAGTGCGTAATAGCATAACTTGGATGCTGAAAAACGATCCCGAACTCATCCCTGGCCTCGACGGCGAAGGCATACCTGCAATACGCAACACCAAACGCATCAAAGAAGCCCTGACCATCAGCCACATCAGAAACGACAAAGACTGGGTTAATGCGCTCAACTTCTATGCCGTACAACACACCATAAGCCCCGATGATGCCTTGCGCGAAGAGGCTCGCCGCATTTCCGCTGGTGAGTCACCGTTACGCGAGGAAATTGTCATCGACACAGCGGCCTACATCCAGATGAAGAAACAGGAAATCATTAAAGGATGGCGTAATAATCCCGACAAGCTGCGAGAGATGCAACAGAAAGCCAGCGACAATAACCAGCCCTTAGATACCGTCTTTGAAAGAAACGCACGATGGATCATTAACCAACAGATCGAGGACGGTAATTTATTCCAATAAAGAAAAGAATCATATCATGGTATTTAGCAGCAACATATTCCTACTCTACTTCATGCCGATCTTCTTCCTCGTGTATTTCATCCTACCGAGGAAAGGCCGCAACTACTTCCTACTGCTTGCCTCTCTTGTGTTCTACGCTTGGGGCGCACCCGAGTTCATCATCCACCTCATCGTTTCCGTCATTGCCAACTTCTACTTGGTGCGGTGGATGAACAAGACAGAAAAGCCCGGCCTAAAAAAACTGCTTTGCGGCATCTCCATCGCCATCAGCATCGGGCTGTTGTTCTATTTCAAATACGGCAACTTCACCATGCAGAACATCAACTCGGTGTTGGGTTGGTTCCATGCCGAGCCTCTACAATGGACTAAGATCCTGCTGCCCATAGGTATCTCGTTCTTCTCGTTCCAGAGCGTCACCTATACCTTGGACACCTACCGCAAAGTGAACGAACCGATGAAACGATTGAGCGACTACATGCTCTATATCGTCATGTTCCCGCAACTGATTGCCGGTCCCATCGTGCGCTACTGCGACATCGCCGACCAGATCCGCAATCGCGAATCGCTCTATACGGACAGGTTGCACGGTTTCTATCGTTTCATCATTGGTCTCTGCAAAAAGGTATTGATCGCTGATGTCATCGGTTTCCAAGTCGACCAGATTTTGGGGCCATCGAACTACGATGTACTAACCTCTGCCCAATTGGCCGACATCGCCAACAAAATCGCGACCATCGACTCCACCAGCGCCTGGATAGCCATCTTCGCCTTCACCTTCCAGATCTACTTCGACTTCGCCGGTTATTCCGATATGGCGATAGGTTTAGGTCGAATGATGGGCTTCAAGTTCCCCGAAAACTTCGACAACCCTTATGTATCCACCACCATCTCTGAGTTTTGGCGTCGTTGGCACCAGACTTTCAGTGTGTTCATCAAAAACTACCTCTATTTCCCTTTGGGCGGTAGCCGTGTGAAGACCGAAGCCCGCAAATACTTCAACCTTTGGTTCTGCTTCCTCATCAGCGGTTTGTGGCACGGCGCGGCATGGAACTTCGTGGTCTACGGTGCCCTGCAAGGCATTTTCATCTGTGCCGACAAACTCTTCCTCAAGAAGTTCAACGAGCGACTGGGGCGCATCCCTTCCGTGTTCTTCACCTTCCTCATCATCGTGCTGACACGCTGTTTCTTCCGCATCGAGCGCATCGATCTGTCGTGGATGTTCATCAAGCGTTTGTTTGCCTTCGACTTCGCTCCTTTCCATTTCAGCGACAATCCGCACCTCTATGTGACCATGCTCGTGGCGGCCTTCTTCTCGTTCTTCACACTGTCGAAACTCGGTCTTAAGGTGCAGGACAAGGTCTATTTCACAGACTATAACCGCAGGCAACACATTATCGCTTTCGTGATTTGTATCTTTGCCTTTATCTTCTGTCTCGGCGCGTTGAACGCCAGCGGCTTTAGTCCTTTCATCTACTTTAGGTTCTAATCTTCATGGTATTCAGTAGCAACATATTCCTTTTCTTTTTTCTGCCTATCTTCCTGATAGCCTATTTCATTACGCCGCAGAAATTCAGAAACTATACGCTCCTGCTCTTCTCCATCGTATTTTATGCCTACGGTGCCCCCGACTTTGTCTTCCTGCTTGTCGGCGAATGCGTTATCAATTATTTCATCGTTAGGGCGATGGGGCGTGGAGACGTTGCGCGCAACGTCTCTACAAAAAAATTGCTTTGTGCCCTTTCCGTAATCATAGCCTTGGGGTTGCTGCTCTATTTCAAATACGCCAACTTCTTTATGGAGAACCTTAACACCATCTTGGGTTGGGCACACCACGAACCAATAGGATGGATGAAGGTGGCCTTACCTATCGGCATCTCGTTCTTCACCTTCCAATCCATTACCTACACCATCGATGTGTACCGTGGCACGACACCGCCCAGCCAGAAGCTGACGGATTACGTGCTGTATATCATGATGTTCCCACAACTCATTGCAGGTCCCATCGTCAACTACAATAGCGTGGCGACACAACTGGTATCACGCACCAGCACCATGGAAGACCGTGTGGTGGGTTTCTACCGCTTTATCATTGGCTTGGCAAAGAAAGTGCTTATCGCCAACACCATGGCCGCCTATGCCGACCAAGTGTTCGGCATAGCTTATGGTGATTTGGCCACAGGTACGGCTTGGATTGGCATTCTTTCTTACACTTTCCAAATCTACTTCGACTTCTCAGGCTATAGTGACATGGCTATCGGTCTCGGTAAGATGATGGGATTCCGCTTTCCCGAGAACTTCAACGACCCCTACACCAGCCGCAGCGTCACCGAATTCTGGAAACGTTGGCATATGACCTTGGGCAACTTCATTATGAACTATCTCTACATCCCACTCGGCGGCAACCGAAAAGGCAAAGGTCGTATGTACTTTAACCTATGGCTCTGTTTTCTTCTTTCAGGTCTGTGGCACGGAGCCTCGTGGAATTTCGTCCTTTGGGGTGCTTTCCACGGCCTGTTCATCTGTGCTGACAAACTCTTCCTAAAAAACGCTTTGAAGAAGATAGGCATGTTGCCCTCTGTAATCATTACCTTCTTCCTTGTGGCCATGGGTTGGGTGCTCTTCCGTGTCGACACAGCGGCTGATGCCGGCGCATTCTATCAGGCGTTGTTCGCTTTCAAAGGCGGCTTGACGGTAGTAGGCGACGCGCAGTTCTGGTGCGTCTTTGCCCTCGCCGTTATCTTCTCCTTCTTCACGCTGATTCCATTCGGACAAAGGCTTCAAGACCGCATCTTCGCCGACAGTTATTCGAAGCCTCTCTCTTGGACGATGTTTGCCATCACCCTAATCCTGTTCGTCCTTTCAGCAGGCTCGCTGTGCGTTTCCGATTTCAACCCCTTCATCTACTTTAGATTCTAAGCCATGAAACAGAAACCACACTTCCTTATACAGTTCATCTGCATCTTTGCCGTGCTCACCGCCATACTTTTGCAAGGCTTCACCCACGTCGTGAAGATGACCCCACTGAAAGGCTATGTTCCTGATGAACAACCCGTCAAACTGACTTTCAAGACCTATTACGACGGCACCTACCAAAACTACCTCACCGAACACGCCAAGCGCAACAGTGGTTTCAGAGAGGTGTGCATCAGGTCGTACAATCAATGCCTGTTCTCTTTGTTTAGGAAATCGACCAACGACAATATCATCACAGGCAATCACAAGGAGATGTTTCTAAAGATGTATCTCGATGAAGTGACGGGCAAAACCTTCAAAAGCCATTACGCATCAAAGGAAGCCTTTGAGGCAGAGGCACAACAAAACATCATGAAAACCCTAGTCCTCATCGACAGTCTTCAAAAGCACAACACAGCGTTCCTCTTTGTAGAGGCCCCTTCCAAGACTTGGGTCTATCCCGAATACATGCCCCAAACCTACCAAGACTCCATTATGTCCTTCAGCATACAAGACTACTATACACAACTTTTTGAGCAAAACGGCATTCCACACATCAATTTTCTCAGCTATTTCAAGTCGCTGAAAGGAAAGACAAAGTATCCTTTATACACCCAATATGGCACGCATTGGGCCGAAAACACCATTCCTTTTGTGGCCGACTCGGTGCTGCAAAAAATCGGGAGTCTCATCGGACAAGAGATGCCGCATATCATCTGCGTTGATGAAAACGTACAAACCGCCTATACATTACGAGATGGCGAAATTGAGAATCTGATGAACCTTTTGCTACCCATCCGCAAGCCCGCCGTACCACAACCTATTATGGCACTCAGCGACACCACGCTGCACAAGCCCAACATTCTTGTGATAGGTGACAGCTATTTCATCCAATTGCATGAGTCATGTTTCGCTGGTTGCTTCGACCGCTGCGACTTCTGGAAATATAACGACGAAGTCATCAACAAAAAGATTGAATTCTTGGGTAAGGTGAACTACTATCCAGAAGTTTATAAAGTCATTGATGAGGTCGACCTCGTGATGGTCATTACCACTTCTGTCTATGCCTACAACTATATGTTCGGTTTCTGCGAGACCGCCAACGAAGCTTTTGCCGACCCCGACGGTAAACACAAGCAGAAGATGATTGATGAAACCATAGAACGCATCAAAAGCACGCCCGAATGGTTTGAAGACATCAAACAACATGCAGAGAAAAAAGGGATAAGCCTCGATGAAATGCTACGCAATGCCGCCATTTACACCATTGAGATGGACAAGAAAAACAAGCAACAATAAATGATAAAAAAGCCCAAATACGACCTTGTATTGTTCATCATTCTGATGTTGTTGCTCTTTGCATCCTTGGTGCAGAAAAGCACAGGTTGGGTGAAAACAGAGCCTTTGAAAGGCGTCTATCCTACTACACCTTATCCCCTCTTGAACCTCGAGGACTTCAGCTCGGGCGACTACCAAAAACAGATGGAGCAACAACTCAGCGAGCGTTTTGGCTTCAGGGAGCCTGTCATCAGACTTTACAACCAATATCTTTGGGACTTCTACCGCAAGACCTATGCCCACGACATTGTGGCAGGCAAGCACAACTGGCTGTATTACGAGCAAAACGTGAACGACTACTACGGCACTGAGATGTATCGTTGGCTGCCAGATGCCTCAACAGCTCGCGAAACCTTTGACCGCGAAGCCCGACTGATGTGGAAACTGAGAGGCGTGCTGCAAGATTACGGTATCGAATTTCTTATGTTCATGGCACCCGAAAAAGGGTTCATTTATCCAGAGCATTTGCCTGACCGACTGTATGATACCAGCTCCATTAATGCCCGTAAATACTATTCCGCCAAATTTGAGGAGAACGGCTTCCCTTACATTGAGATGACCTCTTGGTTCCAAGCTTTAAAAGAAGCCGATACTCTGCCATATTCTCTCATCTCGCAAACGGGTGCCCATTGGGGCTTCTCATCGGTGCTGGCTGCCGACTCGCTGCTGCGGTTTATGGAAATGCTAAAAGGTGAACACTTGCCCCAATTGGCCATCGGACCATTCCACGAAAGCGCCGACTCCACCCAAAACGATGATCACGACCTCGAAATGAACCTCAACCTAATGCGAAAAATGCGCCACCCCTACGACCGACTTTACGATGCCGAAGTTACCGTGGTAACCGGCTCTACCATCAGAAAACCAAAGGTTTTGTTCATTGGCAATTCCTATCTCTGGCGAATGCACTATTACATTCCATTCGAAGAGCTGTTTGAGTGGTCGGAGTTCTGGTTCTACAACTCGACGGCTTATTCCGGTCCTGGCTATGCCGACCAAACCCCAGTCGCCGACTTAGACATCATCGAAAAGATACTCGATGCCGATTATGTGGTGTGGTTCACCACGGGCAACCAAATGTATAAGGCCACCTACGGCTTTGTAGAAAGAGCCTTGATGAACTTCTGTGTCGATGATGACAAGGTGAACAAAACCCGCGAAAGCATTATGGACAGCCTGAGTTTGTCGTGGCAAGAAGCCAACAAAATACTCATCAACGACCCAGAACACTATTTCCCCGAGCTAGCTGGCGACAATATTCCTTTAGCTCGCAACCCAAGAGTACGCGAAACATTGGTAATCAACGAGATAAAAAAAGACTCCGTTTGGATGTGGAACCTGTCGACATGCCAAACCGTTATCCAAAACGCCTCTTTGGAGCGAGTGTTGATTATGGAGGCCCACAACATCATCGAGGGCAAACCCTTGATGCGCGACATGAGCGATGTGGAAGCCAAACGCGACCACGTGGAAAGCCTTGTCAGCGATATGATTGAAGAAATCCGACCCCAACCCGAGCTTATGGAACGCATCCGAAATATGGCTGCAGACAAAGGCATTTCAGTAGAGAAACAGACCGAACTCGCCGCACGTTGGATCGTGAACGACAAAATCAAACGAGGACTCATCGTGTTGTAATCAGAACGAACGAGCCGCCAAGATCTCAGGAATACGGCTGTTTCGGGTGACAGGCACCGAATCGGTGGCCAAATCGGGGAAATAGTGTTCAGGAGCCGAAAACAGCGTCTTCCTCGCCTCCTCCATCCGCTCGTTTTCATTTTCCTTTTCGACCGTTGCAGCAATAGCACTCAAGGTGCTATCGATTTCTGAGTCGTCGTGGGTGAGATAGAGTAAAGCTTTGGGTAGAAAATCGTTGCTGAACACAAACAACTGCTCCGGCGAGTATGACAAGTCGATGATTTTGGCGTTGAGAATCTCAAACAGTATGTCGGCATCGCTCGTATGGTCATATTTCGGGTTGAAATGAACCGTGCTGTTGTAGTACCAATAATAATAGTTACTGAAAATATAGGATAGAGGCACCGACCTTGTGAGATTCCAGAAAAAGGAATCACCGACCACTATGATTGTAGGCTTATAGGCTGTAGAGTCGTCATCCAAAACAGGCATGGCGTAATAGTTTTGGTTGGGTTTGATGGGACGCCAAAGATTCAACACAGCTTCCAAGTCGTTGTCGGGATATTCGGTCTCATCAGGATATTTGCCTCCCATCTTGTAATTGCGAAGGTTCATATGACCTTCGTGTTCGATGTAACGCTCAATGGTGTCGAAAGCATAGCCCGATGCGATATAGGTCCAATGCTTGCCTGTTTTCGGAAACAAGGGGAAATCCACCTTGCCTTTCCAGTTTTGGAAAATTTCCTGCACATTGACGTAGTTGACTCCCAGACTGTCGAACACTTTCGGATAGTATTGATAGGCATGGAACGGCTCAAGGGAGAGGCCTGGATTTTCGGGCATATATTCGGGATACAGGAAGGTCTTTGTGGGCAGCATTGAAACAAAAATGAAGTTTCCGTACTCATCGAGGATGTGTTGTACCTTGTAGAGTCGCTGGGCTTCGAGGTCGCATTTGTGTTGCATCTCGGCACAACTCTGAGTATAGGAATACACGCTACTCTGATAGTAGTTGACAACCTCATCAAGCCCATATAGCCAATTGTCCTTGCCGATGCAAATGGTGTAATTGAGCGTTTTATGATAAAAGTCCCAGATATACTGGTTATAGCTCTTTATGAAGAGTTCCCTAAAACCGAAATTGTAACGCAGATAGGTCTCAAGGCTTTGCTGATAGGAGCCATCTATCATATAGGCAATGGCGATGGGCTTCTTTTCGGGTTCGTAAAGGACGCCGTTCAAAGGTTTCACCTCGATAAAATGGGTTTGCTCTTGGACAGTAATCAGAACGAAGAGACCCAAAGTCAAAAGGCACAATATGACATATATCTTATTTTTCATCATTTTTTTCATTGTCGACAAACCAACGGGCATCAATAAGCAATTGTTCCTCAAAAGTAAGGCCGGTCTCTTCCAACTGCTTCGTAATGATATCAATCATCTCAGGGTTGTTTCTCCAATTTTCGACCACCTCTTGTACCCTGTATTCCGTCAAGATAGAGTCGTTGACGGTTTTGTCATCGCGTAAAAGGGGGTGACCGTCAACCACGTTTATTGCTTCGCGGTTGACAAGACTTTCCAAAGATTCATTGTCAGTAAAAGCTTTGACTTTCAAAGCCTTCAACCAGTTTTTGTCTTGGTTGATGCGATAGGCAGTCTGTGCCAAAACAATTCCTCTTGTATTGCGAATGGTAGGTACACAGTCGCCATTCAACCCTTCGATTCTCTCGATGTCGTTCCTCAAAATGTCTTCGGCTTGCGTTTTGTTGACGTTTTCAGTTGCCATCACCTTTTCGACCTCGGCTTCCCAAAGGCTGTCGCTCACGCACAACCGCAACAACGCGTCTTCAGCAAATCCGTATGAGATTTTGTACATCTGGGCTTTATCAGTGAACCAAGCAATATAGTCAGCGTTGATGATGGCATAAAGACGGTCTGTCTCGCTTATTGGCCTGCTTTTCTGCAACCTTTGGCCATAGTATTCGGTCATATTGTAGAACCAGTATCTTACGTCGGAAAAGACCTCGTTAAGATCAATGTATTGATTGATGGCAAAAAAATAAGAGTTGCCAATGAAAACTGCATTGGGTTTCACCGCATTGGAATCAGATTTGATGCTAACTTTCCGCTCATAATAAATATCTTCATCAATAGTGATGTCGCGCTGTAGATTAAGCAGTCTTTCCAAGTCGCGAATGGTTCCTTTGGTCAGATCACTGCATTCAAGACGCTCACCTATGGCAATTCTTGGCATTTCAATGCCTTTCATCGTAGCCATATAACTAAACAACGAATCGGCTGCATATACAGCGGGAAATATCCAGTGAGCTGAAGTTTGCGGTATGGCAGGATAGTCGAGTGTGTCCTGCATATTGATAAACCAACTGTCCATGTCAATATAGGGAATGCCATTTTCCACTAAGGCCTGACGGTAATAATCGTAAGCGTGGATGGAGGTGGTATCGAAATCACGTTCGGGCAAAAACTGGGTATAGAGGTTCGCCTTATCGGGTGTCGTGTATATCAGAAAATCAATGTCAAAAGTCTTCAATACCCCTATCAACTTTTTCAGTAGCCGGATTTGCTTCTCAAATCGTTCCATCGCCTTGTCGTTGGACTCAATCCAGCGATACATCTCCTTGCCGTAATACTCATCGACATTGAAATTGAAAAACAACCAGTCATCCTTTCCGATAGCCACTTCATTGCTATATGTTTTTCTGAAGAAATCCCAAAGATATTGGTTATAGAATCGCGTCATTGGTTCTCGGAAGCCAATGTTTTCGGAAAGGTATTGTTCGAGATTGTCTTGGAATACGCCTGTCTTCAAATTCTCGAAAGACAAAGAGGGAGTTGCCACAGGAATGCTTTGTCCAACCAACGGTCGCATCTCCAACCATTTCGTATTTTGCTGAATGGCAGGTAGTGTAAATATGGCCAAGGCAAGACAAAAAAGTGCTATGGAAACTACGCTTTTCACTTCAAAACCTAAAATAGATGAACGGACTGAAACCTACCGCATTGATGGCGGCAATGCAGAACAACAACATGAATACAGCCACCACCCACGCCACGATGGTGCCGGCTATGGAGTACTCCTCCTTATAATAGACGGCATCTTGCATCTTTTTCCCGAAGGGGAACAGGGTAATGAACGAAAACACCAATGCAATGATAAGCATGGTGTAGAACTGTGCGTCGGCCTTGATGCCAAAGGAGCTGAAGTCGAAAGCGAAGAGTCTCGAAATGAAGGTGAAAGCCTGTCCCAAGTCCTCAATGCGGAAGATAGCCCAACCCACCATCGCGATGATGAAGGTGATGATGACGCTCGGCACCTTACCGATTTTTTCATAGAATTTCTTCAAACCCATCCGTTCGAGCACCAACCACAAGCCATGATACGCGCCCCAGACCACGAAATTCCATGACGCACCGTGCCACAGGCCCGACAATAGAAACACAACCCAAAGGTTGAAATACATCCTCCGTTTCGAGCAACGGTTGCCCCCCAATGGAATGTACAGATAGTTGCGCATAAACGCTCCTAAGGTGATATGCCACCGGCGCCAAAACTCGGTGATACTCGCCGAGTTGTACGGATTGTCGAAGTTCTCCGGAAAATGGAAACCCATCATCTTGCCCAAGCCTATCGCCATATCGGAATAGCCCGCGAAATCGAAGTAGAGTTGCATGGTGTAGGCCGCAATGGCAATCCAAGCTGTACCTGTATCCATGACGGAGAGATTCGTAGCCAACAAAGTATCCACTTGTGCACCAATCACATCGGCAATCAGTACCTTTTTGGATAGACCTATCACGAAACGGAAAAGGCCATGCAAACAATTGTTGCTACTATATTCGCGATGGCGAATCTCACCTTCAATGTCGCAATAACGTACAATAGGTCCAGCAATGAGTTGCGGAAACATCATGATGTAAACCATATAGTCGCTCAACTTCTTCATCGGCTCGTTGTGGCCTCGGTAGGTGTCGAGCACGTATGTGATGGACTGGAAAGTGAAGAATGAAATGCCAATCGGCAGCAGCACCTTTGCCAACCTAATCGGGTTGGCACCGAAGACGCTGATTAACGCATTCAAGTTGTCTATCAAAAAGTTGGCATATTTGTAATAGACCAAAAGCCCCAAACTGACCGCGATGGCCAGGCCACAATACAGCTTTTTGAGGGGTTTCTTTTCGGTCTTGTGCATCAGCTTGACCAAAAAGAAGTTGGCTATGGTGGAACCAAGCAACCAAAGGATGAAGTCAGGAGCGCCCCAAGCATAGAACACAATGGAGAACAACAAGATGATATAATTCCTGAACCTTTTCGGACACACAAAGTAGCATATCAGGAAAAGGGGCAAAAAGTAGAGCAAGAATACATTGCTACTGAATACCATAACTCTTCAAATATTAGAAATTGCAAAGATATAAAATCCAAAGATTCAACAAAACGAAATGACTCAATATTCCAATGCAACACCTCAATACCGCACAATACGCTGCGAATGACCACCCATTTTTAGCACATAGACGCCTGCAGGCAATTTAGGATTAAGGATGATTTCATTGCCATTTTCAGCGACAACCGTCTCGGAAAACACTTTCCTGCCCAACAAGTCATAGATAACGACTTCCTTGGCTCCAAGACCCTCTGCTTCGACTCCAATGTGAATCTCATCAGAGAAAGGATTGGGATAGCAACCCAAGACAGAGGTCAAGAATTCATCCACCGATACGAAGTCATCCAATGCCTCGAGGATGTTCTCTGGCCTTTCTCTTAGGAAATAGTCAATCACAGGCATGCAATAGTTCTCCCATGAGGAATAGGCTTCAGGACAATGGAACCGCCCAATCTGATTGGGCACCTCATCTTGGAGCGTCTGTTTGATATAATCGAAATAAGGTTTGGTGTTCTGATAGGAAAACCTTGTGGAAACCAGCTCATTGAACCGATGGACAAATTGTTCCCTAAACGACTCATTCTCCAATAGTCTTCTGAAAAACAAGGTCGCCCTTCTGCTGGAAGGATAGCCTTCATCACCATCATACGTGGCATTGGCAAAGACATCGAACGACAGGGCTTCGAGGCAGGCATCACCATCATAAAAAATCCATCGCCATTTGCCGTCACCAAGCTGCCACATCCTTGTATTAGTGGCTGGCCAGTCCAAATTGGCCGAAAACAGCTCAAGCACATAATAATCGATGAAATTCGGAATATCAATTTGCGACTCGGCATAGGAATACTGTTCTTCATCAGAAAGATCAGCCTGTTCCATCCATGTGCGCAAAGCATAGAAATTGTCAGAGTTTCCACACTCCAATTCATTCCAGATATTGATGAGGTTCACTGAATCAATATTGACACCGAAATGGTCTTCGAGAAAGCGTTCATCCGGCTTTTCGGCAACGTAATATATACCCCAATACTCGCCGTTGAGGAACAGCACACAGGCTCGTGATGCCAACGATTCCACATTAATATGCTGGGCCATGCGACTCACAATATAATCCTTGCATCCCGAACCGTTCCAAGCGCTCATGTAAGGCTTCAAACACAGATGCTTGAATTTGTCAATAGGCAAAGTCTCGAAAAACCGATGTTTGAGTCGTTTCTTCCCATATTCTTCGCGGGCATAGATTTTCATTCCTTTTTGACTCTGATATCTTGCCTTTTTTCCATGGGTTCTCAATCCAACCTGCTGGTTGACGCCACTATTGTCGAGTTCATAATACTCAATATTGCAGATTCGTTCCCATTCGCGGCCTTTCATACAATAATTCCCTGTGAAATAAGGATTCAATGAGTCAAAATGAATGCCTGGCACAAAGATGCCCGTCTCGTAATCAAACAAAGCCAGCGAATCGGCACAGAGCGAGACGGCGGGCAACCCATGCGTATTGCAACCTAATGCACGGATGAAATAGCTGTTGGTCATCACCTGACTGACACAACTGTCGTTTTCGTCAAAAACCGCAGCACGAATCACAATACAATGCTGGACGGAATCAGGGAGATAAAACTCATTTTCTGGGCAATTGACAATAGTGTAAATGTTTGATTTCGAATAAAGTTGTTGATTCAAAACCAAAGTTTCTTCGTATAAAGGCGACTGTGGTGTAGGACGGTTACCATTAATCGTGTAACGGATGTGATGCTGCGGATAGTTATTGAACAATTCCAGTGCGAAAACGTCTTCATAAAATCCTCCTTTGGCCGAAAAGACCACCGTGTCGTTTTGGGCCATGGCTCCGAAAGCGACCGACAGGACAAATAATATGGAACAGAAACGTTTGCGCATGTCGTTAATTAACGGCGCAAAAATACAAAAAAATGTAGAGACGTAGCGCGCTACGTCTCTACAAACGTTTTCGATCGGAAATCACCAATTAGATTTTTTCCTCTTCCACACGCAGCGGCTTGGGTTCGCCTTTGCGGATGTCGAGTTCGTTGATGAGGTTGGTGGCACCAGCATACTTGTCGATGATGAAGAGCACATAACGCACATCGACATTGATGGTGCGCTGCAGTTTGGGCTCAAAGTTGACATCGCCGCTCATGGCTTCCCAGTTGCCGTCGAAGGCGAGGCCGATGAGTTCGCCCTTACCGTTCATGATGGGGCTACCAGAGTTACCACCAGTGATGTCGTTGGTCGACAGGAAGCACACAACGAGTTCACCATTGTCGTCGGAATAAGCACCGAAGTCCTTCTTCTCGATGAGGTCGATGAGGCGCTTGGGAGCGTCAAACTCATAGTCGCCAGGGACATACTTCTCAAGGATACCGTTGGCGGTGCAGATGTAGTCGTAGTGAACAGCATCGGCGGGCATATAGTCTTGCACCGAACCGTAGCTCATACGCATGGTCGAGTTGGCATCGGGATAGAGGCTCTTGCCAGGTTGAGTGGCCGCGTAGTACTCACGCAGACCCTTCACGAAGACATGGTCGTTCTCGCTGACAGTCTGCATGGCTTGACGATACTCACCCACATGGTTCATAATGACTTCCATCATAGAGGTGTTCATGATGTAGGCGTAATCCTTGCCAATCTTCTTGGGTTTCGGGTTGGCGATGAAAGCCTTGATGCTTTCAGGAGTGGCGAAGATGGAGTTGGTGTAGACATCCTCAGTGAAAGCATCAATGTCACCCTTGAATTTCTTATCGATAATGGTGTAAATCTCAGGCAGTTCCTCGGCCTTGAAGGCATTCTTGTAGGTCTTCAGCATCTCGGCAAAGGTCTTCTTTTCCACCTGTGGGTCGGTCTCGGCAAAGAGTTCGTCGACATTCATCTGCTGGAGCAGCGTCAACGCCATAGCCTCAGCGTCTTTGTCCTTATCCACATAAGCCTGATAGTAGGAACCAAACTGGGCAGCGATGCCAGCGGCGCCGACGCTCGAAATAAAGTTGGGATAATAGACATACTTGGCCACTTCACCCAAGTTCTTGTAGGCTTCCTTCAAGTTCGGGAGAGCGTTCTTGTATTCGGTCTTGTTGTTCTTGTTCACCCAATTGGTGAAGTCTTTTTCAAGGGCCACCTTGCTCTCGCTCACCTTGTTTTTGCGGAGCATCTTGCACTGGCCGATGAAATTCTTCCAAGTGTTGGCCAAACCAGCATGGTTGTCGGCATACATCAAGTTGATGTGTTCGTCTACCTTCATGTATTCTTCCATAACTTCGAGTTGCTTGCCGAAGACATCGATAATGGTGGGATAGAAGGTGTCGACATTGTAGTCAATGCCGTAGCTCGACATGTAGCGTTCGGTGCTGCCGGGGAAGCCCCAAATCATGGTGAAGTCGTCCTTTTGCACGCCGTCGAGACTGATGGGAAGGTGATGCTTGGGGGTCAGCGGCACATTGTCCTTGCTGTAAGCGGCAGGATTACCGTTCTTGTCGGCATAGACGCGGAAAATCGAGAAGTCGCCAGTGTGGCGGGGCCACATCCAGTTGTCGGTGTCGCCGCCGAACTTACCAATCGAAGAGTTGGCCACGCCCACGAGACGCACATCGGGGAACACTTGATAGACAAACATGTAGTACTCATTACCCTCAAAGAAACCTTTGATAACGGGGTTGTACTTGCCATTTTCTGAAGCAGCTGTTTCCAGCTCTTTGATTTTCTTGCGGATGGCAGCTTGTTGATCCTGATAGTCCATACCGTCTTTTACCTCGGCAAGGATGACTTTCGTCACATCTTCCATGCGGATGAGGAAGCTGGCGGTCATTTCGGGAGCGGGCAGTTCTTCGCCATAGTTCTTGGCCCAGAAACCGTCTCTCAGATAGTCGTGTTGGTCGGAGCTGAGCTTTTGGATGGCGCCATAGCCACAGTGGTGGTTGGTGAAGAGCAAACCGTGTTCGCTCACAATCTCACCAGTGCAGAAGAAGCCGCGCGGCATGGCTTCGCTGCCAAGACCCACTATGGCGTCTTTCAAACTGCTGTGGTTGATGCTGTAAAGCTCTTCAGGGGTTAGTTGCAGACCCATTTTCTGCATGTCAACATAGTTCAGGCGCTCGACAAACATCGGGAGCCACATGCCTTCATCGGCATACACGCGACCAACCGAAACAAGGATGGCCATTGCAATGATTCCTAATACTTTTTTCATTGATTTATTTATTATTTAATGTGTAATTATAAATGCATATTTTTGACGCGAGACTGCGAGACTATGACTTGTGACAATGACAATGACAGCTTAAACAAAAGCAATACAACTGAACGTAATGTAAAAGCTGTCATAGTCATAGTCAATGGTCATAGTCAAAAAAGTCTCGTAGTCCAATTAATAGGCCTTATATTTATCGCCCGTCTTCTCGATGAGGATGCGATAGTACTCATCGCTATATTTGGGGTGCTCGCTCTTGATAGGCGTGTATTTCTGTCCAGGTTTCTCGGGCTGGGCAGTGTTCAGGTTGCCGTCCATATACTTCATGAACAGCTCATGGTAGAACTGCTTCCACATTTGGGTCATCTTGGAGGCTTGGTCGCATGAGAACTTGGTTAATTCCTTCACTTGAGCCTCTCTGCCTTTGATGGTATTGACGCGTTCATCCATAGAGGGGATTTCTTTCTCCACCCATCTGGTTTCCAATTCACGCTGACGCTTGCGAATCTCGGGGTGGATGTAGTCATATTTGGTGTAAGCCCAGTTGCTCATCTGGTTGAAGGTCCAGAAGGCAGAGGTCTCCGACCACTCACTCATCGAGCCGTTACCTTCGCGGAAGCACTCGGGAATCTCGGTCATGCAGGTGTACATGGGGCAGTAGACACAGTTGTCGGTGTCGTCGACACCAAACCAAATGATGCCGCCGATGGGCCATTCCCAATTGCCACGGCTTTGGGCGACAAAGCTGAAGCCCGTCTGCTGGGTGGCGGTGGTGCGCTCATGCACATAGGTCACACCGTCGACTTCCCAATCCATGGGACGCCAGCGGTAGGGGCAATGGAACGGACCAGCACCCACATCTTGCGACATGTCGAGGTCGGTGCCTTCGAGATGGTCACGCATGAAGTCCATCATATCGAGCACACTGATTTTCTTGTTGGGCAATACCCAAAGAGGCATGCGGTTGGTCGGGAAGTTGTCGGGGGTTTGGCACATGCCAGCGGTGTAAGGCTGCACACGCTTGATGTCGCGACCCGTAGCATAGCCCCAATAATCTTTCATGTTATCGGTCACCTTGTTGAACATGGCCCACACGCGCAAGTCGCAGAATCGCGCACCGTCGAAAGTCACAGGATTGTAGACATCGGAGAACGAGAATTTGTCATCAGGGCCATCATACAGCTTGGCTTGCTTGGCAAAGCTGATGACATCGTCGGCATAGACACAGTCAATCTTGGGGTCTTTCAAGAGCTTGTCGATGTTCTTGAAGGTGATGCTGGTCTTGTTTTTCTTGGCCAGCGGGAAGGTGGTGATGCGGGCTTGGTTGGCGTGACCGCTCACATAGCCGTCAGGGATACGACGAGCCACCCATACGGCACCTTTATTATGCTTGCCTTTGCCAATCATTTCAAGAATCCAGCACTCTTCGGTGTCGCTGATGCTGAACGACTCACCCTCGCTGACATAGCCGTAGTTGGCCACCAGTTCGCCCATGCATTTGATGGCTTCGCGGGCGGTCTTGGCACGCTGCAGGGTGATGTAAATCAGGCTACCGTAGTCGATGATGCCAGGGCCTTCCCAAAGGCTTTCGATGCCACCGTAGGTCGTTTCACCGATGGCGAGCTGCCATTCGTTCATATTGCCGACCACATTGTAAGTATGAGCCACTTGTGGAATTTGGCCACGGAACATGCCGCCGTCCCAGTCGTACACATCGAGCATGGCGCCTTCGGGCCAATCGGTGGCAGGATAATGATAGAGTTCGCCGTAGAGCACATGGCTGTCGGCAGCATAGCTGATCATGCAGGAGCCATCGGTCGATGCACCTTTGGTAATCAAGAAGTTAGTGCAAGCGTTGGCTTTTCCGAAACAGAAAACGAGAGCCAATGCCATGATTGCAGTGAATACTTTTTTCATAGGATATTAGATTTGTTGATGATTACAAATTTGAGCCTACAAAGATAGGAAAATGTTTCTTTAGGAAATGCTGATTTGTATAATTGTTTTTTGACTATGGCTTGTGACAATGACTATGACCGCTTCAACTTCGATGAAAAGGTCATATTCATTGTCAACGGCTGTAGTTTTGAAAGAATCTATAAGATAATAAAAACCAACAACATACCCGACGACAAACGACAACAAACGACTACTGTCGACAACAAATGTTTGTTCAACGGCTTTATCTTTAAGATACAAACAAAGCGTTATTCCAAAAGCTGAAACACCTGCTGAATGGAAGGAATTGAAACTACAACAATTGAGAACTGTTATTTTTGCCCATATTAAAAACAAATATGCAGGGAAGGTTGTCATAATTGTTGACACGGGATTGCCTATTATCATTTCTGTGACATCAGCAAGAAAGACCGCTTTTGGCGAAGCTATATACTTTAAAAAAGCTGCGGCAGTAGTAGTGTTACCAGAAATCATCAAATATGCTGAATACAACAATTGGGGAAATTCAAAGACTACGGATGGTCCTAATATCATCGGATATTTGAATTTCAAGTGTAAATGCCTTATAGATGGAAAGAAAGAGAATATACGATTAGCAGTACAATTCCAAAAAGGAGGCAAATACTATTACAACATAGAAATCAATAAAAAGAAAGTCCACACCTGAAAGGAGCAATGCTTAACCTTATCCGCAGTGTGGACTTTCAAATTAGCCTATCGGAAACGAGCTTGCTATTTGGCATTTCCCGTCCGCTAGTTAATTTTCTGCCTGCAAAATTACAACAAAAACTAATACCCCACCATAAAAATGAAAAATAATCACTACTTTAGCCAAATGAACACAATCCAAAGCATGGCGCAGCAAACCTTTACTAACCAGAAACTTGAGTTTGTCGAAGAGTTGGTGCTCTACACCGACGCGCATATCTTCCTCACAGGAAGAGCTGGCACGGGAAAGACCACTTTTTTGAAGAACCTTCCACTGAAGACCTACAAACGCATGGTCGTAGTGGCACCCACGGGCGTGGCCGCCATCAACGCGGGCGGACAAACCATCCACTCGTTCTTCCAACTGCCTTTTGGACCGCAACTGCCAGAAAACGCATTAGGTAGAGGCTACAATGCAAAAACAATGGCCGCGCAATACCAAAAACTCAACAAGAAGAAAATCAACCTGATGCGCAGCCTCGACCTGCTCATCATCGATGAGATCAGCATGGTGCGCGCCGATGTCTTGGATGCCATTGATGCGGTGTTGCGCCGTGTACGCCGTTCGCAGAAACCTTTTGGCGGTCTGCAACTGCTGATGATTGGCGATGTACACCAACTGGCACCTGTGGCCAAACCCGAGGAATGGGAAGTGCTATCGCCCTATTACGACACCCCCTACTTTTTCGGTAGCCAAGTGCTGAAAAAAGCACCTTATGTCTGTGTGGAGCTGGAACACATCTACCGCCAACACGATGACGACTTCATCTCATTGTTGAACAAGGTGCGCAACAACCAAATGGATGCCGATTGCGTGCGAGTGCTCAACAGCCGCTTCAAACCAGGCTTCGTGCCAAAAGACGAGGAAGGCTACATCACCCTGACCACCCACAACTACCAAGCAGACCAAATCAACGATTCGAAACTGGCTGCCATAAAGGAAAAGACGTTGACTTTCAAGGCCGAAGTCCACGGCACCTTCCCTGAGAACACCTACCCCACCAAGGAAGAATTGGAGCTGAAAATCGGGGCACAGGTGATGTTTGTCAAAAACGACCCCACCCCTGAGAAGGCGTTCTTCAACGGCAAGATCGGCCGATTGGTGGGCTACGATGAAAAGGAAGGCACCGTCACCGTGGAAAGCGACGGAGAGCGCATCACCGTGCCAAAACTGAAATGGCAGAATATGGAGTACGCCATCAATGCTGAGAATCAGGATATTGAAGAAAAGGAGATTGGCAGTTTCACCCAAATACCCTTGCGTCTGGCATGGGCAGTCACCATCCACAAGAGCCAAGGCCTCACCTTCGACAAGGTCATCGTTGATGCGGGACAAGCATTTGCCCACGGACAGGTCTATGTCGCCCTCAGCCGTTGCACCTCGTTGGAAGGCCTCGTGTTGAAGACACGCATCAGCTCCAACGCCTTGGTCAACGATTTCTCTGTCAACCAGTTTGTTGAAATGCTTCCCGAGAAAGAGCCTACACAAGAAAAAGTCGACCAGTTGCGCCACGAATACGAACTGGAGACCATGCTCGAACTCATCGACTTTGATGGCATCTACAAAGACTTTGGCAGGCTGATGAAGGTGATTTACGACAACGACACTCTCTTTGAGCACTCGTTGATCCAAGACCTCTCGCAGCGGCGCAACATGATACATGAGGAACTAAGTTCAGTCGGTATCAAATTCGAAGGCCAGATTCGGAAACTGCATGAACAAGCGCCTTCATGCGAGCAAAACCCAGTTTTGCAAGAGCGTCTAATAAAAGGTGTGGCCTATTTCGACGAGCACTTGAAAGCCATCGCCAAGGGTTTGTTCGACTTGCCCTTCAAGACCGACAACCAAGCCGTCAACGAGCAACTCACCGATGCCTTGAAGTTGCTCAAAGAAGACATCTATCTGAAAGGATGCTGCTTGGAAGCTTGCAAAGACGGTTTCACGGTCAAGGAATACCAAAAAACCAAGTCGGTGAAAGCCATCGAGGCAGAGAAAAGCGGGAAGAAGAAGGTGGAAATCAAATTTGAGCCGAGCAAGAATGGCAGTCTTTATTCCATTTTGCTGTCTTGGCGTGCAGCACGAGCCGAAGCCGATGATGTGCCCCCTTCCAACATCGCACCTATCAAAACCCTCAAAGCCATTGCGACCGATAAACCCGTCACCCTTTCAGAACTGAGGGCAACCGAAGGCATGGGCACCAAGCGCGTCAGGAATTATGGAGCCGAAATATTGGACATTGTGCTACGATTCATTGGCAAAGACCCTCAAGCCACCGACATCGGAGACCTTTCTCAAGTGACCAAAAAGAGACAAATAGGTGACACTTATCGTATCACCAAAGAATTGTTTGACAACGGTTTGTCGGTCGAGGCCATCGCCAAGGAAAGAGGTCTAGCCATCAGCACGATTCTCGGTCATTTGGTCCATTATGTGGAAGAAGGCACTCTCAAAGCCTCACAGATCCTTGAAAAAGAAAAATACAACGAGATTTTAGAGTACTTTGAGTCCACTTTTGACCCTCAAATCAACATTGCGCGAGAAGTGCTTGGCCCAGAATACCAATACGGTGAAATCAAGGCCGTACTGGTAGAACTACAACAAGAGCACTTCTTTGACAACCCTCCACAAGAAGAGGACTAATCCAAAGCGTGTCGAAGACACGCCATCCTATTTACCCCACATGCAGTGTGGGGCGACACAGACCATCCACCCCACACTGTGTGGGACCCACAAAACACATCACCATGAGCTACACAACATCATACTACCACATCGTCATCCGCACCTATCGTAGCGAACCCACCATCAATGAAGAACACGAGCGTGAACTATACGCCTACATCTATGGCATTGCAAAGAATCTGAAATGCCAAACCTACCGCATAGGCGGCATTGCCGACCATATACACATGTTCGTATCATTGCCGTCATACTTATCACTGGCCTCGTTCGTGCAGCGGGTGAAGACAGACAGCAGCAAGTGGCTGAAAGCAAATCCGCACTTCCCACGCTTTTGTGGCTGGGGACGAGAGTATGCCGGATTCAGCTATAGC
>CACXXW010000016.1 GCA_902771635.1 uncultured Bacteroidia bacterium | reverse complement strand
AATCACATTTTTGGTAAATTTTGCTATTCATTTTAAAAAAGGTTCTTTAAGACAAATCCTTTGTTTTTGTAAAATGATACAAAATTTCTATTTTTGCCTGCATAAAACTATACCAACATGAAAAAACTCCTCCTCTTTACGCTCCTTATGCTTTGCGTGAGCGCCTTTGCCCAAAAGCAATACACATTGCAATCGCCCGACAAAGATATCACCGTCACCATTGAGATAGGCGAACCACTCACCTATTCCGTCACACACGGCAATACTTGTGTGTTAGCCCCCTCGCCAATCGGCATGCAACTCGGCGATGGCACCATGTTTGGCCATAACCCCGTTCCCGTTGTAAAAAGTGCCAAGACACGCTCGGTCAACCAAAAGCTGCAATCGCCGCTTTACAAAAAAGCCGAGATTCCCGAAGTTTATAACGAACTGGTTTTGACCTTCAAAGGCAATTTCAAGGTCATTTTCCGCGCCTATGATGCAGGTGTGGCCTACCGTTTTGAGACAGATTTCCGCAAACCCATTATCGTGAAGAGTGAAACTGCAGATTTTAACTTTGACAAGGATTATCAAGGCCTTATCCCATATGTTTTAAGGCGTGCCGGACAAGAAGGTCCACTCATCGACCAGCAGTTCTACAACTCTTTTGAGAACACCTACTCCCACATCAACCTCAACCAGATGGACCCCGAAAAGCTCGCTTTTCTGCCTTTGCTGGTCGAACTCAAGGATGGCAAGAAAGCCGTCATCACCGAGGCCGACTTGGAGGACTTCCCTGGCTTGTATCTGCGTAATGCCAACGGCAAAAACGGACTCTCCGCCGTCCACGCGCCCTATCCCAAGACCCGCGAACAAGGCGGCCACAACAACCTGCAATGGATTGTGAAAGAACGCGAGAACTACATCGCTAAAGTGGAGGGCAAACGCTCGTTCCCTTGGCGTATCATCGCCATCTCTGAAAACGACAAAGAGTTGGCCGACAACGACTTGGTCTATCTCTTGGCCTCACCCAACCGCATTGGTGATGTCTCATGGATTCAGCCCGGCAAGGTGGCTTGGGACTGGTGGAACGCCTGGAACATCTATGGTGTCGACTTCAAGGCAGGCATCAACAACGACACCTATAAGTACTACATCGACTTTGCCTCGCAATACGGCATCGAATATGTTATCCTTGATGAAGGCTGGGCCGTCAACAAAAAGGCCGACCTATTCCAAGTAGTGCCCGAAATCGACATCAAGGAACTGGTGGACTATGGCGCCGAACGCAATGTAGGCATCGTGCTTTGGGTGGGTTATGCCGCCATCGACAAGGACATGGAACATGTCTGCCAACACTATGCCAACATGGGCGTGAAAGGCTTCAAGGTCGACTTCATGGACGGCGACGACCAATTGATCGTCGACTTCTACTATCGTATGGCCGAGACTGCTGCCAAATACCACCTCTTCATCGACTTCCACGGCGCCTACAAGCCCACAGGCCTCAACCGCACCTATCCCAATGTGCTCAACCACGAGGGCGTGTATGGCCTTGAACAAGCCAAGTGGGACAACGAGAGCGACCTCGTCACCAACGAAGTCACCATTCCCTTCATCCGCATGCTGGCCGGTCCGATCGACTACACCCAAGGCGCGATGAAAAACGCCAACAAGAACAACTTCGCCGCCATCTACACCGAGCCGATGAGTCAGGGCACACGCTGCCGTCAGCTGGCTGAATATGTGATCTTTGAGTCCCCGTTCAACATGCTCTGCGACAGCCCGAGCAATTATATGAAGGAAGAGGAATGCACCCAATTCATCGCTTCCGTTCCCACCACTTGGGATGAGACCATGGTGCTCGACGGTAAGGTGGGCGAATACCTCATCATCGCCCGCCGCAAGGACTTCCACTGGTATGTGGGTGCCATCACCAACTGGGAGGAACGCGACATCGAAATCGACCTTGGTGTGCTGCCCAACTTCGGCGCCAAGTCGGGACACATCTTCCGCGACCAACCGCGTGGCCAAAGACTATGTGTCAGAGCAAGCCCAAGTGTGGGGCAACAAGGTGAAAGTGCATCTCGCCAAGGGCGGCGGTGCCGTGATGGTATTCTAATAAGACCTTTAAAGAATTTGAGTTTTTTCCAAAGTTGTGGTTTTTTATCGATTTTGGAAAAAACTCAGTTTTTTTCCTATGTTGTAAGAAATATTCTTACATTTGCGGCATAAAACAAATCACTATGAGCAGAACAGTAACAGCATCCTTGGGTCCTCATTATGAGGAGTTTATTCAGAACAGCATTCTCTGCGGAAGATATAACAATGCCAGTGAGGTAGTCCGGGCAGGCCTTCGGCTTTTGGAGGAAAGAGAAAAGAAAATGGAGTATTTGAGAGCTGCCATCCAAGAAGGTATTGATAGTGGAGTATGCGAGGACTTTGATCCCGAAGAACATTTGAAACAACTGAAATCCGCCTGTCGTAATGGCTAAATTTCACCTGTCTAACAAAGCGGTAGAAGACCTGGATTCCATCTGGTTGTACACGCTTGAGACTTGGTCAGAGGACCAAGCTGACTTTTACTATCACGAGCTGGTAAAAGCCTGTCAAGATATCGCAAACCGTCCCACCTATTTGGACAAGGAATACCAGGAAATCATGCCAGGTCTATATGGTCATCACATATACAAACACCTAATTTTCTACATTCTCGTAGAAGATGGCGTGGAAATCGTTCGAATCCTTCACGAACGGATGGATTTCGAGCGGCATTTGTAATTGCGGATCTTGTCATAGAATTATAAAACAGGAAAGTCTTGGATATTGCAAGAGAAAAACGTGAAATTCAATTATTTTCCTAAATTTGCTGCTTCAATGCACCTAACACAATGAAGCTGCTGAAACTCCTTATCTTACTACTGGGCTTTGCCCTTGTCCTCTACCAATGCCAGCCGAAAACCGACGGACTGACAACCGAGCAACTATACGAGGCGTTTCAGCAACCCACCTCGGAATATCATCCCTTTGTGCGCTGGTGGTGGAACGGCGACAAGGTGGAGGCTGATGAACTCGTGCGCGAGATGCGCCTCTTGAAAGAGGCTGGCATCGGCGGGGTGGAAATCAACCCCATCGCCTTCCCTACCTACTGCGACAGCCTCGGAAAACCTTCTTTGCAATGGCTCAGCCCCGAGTGGATTGACATGCTCAAGGTATGCTTCGATGAAGCAAAACGACTCGACATGACCTGCGACCTACTTGTTGGCTCGGGCTGGCCTTTCGGAGCCGAGTTCCTCAATGAAGATGAACGGGCGCAAATCGTGGTCAACTATGCTGAAACGGTGACAGGGCCAACCACTTTGACCATCATCCGCGATAGCATCTGCGAAAAAGCTATGCCCAAGGTGAGCTCACCATATAAGGGAAACATCAAAGAGCTGATGTCGCTGAAACTTTATCCAAATCCAGCTTCAAGTGTTGATGAGGGGATTACCATTTGGACAACGCAAAGCAAGGTCCTTGAGCCTGTCGAAAGGCCGGTTGACAGTATAATCACCATCGAAGTACCAGAAGGAAACTACACTTTGGCCGCCTTGGTGAAGATCAACGGTTTCTTGGAAGTCATCAACGGCGCACCAGGGGCAGCGGGGCCCGTGCTCGACCATTTCAATACTGAGGCAGTCAACCGTTACCTTTACAACATGTCGGACAAAATTGAGACACAAATCGGACCGCTGAAAGGCAACATCCGAGCCCTTTTTACCGACAGTATGGAACTCGAAGGCGCCAACTGGACCTCCGACATGGCCGAGGAGTTCGAAAAGCGTTACGGCTATGACATCACGAAATGGTTGCCTTTTATCCTCTTCAAGATTGGCTCTATGGGCAGCGCAATCAACTATGACCCTGTAATACCCGTCACAGAAGCCTTCCAACATGAAATCCAACGCGCGCGATACGATTTCGAAGACTTTAAGGCCCAGCTGATGCAGGAACGCTTCACCAGCACCTATTTGCATTGGTGCCACCAACTAGGAGTAAAAGCCCGTGCCCAAGCTTACGGTCGCGGCTTCTATCCCTTGGAGAATGCCATGGGCTACGACATCCCTGAGGGCGAATCGTGGACCACCAACTGGCTAAAACACAAACCCGGTGAGGAAATGTCGGAAACCGACTACCGCCGTGGCCGTGCCTACACCATGGTCAACAAGTTTGTGTCATCGGCAGCACATCTTGCCGACAGTCGTACCATCAGCTGCGAGGAGATGACCAACACCTACACCGTCTTTAATATGAGCCTTGAGCAACTGAAAATCGGCGGTGACCAATCTGCCATGTCGGGTATGACCCACAGCGTGTTCCATGGCTTCAACTATTCACCTAATCTTGAAGCCAAGTTCCCCGGCTGGGTACGCTATGGTGCCTACTACAGCGAGAACAACAACTGGTGGCCGTATTTCAAGTACTACAACGATTACAAGGCACGCCTCTCATACGCCCTTCAACATGGCACATATTACGCCGATATCGCCATCCTTAATCCCGAAAACGACATGTGGAGCACCATCGGGATGCAGAACGAACCCTTCCCCAACACCACTCGTGCGCCCTACAAGACCTTGATTTGGGAAGCCATCAACAAATGCGGTGGAGGCGTGGACTATGTGAGCGAAAATATCATCAATAAGGCAACCATCAAGAAAGGCAACCTCTGTTTCAATAAACGCAAATACAACACTTTGATGCTTATTGATGTGGAGAGCCTGCACCCTGAAACTGCCGAGCAATTGCTGCGTTTCGTGGAGACAGGAGGCAAGATTGTCTGTATCGACACCATACCTTACCAATCGTTAGGAAGGCCAGGCAACCATCAAAAAAATGATTCCCTTGTGAAGGCCACTATGGACAAGGTGATGCAGCACAAGGAACAATTTGTCTTCGTAGAGCCACCCAAAGAAGGCCTCATTCCTTGGTACGACAGCCTTCTGCACGTCCAAAAATTGCCGCATTACCTTGAAATCAAGAATCCCGACCCATTTGTCATGCAAAACCGCTATACCACTGACAACGGCAGCGAATTGATTCTGTTGAGCAACAGCCATCGTTACAACGCACATCAAACCAAAATCACCTTCAGCAAAGCATTGACCCACAAGCGACAAGCCCAGATTTGGGATTTGCAAACGGGCAAACGCTATGCCTTGCCCCTTGACAAGGATGGCAGCTACACCTTTGACTTGGGTCCTGTGGAGTCGGTGCTTGTCGTGTTCGAAAAATCTAAGCCTATCAACCTCCCCATCTGGCAACCACTCCACACCATTACAGGTACTTTACCCGCCATCGACATCTCAGACCACTGGGATGTGGCCCTGTGTCATAGCCTCTTAAATGATACAATCAGTGCACATTTCGACACCCTGTTCGACCTGAAGGATAACGAGGCGTACCAGCATTTCTGCGGAACCATTATCTATCATAAAACCATCAACTGCGGTAGAGACGGTGTGCACACTGTCTCTACAATCCTGGATTTAGGCCTCGTGGAAGGCGTTTCCGAAGTGTTCGTTAACGGACAATCTGCTGGCGTACAGTATTTTGGTCGTAGAATCTACGATATCACCGATTACCTTCAAGAAGGCGAAAACGACCTTGAAATCCGCGTGACCACCACCATGGGCAACTACCTCAAGACCCTCAGCCGAGAGGAGAACCCGACCACCTGGATATATGTGAACCATCCCAAAAGAGACCAACCTTTGCAACCCATGGGATTGCGAGGGCCAGTCAGATTATATCATAACCCAGCCCCGTAGGGGCGCCAGACATTAAGCAGGCGGTGTTAACCCCTGCCATTAGCAAAACAACATAGTAAGACATAATATGAAAAAACACCTCCTAACCCTCTGTCTCTCCCTACTGATGGCCCTCCAAGCCACAGCGCAAGACCCCAAACCTACCTATAACGCCTCGAAGTTCGGCATCCGCAGCGACGGCGTGACTATGAACACCCGTAGCATCCAATTCGCCATCGACTGGATTGCTGAACAAGGCGGTGGCACCCTGCGTTTCTGGGTAGGCCGTTACCTGACGGGCAGCATCCATCTCAAATCCAATGTCACCATCGAGCTGATGGAAGGTGCCGTATTGGTGGGCAGCACCAACCCATTCGACTACGACCGCCTCAACGCCACCAACGACCACGGTCTCATCCTCGCCGAAGGCGTCGAGAACATCCGACTTATCGGCGTCTATAACAGTGGTGGCGTCATTGAGGGACAAGGGCGAGAATTGGGCAACAATTGCACTGACCTCGTACACAAAGGCCTCATGAAAGACAAGCTGAGCAACGACCGCGTTGGCGAAGGCTTCCGGCCCCGACTACTGATTTTCAGAGAGTGCAAGAATGTGGAAGTCGACAATGTCACCTTCCGCAATGCCGCCAACTGGGTCACCATGTACGACCAATGCGAGAATGTCAAGGTCAACAATGTCCGCATCCAAAGCACTGCCTTCTGGAATAACGACGGCATCGACATCGTGGACTGTGACGGCTTTTTGCTGACCAATAGCTATATCGATGCCAGCGATGATGCCATCTGCCTCAAGTCACATAGCGCCAAGAAGTTGTGTCAAAACATTGAAGTGCGCAATTGTACCGCCCGCAGCAGCGCCAGCGGCATCAAGTTCGGCACTATGGGCGCAGGCGGTTTCAAGAATGTGCGCATCATCAAGAACAATGTCTATGATACCTATCGCAGCGCTATCACCATCCAAAGCGTCGACGGCGGCATTTGCGAAAACATTCTCGTCGATTCGCTCTATGCCACTAATGTAGGCAATGCCATCTATCTCAATATAGGTGCCCGTCGCGACAAACAGAGCTTCATGGACGGCATCACCATCCGCAACCTCTACTGCGAGGTAGCCGCCACCAAGCCCGATGCGGGCTACGAATACGAAGGTCCCATCGAAGACCTGCCGCGCAACATCTCACCTTGCGGTATCATCGGACTGAAAGACAGTAGGATAAAGAATGTCACTTTGGAGAACATCGAGATTGTCTTCCCTGGTGGCGGTGACCCGCATTATGCCCATGTCGGTCTTGATGAATTGGACAAAGTGCCTGAGATGCCCAAAGCCTATCCCGAGTTCTCACAACACATGGAACTGCCCGCCTGGGGCTTCTTCATCCGCCATGTCGACGGCTTGACCATGCATAACATCAAACTGACTGCCCTAAAGAAAGACTACCGCACTGCCATCGTGATGGATGATGTTAGCAACCATAATATCAGCAATCTAAGCGTGACAGAACCTAATAGCGAAACAAAAGAAACCGTTTTTGAGCGGTAATACAAGCATGAAACAACTAAAGCAATATGATAGAAGCGTTTTTTGAAAAGGAGTATTGGGTAGTGGATTTCCTCCCAAAACAAGTGCCAGAGAACGGTGGCGGAAGGTTCTTCTCCGTGGAGCAATATTATTTGGAGCCGACACGCTATGCCGTCCTACGAGAGCAGTTTTCCGACATCTTGCTGAAGCTGTATTGCTATTATGATCTGCGATTGTTAATGGATGATGAAACCGAAGGCATCTTGAATCCCAATCCCGAACTGCTTGCAAGCCATATCATGGACAACCAACACAATTTGTGCATACTCATCGGGGCATCCGAAGCCCTTATCACTTTAGGTCGTGATGACACCAACCTGACTGTCTACGCACCTTCCGAAAACTTGCTTGAACTTATCAGGATGCTTGCTGGGGCTGTGGGATTGTTTGTTTGGAAGCCAAAACAACTATGATAACAATCTAACTAAACCCGCTTCTTAACCCATCCCAAATCACCCTTCACCAAATCCTTCTCCTTCCAACAAATGAAGGCGAAGAACACCAATAGCAGACCTGTGTTCACTACTAAGGTCCATACGGTGTTTTCGATGTGGATGTACTTTTGCGCGAAATACAAGGCCAAGGCAATAGCAAAATAAAGGAAAGCCGACTTCAGGTCGTATGGTATAGGAGCCTTTTTCTGCCCAACGAAATAGGACAGCACCATACAAGTGGCATAACCCGCAAAACCGCCCCAGGCGCAAGCCATATAGCCGTATTTGGGCACAAAGATGAAGTTAATGGCCAGCAACACTGCGCAACCAATAGCACTGAAGATGGCTCCCCACCAAGTCTGGTCGGTGAGCTTGTACCAAAACGAAAGGTTGAAATAGATGCCCATGAAGATTTCGGCCATCATCACGATGGGAACCACTCGCAATCCTTCATGATAATCCGACCCAACGAGATACTTCAATAAAGGCATATACATCACCACAGCAAGGAAAGCCAGCAGCGTGAAGATAATGAAGTATTTCATCACCTTGGCTTGGGTCTCTTTGTCGGCAGTATCGCGTTTACCACCAAAAACAAAAGGCTCGTAGGCATAGCGGAAAGCTTGCGTGATCATGGCCATAATCATCGCTATCTTGACACAAGCACCATAAATACCGAGTTGCTCCTCCCCTTCCAGACCAGGGACGATTTTCTTGAAGACAATCTTGTCGGCAACCTGGTTAAGAATACCCGCCAAACCTAAGAGCAGAATGGGCCAAGTATATTTCAGCATTTCTTTCAACAAGTCACGGTCGATGCCAGTGCGCAGTTTCTTGATTTCGGGAATAAATCCTAAAGTGACCAACACGGTGCAAATCAAGTTGGCGATGAAAATATAACCCACCTGATAGCTGGCATGGTACCATTCCATCATGGAGGGATAGTGTTCTTTCAAGTAGGGCGCCAGATAGAAAATGAACAAGTTCAGCAACAAACTCATGATAATGAAAGAGAGTTTCAGTGTCATGAACTTGAGGGGGCGATTCTCATAACGAAGCCGCGCAAACAGAATGGACTGGAATGCATCGAAGGCCACGATGATGGCCATAATTTCCACAAATTCGGGATGCAAGGCATAATCCAAGGCTCCGGCAATGGGTTTCAGGAACAACGATACCAGAATGAGGAAAACCAGGGAGACTAAGCCGACAGAAAGTCCAGCGGTAGAAAAAGCCTTATTGGGGTTGACATTCTCCTTGTTGGAGAACCGGAAAAAGGTGGTTTCCATACCAAAAGTAAGCAGGACAAGGAGCAAGGCTGTATAGGCATACAAATTGGTGACAATGCCGTATCCTCCGGATTCGGCTGCCATTCTATGTGTGTGTATGGGCACCAGCAGGTAATTCAAGAACCTGCCGATGATGCTACTCAAGCCGTAAATGGCGGTTTGCTTCGCCAAGGAGCCTAATTTGTTTTCTGCCATGTGGATTGCTTTTGGTCTTTCAAAAACGCAAAATTATACTTTATATTGGGTCTATTTCAATTTTTCGGTAATTCAATAACAAACTCCGTCCCCACCCCTTCCTGGCTCTCGAAGGAAATCGTTCCACCAGCAGCTTGAACGATATTGTAGCTCAACGAAAGGCCTACGCCCGAGCCACCTGATTTGGTGGTGAAATTAGGCAGGAAAATCTGGCTCTTGTCTTCTTCCTTGATGCCCTTGCCGTTGTCTTTCACGCTGATGACGAAAGCTGTCTTGGTGTTCTTAAGGCTGACATCAATTCGTCCATCGGGCTTCGAGCCTATGGCCTGTGTGGCATTCTTGATGAGGTTGCCGACTACGCTGTTCAGGTTAGTCTTGTCGCCGTTATAAGTGTGGTCTTTAGTCTTGTCGAAATCGTAGTGGAATTCAATGTTTTCGGCATTGTCATAAAGACTTACGACGTTTTGGACCAGTTCGGCCAAATCCAAAGGTGCTGGATGGTTCTCGGGCAACTTGGCATAGCGAGAGAATGATGATGCTATGTCTGAAAGGGCATCGATCTGTTCGATAAGCGTGTTGGTCGTACGTTGGATCTGCTCTGGCGTAGCTTTGCCATTATCGATGTTGCGTTGCAATAGTTGCACGCTGAGACGCATTGGTGTGAGCGAGTTCTTGATTTCGTGTGCCACCTGTCGTGCCACGCCTCTCCAAGCTGATTCGGCAGCAGTACGTTTCAGTTCGGCAGCGCTCTTCTCCAACTCCACGATGAGTTGGTTGTACTGCCCCACCAAAGCTCCAATTTCATCATCGCCTTTCCATTCAATGGGCTCGTTCTTTTGGCCGATTTTAATGTCACCTAATTTATTCTGAATCAAGGCTAAAGGCCGTGTCAAACTCCGTGTAATGAGAAGAATGAAGATCAAGGCGCCACCAAGCAGCACGACAATGATATTGAGATAGGTGAGGATGAAGTTACGGATTTCATTGTGCAAGTCGGTGGAACTCGAGAAATAAGGCGTGTTGAGATAAGCCAAAGTGTTGCCATTGGCATCGGTCAGCGGGATGTATGCCGATTCGTATGTGCCTTTACCAAGATATTCAGTGTGTGTGAAAAAGAGGTCTTTATTGCGGCTCAAACTATTGTATGCTTCCGCATTCATTATAGGAGCCTGCAGGTTGAGTTCGTTGATTTCAGGACGGGTCGTGGCCAATAACTGACCATCGAGTTGGTATAGGTTCAAGTCGGTAAAGAAGGTGTTAGCATAGTGATGCAAGATGTCGGTCCAAGTATCTTTCGATGCCGTTCGCATCAGGGTGGCAAAGTCAAGGTTGTTGCACATCTCAAGAGAGAGCGTTCGGGTGGTTTCAAACTGGGCATCGGTGGTGTTTTGGTTGTAGAGTGTGCGCATATAAAGCACCGACACGGGACCGATAGCAACAAATGAAATGCCCAAAGTCAGCAAGACCACGTTCTGCAAACGCCAACGTAAACTACTATTGCGCCATCTTTGATACTCTTTGGGTCTGGCCAACCAAACTATAAGCAAATAAAGCAAAGAAAGACCGAGGAAGAATATGGCAAAGGGTGCTGTCTTTTGCGAAAAACTACGTGTAGGTGTGCTGATGACAACCGAATTGTTTTCACTGTCAATGAGAGCATAATGTTTGAATTTGCTGCTGAAAGTGAACTCATGGTCTTTGACTTTCAGGCTGTTCAGGAAGTTGGGATAGACATAGCGACCGTATTTATAAACCAAGAGATTCCCTCTATAACTGGCCACCGAATAGTCGTATGGCTTTGAGCTGTTGGATTCTTTTAGCAGTTGAGGAAATCCGAAACCTTCAGGTGCGATAGGCTTATAAAACTCAAAATAAAGCGCTTTCCTTAAAGTATCTTTTGTAATGTCAATTCGAGCCAAGTAATTGGGATCCAAGGTATAATAATCCATGAAATAGAGGTTGTCCCCTACCCTTTCGTTTTTGTTGTTGGCCAACTTATCCCTGAAGTAGCTGTCGCACACAGTGACAAAGCCCTCTGGTTGGATGGTGATCTCCTCTCCTGGCGCACAAAGGGTTAACGTGGTCGAGTAAGCTTTCATGGTCTCATCGAAAAGCAAGTCCTTGGAATAACCAAGGATGACATCAGCCAGCACGTTGCTTTCGGCAAACAGCATGTCTCTCAAAGTAGTGTCGGACTTTATCTGTAGGGCAAAATGTTCATAACTGCTCTCGAAGGCCGTATCGCGTTTCTCCATCAGGTTTTGTGCCTGTTGCCTCATTTGCTCGTTCTCATTCCTGACCCCAATTCGATAATAGACATATGTACTGATCAATGAAACCAAGAGGATCACGATGATTCCGATTTCCACACTGTGCGACTTCTTCCAGTCCCTTGACTGCGACTCTCTTTGCTTTCCATAGGCCAAAATCAGTCCTACAATCACCAGCAAAAGGGAAAGCAAAGGCCATAAACACCTAAATGGTTCTTTCAATTTCGGGGTTCCATCAATTTGGTATATGCCCAAAACTTTGCCCTCGCCATTTACCAAAGGTATTCCTTTGTCATTGTCCAATAACCTAATATCAGTATTGATGAACCAAGGAAAGCATGGGGCTGTGTTTTCAAAATAGGGATTGTCAATCTGATAAGTGGTGTTGACCAATTTGTAAATGTAATAGGTCATGTTGTCACTTTCATACGACTTCACATAATAGTTGCCCGAAAGTAAGGAACAGATGGTGTCGTGCCCAACCTCAACTTTACGCTTCATCAATTTTGGATTGACATCATTACGGTTCCAATAGACCAAAGTGTCGTTCATAAAGATAGTCAAACCCGTCTGACGCTTTTCCAGTTCATTAAAATTGAGACCTCTTTGGATTTGCAACTGCATTTCCTTGTCCATACCCAAAACCGACTTTCTGATGCTCCGGTTCAAAAAAATCGGTTTCAAGGAAAGGTAAAAGAACAACCCAAGCGTCACCATCAAGACAACGCCAATCACACATAATAGCAAACCGGTTTTCTTTATTCTTTTACTTTTCATCTATACTTTATGTTAAAACTAAAGAATTTTCTTGATATTGTGCAAGTTATAAAAAGTTCCGTGTAAGGAGTTTTCAAGCCACCAACTATATCATCAAATAAAAACCAAGCAAAACGGCTTAAACAGGCTAAAAATAGGCAAATTTTCAATTTCTCATTTTCTTCTCAAAAACGTAGACCAAACTCGACCACTCTCCTGAACGCCTCGCTTTGCAATTTGAAATCCATCCCCGATACACTCCTCTAATCAAAGGCAAGGAATGCAGTTTGTATTGTTCACTCATATAGGAGATGTAATAGGCATCCCATCTCAGTTTATCCATCTTAATTAGTTCCAAACCACTGGTTTTGAATATTTTAGTCAGTGTGGTCTTGTTAAAATGATTCAAATGTCGTGGCACGTCGTAGGCAGCCCATAGTTCTTTGTAATATTGACCATCGTACGATTTGTAATTTGGCAAAGCAATAACAACACGACCATTAGGCTTAATGAGACGACGCAACTGCTCAACCTGCCATTTCAAGTCATCTACATGTTCGAGCACATGCCACATCGTAATCAAATCAAAACACCCGTCAGGCATATTCTCCAACTCTTCGCTCGAAAAGATCTCGCCCCGCATTCTTTTTTTCGCTATGGCCTTCGCATCCTCCGATGGCTCCACACCAGTACATTCCCAACCATGCATTTCGGCAGTGTGCAAAAAGTCACCGACCCCGCAGCCAATATCCAACAGTTTTCCGACATTCAAGCCATTTGTGGCAAGTTTGTACTTATGCTTTAGATTTACCTTTTTCACCCTTTCATAAACCTTTGGAATAAAGCCTTTCGTATTCTCCTGATGGCTGTAATACTCTTCGGATTTATAATAGGCTCCTATTTGGCCTTTACTTGGGCGAGGCATGGTATAGAGCAAGCCGCAATTTAGGCATTCACAAATATGAAAGTCTTCTTTGGTGAGAAATTCATCTCTCAACCAAAGATTGATCTGTGCTTTATCAGAGCCGCACCACGGACATTTATTGTTCATTTCTTCAATGTTTCATGTGAAACAATCTCGTTATCTCCCTAGAAATATTGCCAACACATTGATGTCGGCTGGCGAAATCCCGCTGATTCTTGAAGCTTGCCCCAAGGTTTCCGGTTTGTAGCGATTCAATTTTTCACGGCATTCGTATGATAGTGATTGTATGGTATGGTAATCGAAATCTTTTGGAAGTTTGATGTACTCCAAACGATTGAGTTTTTCGGCCAATTCGTTCTCCTTTTGGATATAACTGTCATACTTGATTTGTATTTCCGCCTCTTCTAAACACTCCTTAGTAAATCTGTCACTTTCTCTATACCGCTCAAGCGAGGATAAAACACCAATCATATCAGAAAGACCAATTTGAGGACGCAAAAGCAAATACGACAACTTGGTTTTTTGTTCGATCCTTGAACTCCCATTCTGCTCCAACAGACCGTTGATTTCATCCGAATAGGCATATGTTTCATTCAAAAACGACTTAATCTCTTCCACCTTTTGTCGTTTCATCAGGTATTTTTGATATCGATCTTCCTTGGCCAATCCGAGTTGATACGACAATTCAGTCAAACGAGCATCGGCGTTATCTTGACGCAATAAAATACGATATTCTGCCCGGCTCGTGAACATTCGATAAGGTTCATCGACACCCTTGGTGATAAGGTCATCGATGAGCACGCCGATATAAGCCTCAGTTCTTGACAACACCAAAGGTTGTTTGTCTTGTAACACCAAACTCGCATTGATCCCTGCCATCATACCTTGGCAAGCGGCTTCTTCATAACCTGTGGTTCCGTTGATTTGTCCTGCAAAATAGAGTCCGTGGACAAGCCTGGTTTCTAAAGAATGATGCAACTGTTCAGGTGGAAAATAATCGTATTCGATGGCATAACCTGGCCGATAGATTTTGGCATTCTCGAAACCTTCAATTTGTCGCAAGGCCTCGTATTGGATATAATCCGGCAAGGAGGAACTGAAGCCATTGAGATAGTATTCTTCGGTGGTCCAACCTTCGGGTTCCACAAAGAGCTGGTGACTATCTTTACCGGCAAAACGTTCGATTTTGTCCTCAATGCTGGGGCAATATCTTGGTCCCACGCCCTGGATTCTGCCATTGAACATGGGCGAATATTTGAACCCCTTCCGAAGCGTTTCATGAACTTTTAAAGAGGTATGTGCAATCCAGCAACTTCTTTGTTTACCAATCCTGAAAGGTTCAGTATAGGAGAAACCCACCACTTCATCATCGCCTTTTTGTTCGATAAGTTTGCTGAAATCTATCGTTCGGCCATCAATTCTGACAGGCGTTCCTGTCTTCAAGCGTTTGACCTCGAAACCGAGTTCTTTGAGCTGTTCACTGATGCCATGACTGGCCACCTCACCCATTCTGCCCCCCGAGAAATGTTGTTCACCAATATGAATCAAACCATTCAAAAATGTTCCATTAGTGAGAACAACCGCCTTACTTTCAATCTCACCACCCATCATTGTCTTAACACCCTTCACTTGGTCACCATCAACAAGAATCCCTATCACCGTGTCTTGCCAAAAGTCGACATTGGGCGTCTTTTCCAACATACCGCGCCATTCAGCCGAAAACATCATCTTGTCGCTTTGGCACCTTGGACTCCACATGGCAGGGCCTTTCGACTTGTTAAGCATCCTAAATTGGATCATAGTACGGTCGCTGACAATGCCAGAATAACCACCCATGGCATCGATTTCGCGCACGATTTGTCCCTTGGCAATGCCACCCATGGCGGGGTTGCACGACATGGAAGCAAACAGGCGCAAGTCCATAGTGACAAGCAAAACTTTGCTGCCCATGTTGGCCGCTGCCGCAGCTGCTTCACAGCCCGCGTGACCCGCGCCTACAACAATGATATCATACGGTTCAAAATACATCTTGCGTCAGTGTTTCACGGGAAACAATTGATTTATCTTTTTGATTATCAATATTATAAACAACTAATTCATTTATTACGGGCCCTTCGACAGGCTCAGGGACCCTTAACTCTCGAAAGAGCTAAGGTCGTTGAGCTTGTCGAAACGCCGACTCTAACAGTTTTAACGCTTCTTCCTCTTTTTCTCTCATCTCTTTCTCCTCTTCATCCGTCAAGTCATCAAATCCGATAAGATGCAATACACCATGGATAATGACCCGATGCAACTCGCTCTCATAACTTCGGCCAAAGGTCTCGGCATTCTCTTTTATGCGGTCGATACTGATGCAGAATTCGCTCGAAAGTACCGTCTCGCATTCCGTCAACGGGAAGGTCACAATGTCGGTGTAGAAATCATGGCCAAGACGCTCTTTATTGATTTCAAGCAGTTTCTCATCGCTGCAAAAATAGTAGTACAACTCCCCTACGGTCTTACCATGCTTTTCGACAACCTCACCAATCCAAGCTTTGACGCACTGTGGCTCAATGGGCGGCATTTCAACATCCAAAGTACTGAATCTTATCATCTTAATGCGTGTTTTTCTTCAAGTAATACTCGTTGATCTTATCTTTGTAGTAAGGAGCATATTCGATCGGATTGCTGCGTAGGAACTCCTGATTTTTCTTGAGCGACTGTTCATAAAGATAATCGTCAATCCTGCGGTCGAAATGCGAACCTTTGTACTCGTTCGACTTGCGTTTCTCTTCTTGCTCGCGCTTCTCCTGCGCTTTTTGCGACTCCAACATTCTGGACTCAATGCGTTGGCTGCGCTCAATCATTTGATGGTTGATCTTTTTGTTCACCAACTCCTCCTCCAACTTCTCCATATCCTTGATAATCTCATTCAAGCCATCATCGCCAATTTGCCCGTTTTCTTTCATATCATTAAGCATCTGCTGCATACCTTGACGCAACATTTCCTGCTCGGCAGCCATACGGGCAAATTCCTCACTCATTGAGTTAGGTGTCTGCTGCCCTGATTCCATTTGTTGCTGCATTTTCTGTAATTGTTCGCTCAACTGTTGCTGCAACTGCTGCATCTTTTGCATGCTCTGTCCTTGACCCGGCTTGGGCATGGGACACGACATCGGCATACCCATGGCATTCATACTGTTCTCCATATTCTCCAATGACTCAGCCAGCATCAACGCCAAATTGTTCATCGACATCATGGCAGTCTGCTGATGGCGCACGGCTTGCGAAAGTTTTAAGTCATTGAGGTATTTCATCGCGTTTTCGGTCTGATTCTCAATGGTATGCAGCTCATCAAAGACAAAATTTTGAATCGATGGCTGGCGCAAAGCCATACTGCGCAACGAGTCACGGACCATAATGAAATTGTCGGCCACTTCCTTTTGATGGATAATCTTTTCAACCAAAGACGGGTCGTCGGAACGCATTTTACCGATTTCGGTCATCAAGTCTTCCTGCTCGTGCGAGGCATGGACCACATTTTCGAGCAAAATGCGCAGCAAATGGGCATCCTCTGCCATTTGTTGCATACCTTGCATCTGCATTTGCATCATCATCTGGTTGGCCATCTGCTGCATCTTTTGACCGGCATTCTGCTTCTTCTGCTGTGATTGTTGTTGTTGACTGTTCTGCTCGTTTTGCATGGCATCTTGCAGGTCTTGGTCGATGCTTTCTTGCATCTCCTCGTCTTTCTGCATGTCGAAAGGCTGTTGCAAATCTTGGTTCTTCTCCAACAGTTTATCAAGCTCTTCCATCATCTTGTCGAATTCCTCTTTGGCTTCCTCGGCCGATTTTTGGTCGCTCTCCTCCCCTGCTTTATTCTGATTTTCAGCCTCTTGGTTTTTCAACTCCTCTCCCAGTTTGTCCAATTTATTGGCCAAATCGTTGAGGTCCTTCTCCATCTTCAGCTGTTCAAGAAGCGCCAAATTACGGTCGAGCAGTTCCTGCATCGACTGATTGTTTTTCTTGATGTCTTGAATCATTTGTTGCATCTGCTCGCGCGGCATTTCCTCAAGCAACTTGTCGATCTGCTCCATCATCTTTTTCAACTCTTCAGGAATCACTTCATCGAAAAGTTTGTTGATTTGCTCTTGCTTCTTGATGAGGTCTTCGTTGCCCAAGTCGTGCTCTTTCATGAAGTCCTCGAGGTTTTTCTGCTCTTCTTGCAATTTGTTCCATTCGTCTTGAATCTTTTGTTGCTTTTCGAGCAGGTCTTTCATCTTTTCCTTGTCTGACCAGTCCAAATCCTTCTTCTGGATAAGTTCTTGCAGCATCTTTTCGATTTCATCTTGCAACTTGTCAGCCTCTTGTGACTTCTCCTGCAGGCGTTCCATGATGTCTTCAGACTGCTGGTCAGCAATGCTGTCTAAGGCACTTTCGGAAGGTTTATAATAGGTGAAAGTTTCCGAGCGTTTCGACTTGGGCCCGTGGAAACCGTCGTTGTCCCACACCTCGAAATAGACTTCCATATTTTGTCCCGGCATAATGCCCAGGCTATCCATGTTGAAGCTGTAGAAGAACGAGGTGCGGGTCTGCTTGAGATCCAACGCGACCGGCTTGACGATTTTCTTTTCGACAGGTTCCTTGACAATGCAGTTGAAGGTGAGTTTGCTAAAACCATAGTCGTCGGTGACAAGACCCGAGTAATACACATCGGTGGAGAGTTGCTCGTCGAACGACTCCACACGAATGTCGGGATAGGCATCAGGCAACACATCGATAGAGAAGGGGAGGGGCTCTATACTATTGTTCCAAGCGTTTTGCACCTGCACTTCAAACTTGGTGGACTGTGCCGCTACGAATTGGTATTCAAAAATGTCATCGGTTGCGGTCAAGTCGGTGGTCAGTGAATCGCGGGTGACGGAAATATGCTCAGTGTCTCGGGTGGTAAAGCTAAAGGTGAGTTTTGTGCCTTGCGGGACGATGAGTCGCGTCTTGGCATCCAAGGTCTCGTTGGTGCGGTGTATATAAGAGGGATAGTTTAACTCGCAGCGATAGGAGAGTAGGGTAGGGTTGGGATGCACCGTGATATGCAATGGACGGCTAGTGTATTCGCCTCCGATGACATTAAAGGTCAAATCGTTGAAGAGGTTCTTGAAAGTGTAACTGAAATCGTTGGCCGAGCCTTTGGTCATCAGTTGTTGACCCAGTTCGCTTTTCACATAGAAGGCATCGGGGATACGGTCGCCGGTAACGCGGATGTTGAACTTCACTTCCTTGCCTTGGGTGGTCTCAATCTCGTCCTGTTCGATTTCCACCTGATAGGGGAGGGGCTTCTCGAAATGCTGCTCGTAGTTGACGATGCGCTGCGTGGGGTGCACAGCAAACGAAGGCAGAAACACCATCAAGGCAATTAATATAAGGAGCGAACCGAAAAAGATACCAAGATACTTTAGGTTGCCGCGCAGATCGACGGCATCGGAGAACCGGATAGGGGAGAGGCGGGCACTACGCTGCTCAATAGTGGCTGCCAATAGGGCATTGTCATCAGAGGTCCCTGAGCCTGTCGAAGTTAAGGTCCCTGAGCCTGTCGAAGGGCCGACCTTACTTTTAGATGCCTCCATCTGGTTGCTCAGCTGTATGGTGTTCAACAGCTTATCCTTGATTTCAGGGAAAAACTTACCAATCAGCACCGAGGCTTGTTCCACCGACATCTTCTTTCGGAATCGGATTAAGTTAACAAGCGGAATGAAAAAATGATACACCAAAACAAAACCGCTACCAGCCAGCAAAAAAAGGAAGAGCACGAAGCGACCTTTGGGCGGGAACCAAGAGAAATACTCCAACCCATTGATGAGCAGATAAAAGACAATCCAAAGCACGGCACCCACCAACACGCCTTGTATCAGACGGTTAAGGTAGTACTTCCGCGTGAAGCCTTCGATTTTCTCTATCAATTTGTTTGGTGCAGACATACCCAATATAGAATGAGCCGCAAAGATACACAAAAAAAGAGTTCCGTGTGCGGAACTCTATTTTTGTATCCTGAGCCACATGTCGGACTCGAACCAACGACCTACGCATTACGAATGCGTTGCTCTACCAACTGAGCTAAAGTGGCCTCTCATTTCCCCCTTCTAAGGGGGCAGGGGGATTAAAGCGGCTGCAAAAATAGGAATATTTCGTGAAATGGAACGCATTTTTTTCAAAAAATGTGGTATTATGGGATTGCTTCGCAAGAAATCTAAATAAAATCATTTGAAAATATATTGAAAATCAATGATATAAAAAATATTTACCGACAAATGCAATAAATAAACTAATTTTTTAGTTGTATATTCAAAATAATCTATATATTTGCAGCGTCAAGACAAAACAAAATGGCTATCAAACGACACATAGTATTATTAATGATGATGGGATTATTCACCTCATGCGCGACTCAACGAGCCAAGTATGTGACTTATGTTCCTGATTCGGCGGTCGTATTTGAAGCAATCAAGGCCGAAATACAATATCTTGACATTCCCAAAGACAATAAAATCGAGGTACTCTCGCTGACCAACTGTGGTCTTGACCGGATTCCTTCGAGCATCAAGCATTGCAAGCATCTGCAAAGGCTGAACTTGGAAGGGAACCAAATCCGACACATCCCCAGATGGCTCAGCTCGCTGGATAGCCTTGAGGAAATCAACTTGAACTTCAACAAACTGAATTTGAAAAAACGGGATATCCGCCGACTGTCGAAGGTAGAAGATGTTCTGTTGGCAGGCAATGGCATCAAGAAACTCCCAGACAATGTTGGTGTGCTGCGTTGCGAAAGCCTTAACTTGTCCAAGAACCAACTCAGCACCTTACCCAAGTCGTTTGCAGAATTGAAACAAGCCAGATACTTGATTTTCTATGACAACGCATTTGAGACCATCCCGGATGAATTGGCCGGTTTCAAGAACTTGAAACACCTGGATTTCTACAAGAACAAAATCACGGAAATCCCAGATTTCATTGGCGACATGGATAACCTGCAACAACTTTTCTTGTCGTTCAACCAAATCGAGGAAATCCCAGACACCTTGCGCAACCTAAAACGGCTAAAGTATTTCTATATCCACCACAACGAATTGCATTTCCTGCCCGAATGGATTACTGAAATGGACTCGATAGAGCGTTTTGGAGTGGGTTTCAACCATTTGTTGGATTTGCCCGACTTGTCGAAAATGAAGTCGCTTTACGAATTCGACGCCGAACACAACCTGCTAGAGCGTTTCCCATGGGAACTCGTGGAAAAACCCGACATGGAGATACTCATTCTGCGCGACAACGACTTCAACCTATCCGACAAGGAAAAAATGCGACTCATCAAAGCAAGCAATACTATCAATTTAACCTATTGAAAATCATGATATTATCTTACATAATCGACTTATTGAGATTCCCTTGCAGGGAATGGAGTTCATTCGTTATTCTACACGCGGCGGCTTGTGGAGTTTACTAACAGTCAACTTGTTCATGCCGCCGCATAATAAACAATATCTCAACTCCATTCCCGAAGGGAATCTGATGGAAAAACAACGACTTACATTTTTTTTATCGAAAAATACAATAAAATAACTAAAAAAATAGTTGTATATTCAAAATAATCTATATATTTGCAGCGTTAAACCATTAGAAACGGAGGTAAAAATGGCCAGAAAGAAAGAAAATATCGAAGATAACTCCATCAGGATGAAGGAGTTGACCAAGGCGGAAGAGCAAGTGATGCAGGTCATCTGGAACATTGGGCAAGGCTTTGCCAATGAGATCATGGCGGCTTACCCTGACCCCAAGCCTGCTTACAACACAGTGCTTTCCATCATCAAGATTTTGGAAAACAAGGGCTTTGTGAAGCACGAGACCTTCTGTCGTGCCCATCGCTATAGTCCCGCCATCAGCAAGGAGGAGTACTCGCATCGCTACCTCGGTAGCGTGGTGGAGCGTTACTTCAACAATTCGTATCTCGACCTTGTCTCGGCCTTCGCCAGAAAGGAGAACTTCAGCGTCGAGGAACTGGAAGAAATGAGGAAAGCCATCGACGAGGCTATCGCCTCAGAAAGGAAATAAGCCATGAAAGCTCAAGAATTGATTATCGGTCATCTGCTGCCTATTGCGGCCACCGTTGCAGTACTTTGGTTGGTGTATCGCCTGTTGTTCCGCAACAGCAACCGTCTGCATTTCAATCGTTATTTCCTGCTGACAAGTATGTTGATAGCTTTGGCCATGCCTTTGCTCGGCCTGCTCTCGGGATTGGAAGTGCCACAAATGGCTACGTTGAAACAAAGCTTGTTTGGTGGAACTATGCTGAATGAAGTCATCGTCACATCCGATGGTCAGCCGATGCTGCCTGAAGTGACTGTGACCACCAGCACGCAGTCGCGTTTCAGCGTGTGGCAAGTCATTGCCGGAATTTATTTAATAGGTGTAGGCGTGATGACATTGTTGTTCCTCATCAAGTTGGGGAGACTCGTGGTGCTCATCCTCCGTTCGCCAAAGCGTAAGATGGACGGTTTTACAGCGGTGTTCACGGGCAAAGAGCAAGGCTCGTTCTCCTTCTTTCGTTGTGCCTTCTTCCCCAACGAAAAAGTGGACCCCGACATCATGCGGCATGAAATGAGTCATATTAGTCACAATCATTCTTGGGACATCCTTTTCGCCGAGGTGATGATGATCCTTCAATGGTTTAACCCCTTTATTTATCTGTACAAGAAGGAGTTGCAGAGCCTTCACGAATACCAGGCTGACCGCGATGTGGTGGCCCGGAATGAGCAATAACTTCAGTTTAATCCTTACCAAAAAACGAATCAAGATGATTACAAGAAACGAAAAGGCCAAGGGCCTCTGGTGGAGGCTCTTGGCTACATTGCCGGTGCTGGCTTTCTTGATGATTGCCAACACGAAAGTGACGGCACAAGAAAAGAAGACCGAAAACGTCTTTACTGTCCAATTCGGAGACTTTGAGCTTTTCAATGACGACGGAACCCAAATGCAGTTGAAGGACACCGTTATCTACTACGAAGACGGCACATACACCAAGTTTGAGAGTTCCGAAGCTGTCGACCCATTTACGGGAGAACTGCGAAAGACTTTCACGGTAAAAAACTACACAGCCGAAGGAATGCCTAACCCTAACATCGATTTTACTATCAGAGAGGTTGAAAAGCATGGTGATACGATGATGTACAGTATGGATCCTTTCACTATTTCAGGTGACATTGTCAACAAACTCAAAAACAAAATCATGACCGACGAGGACATCGATGTTGAGGTGACCGAGGTAGGGTGCGTGGACAACGACACCGTCTACAACATCGTTGAGCAAATGCCCGAGTTTCCAGGAAAAGAGAAAGCGATGATGGAGTTTGTGACTCACAATATCCACTATCCCGAGGAGGCAAAGGAAAAAGGCATCGAAGGCCGCGTGTTTGTCGGTTTTGTTGTTGAAAAGGATGGCAGCATCAACGAAGTCAAAGTGCTGAAAGGGATCGGTCACGGTTGTGACGAGGAGGCTGTCCGCGTGGTAAAGTCCATGCCGAAATGGAAACCCGGAATGCAAAAGGGCAAACCCGTCAGGGTGCATTACCAAATGCCGTTTTTCTTCAAACTATCTGATAATCAACCGAAACAACCCGTGAAGAAATCGAGTGTAAGCAAAGCCGATATGAAGCCCGACAAAAATGGTGTCTATCAAATCGTTGAAGAAATGCCTCAATACCCAGGTGGAGAAGATGCCCTGATGGACTATGTGTCCAAAAATGTTGTTTATCCTAGTGAAGCTCAGGAAAAGGGAATCTCAGGCCGTGTGTTTGTCGGCTTTATTGTCGAGAAAGACGGCAGTGTAAATGAAGTGAAGGTATTGCGAGGCATTGGAGGAGGTTGTGATGAAGAATCTGTTCGTGTCATCAAATCCATGCCGAAATGGAAACCCGGCAAGATGAAAGGCAAACCTGTTCGGGTGAGTTACATGATGCCTATCATTTTTAAACTGCAATAAACCATTCTCGGTTTTGTAGGCCTGTAATTTCACGGTTGTAGGGCTGTCGTATCACGGCAGCCGCATTACGGGAATACCCTATGCGGCTGCCACGGTGTGACAGCCCTACAAGCCTATTAATAATTCAGCCCAAAAGCCCAAAGCGGTACCACATTGCCGTAGCCGTATTCGATATCATCCTTCACCACATAGCCTTTCTTGGCCTCTGCAATTTGTCTTTTACCTTTGCTTTTTCCGCCTACCTCGAAGGTCATGTCTTTAATGTCGAAATCCGACAGGGAAGAAGAAGTAACTTTTTGGTTGACACGCATTTGGTTGAAGAAGAACGTTTCCCTGATCGTACCAGCATCTTCCTCTCCATTGCCTAAACTGTTCATTAGGTTAGTGTTGTCGAGATAGATTTTTTCCACTTTGCCAAGTTCGCCTAAACCGCCAGTACCGTCTCTCAGTTGTGCGATAAGTCCAGCCTTTTCCATATAGACCAAATAATCCTCAATGTTGTTACGACTGGCCTGAATCTGTCCTGCAAGGCTGGCCATATTCGGCTTGCAGGGTACCAAAGCGGCTAAAATCACCATCAGTTTTTTTAGTTTCTTTGCTGTTCCAATGTTCATGTTGGCGAATTGCGGAATGTCCACCTCAATGGTGCGGGTGATGACTTGGTTGAGTTCGGTCTCGAAGTCAAGGTCCTGGCCAAAAGGATAATAGCCTTCTTTCAAGTATTCCTTAAAATACACCAATGGATGCTTCACATTCGGGATCCGTGCTTCGTGATTCAGGATTTGCTCCAAACTGAAAACGGGACAATTGATTTGATAGCGAATGGCCAAAAACTCCCTAAATGATAGCCCTTGCATCAAGTATTTCGGGGCACGACGGCTCAAATCGGCCTCGCCCTTCTCGATATCGAGGATGGATGAACCCGTGAAATAGATATGAAGGTCGGGGAAAGCATCGTACATCAATTTCAACTCCTGCGACCAGTTGTCATATTTGTGAACTTCATCGATAAAGAAAAACTTCCCACCGTTTTTGTTGAAGGTTTCAGCCGTTTCAAACAGGCTATGCGATGAAAAATAAAGGTGGTCAGCGGTGACATAGAGCGTGTCGCGCAGCGAATGGTGCTGTTTGATGTGTTGTAGGAAAAGTGTCGTCTTGCCCACACCTCGCGGTCCAACCAGCCCTAACATTCTATTGTCCCAATGAATGGCTTCGTACTTGTAGCGAACAAATTGACTCGTGGTTAAGTCAAGTTGGTTCTCCATGAATTCATACAATTTTTCCATCGTTTTCAGTGTTTCGATGATGCAAAAATAGTAAAAATGCACTATATAAGTGCAAATTTTTCAAAAAAATGCACTATGAGAGTGCAAAAAATCACGAAAAATGCACTATTTGAGTGCAATTTTACTCCAAAATCAACTGTTCACACTTGGTTATCGGCTCAAATTGCATATTTCGTCGTTGTGTTAATCGGCGAATGAAACTAATTAAGCGAATTTTTGGATTGCTTCGCTACGCTCGCAATGACGCAAAGCGTGTCGGCGCAAAGCGATGACAAATTCATATAGTTCTGCGGGTTCTGCGTGAGGAAATTTACTCCAAAATCAACAGTTCCCACTTGATCTTCGGCACAAACTGTACGCCATTTTCATCGCGATAATACGCCAATTTCTCGCCTGCATCCACAGTCTGCAACTTGATGGTTTCCTTGCCCTTGCCGATAGCTAAGATGAGCAACGGATCATAGGGCAAATTGAAAGCTTCAGTGATTTTCGCTTTATTGAAAGCACCAATCATAATACCATTCAGTCCCATCTCAGTGGCTTTCAGCAGCATGCTCTGGGCTGCAATGCCGAGGTCGATATCGACAAACTTATTTTCTGGGATGGTGCTGCAAATGATGATGAACGCCTCGGGCTCGGTGCCAGGGTAGGGGAGGTGTAGCTCGGGCAGCAACCCACCCAATTTCATGTTTTGCACGATGAAGTCGGCACCCGTTTCCTTGGTCACCAACTTGAAACGAAGCACCTGCTGGTTTTTTGCCGAGGCAATTTTCGTGTTCACCGACACGATGCGTTCCAACATGTCGCGTTTCACCTCAAAACTTTGGTCATAACCGCGATAGCTACGGTTTTTCTCCATTAAAGATTCCAATGAGGTGTGCTTTACCACGGTCTTCTTGGCACCCTTGCCAAAGACCTCTTCATAGCGTTTTTCTAAGTATCCGTCGGCCATATCTGTTCGTTTTTACGCTGCGAAGATACGGTTTTTCCCTATCTTTGCATTCCGTGCAGACGTGAGCTGATCAAAAATTCTTACAAGTTGATAAAAAAGCCATACGGCAAGTGAAAGAAACTCTGTTTCGAAAAAAGTCGTATTATTGCAGTTTAATTTCAAATTCACCTTGTCATGAAACGACTTTTCCTATGGATGCTTGTCATCATCCTATTATGCTGCAGCCTTCAAACCAAGGCGCAGAATGATAGTGTTACGCTTTATTTCAGTACCGATGAGATGCCTAACCTCATCAAGTGCCTGCCACCCCCACCCGACACCATTGGGACGGACTTTGCCAATGATGTGATGCGTTACATGTGGGGCAAGACACAACGTGGCGACCAAACTCGGGCTGCTATAGCCAGTGGCGATGCCCCATGGAACTATGACTCGCTCTTTGCCCGGTTCTCTGTGCCTTTTGACCTCGAAATCTCTAAGGAAGGCACACCCGAAATCTACAGATTCTTGGTGAACAGCCTCTCCACCATCGACCAGACACGTGTCGAGCCGAAAGCTTTTTATCACCGCAAGCGTCCGTTTGAGCGATTCCATGAGCCTATGCTGACAAGGTATGAAGAGGAGGAACTATCAGGCGAAGGCTCTTATCCTTCGGGACATAGCCAACGAGGCTATGCTTTGGCCTTGTTGCTTTCCGAAGTCAACCCCGCCAACGCCGACACTATCATGGCACGCGGCTATATGTATGGCGAAAGCCGTGTCATAGTGGGTGCCCACTGGCAAAGCGATGTCGATGCCAGCCGTCTCGCAGCCGCCATTGGGCTTGCCCGTTTGCACACCAGCCCTGTTTTCCTTGCCCAACTCAGCAAGGCGCAAGAGGAGTTCAAACAGCTGAAAGGAACTTTGTCGCCCACAGAGGATGCCAGCCAATTTGTGAATCTGGCAGATGCGGTTCCCGATGCCATCTTGGAGATCCGTTACTACAGCACCTATAACTTCGTTGGCACACGCGTGGATGGTTATCTCGAACCTATCGCACTGCTTACCCGTCAGGCCGCCGACAGCCTTCGCGCCGTGAGCGATGACTTGAAGCAAATGGGGTACCGCTTGAAAATCTTTGATGCCTACCGCCCGCAATGCGCTGTCGACCACTTTGTACGTTGGGGTGCCGATGTCAACGACACGCTCATGAAGCAGTATTTCTATCCTGAAGTGCCTCGCGACAAGCTCTTTGAGTTGGGCTATATCGCCAAGAAAAGCGGTCACACACGCGGCTCCACTGTCGACCTCACTCTGTTCGACATGACAACAGAAAAAGAAGTGGACATGGGCGGCACTTTCGACTGGTTTGGCCACGAAAGCCATACTGATTTCGGTGGCAACCCCAACACAGGGAAGTATAAAGCCAACGACCGTATCACCGCCGAGCAGTTCCATAACCGTATGATCCTGCGTGAGGCCATGTTACGCCATAGCTTTAAGCCTATCGATGAGGAATGGTGGCATTTCACGCTGAAGAATGAGCCTTTCCCAAAAACCTATTTCACTTTCCCAGTAAAGAAACTCTAAATACACCAATTTAACCACACTATAATCAACAACTTACTGTAGGGTTTGTATGTGCTTTGCGCGAATGGAGAGACTCGGAAGTTTGTGAAACAATAAATGGTAGAATTACAAGTCTACAACTATAAACAGCTATGAATAAATGTTTCATCTTTGCGGCTTTTGCCTTATTGCTGGCCACCAGCTGCAACCATCAAGAACAAGAACAACAGACGCAGACTATGAACAAGGAAAACAACGAATTGACTGCTTTTGACGTGCAGGAAGCGTTCGAGAAGAATGGCTTCACGTGGTTCACCGAAAACCTCATCCTTTGCAGCGGCGACAGCACGCAAAGCAACGCGATGACTATCGGTTGGGGCGGCATCGGAAACTATTTGGGCCACGACCGTCCGGCGGTGACTGTTTACGTGGCGCCAGGCCGATATACATGGGAGTTCATGGAGAAGTACCCACGATTCACCATCATGCAGTTCGATGACCCCACCATCTGGCAATATATGGGCAGCAACAGCGGTCGTGACGGCGATAAAGCAGCTGCCCTCGGTCTGCACGTGGCCTACACCGAACACGGTACGCCGTATTACGAGGAGGCCAACCTGGTCATCGAATGAAACCATGTCGGTTTGGCACCAAACAGAGCAAGACTTCCGCAACGACACACCCAAAAAATGGTACGATGGCTTTGATGCCGGCATTCATACCGTCTATGTCGGAGAGGTCTTAGGTGCTTGGAAAAGAGGATGACTTTGGCACCGGCTTTTAAAGGATGGTTTATTGGGTTGGATAAGGTATTCCGAGCCCAGCAAGGCTTCATGCAATGGATTGAAAACCTAAATCGCGGCATTGGAATTGAGTCTTTTTTTGTATTTTTGCGCCATGAAAAAGCGATTGTTGCAAATCGGCTCCTTTTTAATGGCGCTTGTGGTGCTGTTTGTCTCGGTCGGATGGGACGTGAAGTTCCATTACTGCACCGAAGACCACCAACTGACGGGTAGCTTTGTCGATGCGGCGGAGTCTTGCCTGCATTGCCTCGACCATGAGCATGGACTTGAAGCCCATCCTATGCAACAAGAACAAATTCATTTCGATGCCAAATGTTGTTGCGAAAGCTTTGAGAGCATCATCCAATTCACTGACAACTTTGTTTTTTCGCCTGAGAAACAGCTTATTATCAGTCTACAATCTTTTGTCCTGCCGCATCTTGATTTGAATGAAATCCTCGTTCAAGTGCGACAAATCTTTGACAATCATTCCCTGAGAAAGACATTCAAGTTTCTTTCCGGACAGGAACGGATTGTTTTCTTTTCCTCGTTGAAGATTAATCCTTTGGTTTTCTAAAGTTTCACATGAGACACTAGACTGGGTGTATCAACCCCGAGCCTTAACCCTCATTGCGGAGGAACATCCGCAATCTCCTAGGCGAGAGGGTGTCCCTAATGCAAATGAGATTGCGGGTCAAGCCCGCAATGATGACAAAGGCAGTAAAGTAGTGATTCCCAGTTAAATGTTTCTCATCCAAAATTCTAATTTCAACAATTTTACAACCAACACTATTACAAAATGAAAACCAACAAAATAACCCTAATAATCTTTTTATTATTCGCCTTCGCCACAAGTGCCTTTGCCCAAGGCTTTATCGAAGGCACCGTTTACGAAGAGGCCGAAAACGGCCAACGCACACCACTGCCAGGCGTGAATGTGTACTGGAAAATCGTCAACGAAGGCACAGTGACCGATGCCAACGGACACTATAAAATCCCACTTCATGAGCGCATCGGTTGCCTCGTGTTCAGCTGCATCAGCTACGAGAACGACACGGTTCACCACATGGTGGAACCTGCACATTACGACCACGTCTTCCAAGCCATCCACATGCTCAACGAGGTGGAAATTGCGGCGCGACAAAAGGCTACATACATTAATCCTATCAAGGCGATTGCCGTCCAAGAAATTACTTCCGAGAACCTTAAACGTGCAGCTTGCTGCACCCTTGCGGGCAGTTTTGAGAACAATGCATCAGTAGATGTGAACTACAGCGATGCCGTCACGGGTGCCAAACAAATCCAATTACTCGGTTTGAGTGGCATCTACACACAGATGATGACTGAAATCATTCCTAATTTCCGTGGTTTGGCCTCCACATTCGGCTTGAATTATGTGCCTGGCAACTGGATGAACGGCATTCAAGTCTCCAAAGGAACTTCCTCTGTAAGAAACGGTTACGAGTCCATTACGGGACAAATCAATGTAGAGTATAAAGAACCCTTGCCCAACAAAAGTGAGAAAGTGTTTTTCAACCTCTATGCCAATTCAATGGCCATGACGGACTTTAACTTCAACGTTAGAACCAAGGTGGGAAAACAGGACGGTATCATGCTTTTCGGCCATGTGAGCCACAACTTCATGAAAATGGACGGCAACGGCGACTCCTTTATGGATGATCCTATGACCACGCAATACAATGTCTTCCTGCGCTATAACCATCCTCACACAGGACGTTTCGGTTGTAAGTTGGGCATCAAAGCGTTGAAGGAGAACCGACTTGGCGGACAGATGGACTTTGACCCGAAACACCGTCTCGATGAAGGCTACAATCTCTATGGCATCGGCATCAACACTGAACGTTATGAGGCTTTCGCTAAATGCGGCTACCACTTCGACCGTAAGGATACCAGCCTCGGTCTTCAGCAACAGGTCACATACCACAAGATGGACTCCTACTACGGCCTTACCGACTACAACGCCAACCAACTTTCCTATTACGCCAATCTGCTGTTTGACTCTTACATTGTCAACGACCTTCACACCTATTCCGTGGGTGCTAGTTATACCTACGACAAGTATGATGAACACTTGAACGACAGCACTTTACAGCGTGTCGAGCAAGTCCCCGGTGCTTTCGCTGAGTATGTATTCAACGACAATCACCACTGGAGCGTAATTGCAGGTTTCCGTGCCGACTACAACAGCTATTACCACAAGATGCTCTACACACCCCGCCTGCATGTGCGTTTCAAGACCCACGACGACTTTGCGCTGCGCTTTTCGGCAGGCAAGGGCTATCGCTCACCTAACATCCTAGCTGAAAACTCCACTATGCTGGCCTCGGCGAGAATCATCCGTTTCCTTGACACACCGAAGATGGAAGACGCTTGGAACTATGGCATTAACCTGACCAAAAGCATCACCTTCGGCTGGCGCGAACTCATCCTTCAAGCAGATTTCTACCGCACCGACTTCATCAACCAAATCGTCCTCGACCGCGATGCCGATGCACATGAAATCCGCATCTATAATTTGGATGGAAAGTCCTATTCCAATAGTGCCCAAATCGAGGCCAACTGTGAGATTTTCAAAGACTTTGACCTAACTTTGGCTTTCCGCTACAACGATGTGAAAATGACCATCAACGACACCTTGCGCGAGAAGCCTTTCGTCAACCGCTACAAGGGTTTGGTAACCTTCTCCTATGCACCCAAGACTTGGCAGTTCGACTTCACGACGCAGTTCAATGGAGACAGCCGCGTGCCCGACCTCAGTGGCAACGCAACCGCCATTGCCAACCATCAAAACATCGGTCGCTCGCCCTTCTATGTCATCATGAATGCACAGATTACCAAGAAGTTGGGAGAACATTGGGAGCTTTATGTCGGCGGCGAGAACCTGACCAACTACAAGCAAGACTATCCCATCATATCGGCTGAAAACCCCACCAGCGAAGACTTCGATGCTTCCATGGTTTGGGGACCGCTTTCGGGGATACGAGGTTATTTGGGTGTGAGGTTCCAAATCAAGTGATTGTTTCACGTGGAAAAATCTATTTTCACGCAGAACTCGCAGAAAACTATCCAACAATATTTTTTCATTGCTTTGCGCTTCATAAGATTCTGCGGATTCTGCGTGAGAAAAAATATGTACTTTTGCAGTCCAAAACACTCATGAAATGAAGAAATTCCTTTTCCTATTCGCTGCGGCCCTGACGATGGTGGCCTGCGGTCAGAAAGACGACAAAAAACAAGAGCAACCCACAGATAAAGACAAAGAAGTCTATATCCCTCAAGGTGTGCCCGTTGCCCCGATGCAAGAAATCATAGTGCCGGAAAAGGGTGGGGCAGAATTAGGCAACCCCAACGCGCCAGTTCTAAAAATGGAAGAAGGCAAGCCTCTAGATTTCAGCCAACTGCAAGGTGGAGGCATGTCGGTGGGTGACCAAGTGGCCGCGCAGATAGATTCCATCCGTTACAAGGCTGAGCATGGCGATGCCAAGTTCCAATATGCCTACGGTGTATGCTACGAAAAGGGTTGGGGCGTGGAGCAGGACACGAAAGAGGCTTTGGCATGGTACAGAAAAGCGGCTGCACAAGAGAATGGCCCCGCTTATAACTCCATCGGCAATTATTACAGAGAAGGTACGGGGGTGAAAGCCGACCCGAACAAGGCCTTTGAATGCTACCAAAAAGGAGCCGAAGTGAAGGATGCTCAAGCTATGCTGAATCTGGGCAACTGTTACTATTTCGGCATGGGAACGGAGAAGGATACAAATACAGCCGTTAAATGGTGGAAAGAGGCCGCTGAAGCTGGCAATGCCTACGCCATGGCGCAAATGGGCGACTGCTATTATCACGGCCTCGGTGTGGAAAAAGACTTGGCCAAAGCCATCGAGTACTACACCCCTGCTGCCGAAAAGAACATCACGAGCGCTTTATATCAACTTGGCATCTTGTATTATTCAGGCAACGGTGTGGAGCAAGACCAGACCTACGCCGAGTTGCTCATGCGCAAAGCCAGCGACGGCGGCATGAAAGAAGCGCAGGATTTTTTGGATAGGATCAAGAAATAATGAGAAGAAAGCAACGACACATCATAGCGTTGCTGATTGGATTGGCCTTTTTGTCGGCTTGCGACAGCACCACGCGCGAGGCGCGGCGCATGGTGAAGCGTGCCGAGCAGTTGGCCGACACCCTGCCCGACAGCACCGTGCGCCTGATTGACAGCGTGCTGCGCATGCCCGCGAGCTTCAGCGAGCGGGAGCTACAGCGGCTTCGTACAGCAGCACTACAACGAGAAGGAATCCGCCATGCGTTCGTTCAAGGAGGCGGAGCAATACGGCAAACTGGCTGTTGACAGCCTTACTGTGGCGCATGCAGAGTATTGGATGGGGAAAATGCTTATAGATGATGGCATGGAACAAGAAGCATTGAAGTCGTTTATGGTTTCAGAAAGGTATATTGGAAACCATAATGCCGACCGCTCCACTATCGAAAACAGCAAAGCTGTTGTATATATTTTGATGGGACAACATAACGATGCAGAATTATGCCTCCGACAAAGTCTTCTTTACGCCGAAAAAGGACATACTGATAGGGTAAAACGTAAAATCCATAACAACTATTCGGTGCTTTACCGCCTTGAAGGCAAATACGGCGAGGCCCTTAATTCTTTACAGCAGATGATAAATGACCAAAGTCTTGACAATAAAGAACGGTTTGTACTATACTTAAACATAGGCAATGTTTATTTTGATATGGGAGTAAAGGATTCAACTGCTTGTTATTTTCAATTTATGGAAGAACTCTTGCCGATAGTCAATTTAAAAGCGGAAACTAAAGTTGCTGCATACGAAGCTTTGTCTCATTTTGCCGAAAGCCAAAACAATGCTGCTTTAGCTTTGAAATACCGTGAAAAACATGAAAAAATCCTATATGATTTGATGATTCAGCAGCAAGAGCAGACCGTATACCGGATTCAGCAGCAGTACAACTATGAGAGTCTGCAAAACAAGATGATCCAAGAGCGCTCCCGGATGCAACGCTTAGTTGCCATAGGAATCGTATTGTTGCTCTGTATTGTAGCCTTATTCTTTTATCAATCATCCCAAAGAAACAAGAAGGAAGCAGAAACCAACGCCAACCTGTTTCATTTTATGCAGCAGAACAGGGCATTGGTTGAGAGTAATATAGAGCACGAAAAGAAGGTTCTTGATACAATGCAACAATTGTCGAATATGTATTATGCAAGGTTCAAGACCATGCAAAAACTCAGCTTTAGCATTGAAAACCCAAAAAACAAAATAGCCCTAAAGGATTTGGAAAAAGTAGTGTTCGGAGATGGCGAACACTGGGAAGCCGTAAAAGAGGTAATCGATGCATTGTATCCTGGATTACGGGAATCCGTAACATATAAATACCCTGAAATGGATGAAATGGAACGTCGCGTGTTCATATTATCGCGTTTCAAACTTCCGCGTATGGAAGAGGCTGCATTGTTAGGCATTAGCACAAGTGTGCTCGACAAGCTCCGCACAAGGGTTCATAAGATAGTGGAGAAGGATAAAAAGCAATAGTTTTTTCCAAAAAATCACATTATTTTTGCACTTAAGATTTGGATTTCAGCCTATAAAAGTTCGGATGGTGTATTTTGTAATTGTTTGGTATAAAACAATTTACAAAAACCGTTTTGAACAAAAGTTCGGATGGTGTTTCGGACGTGCAGCCGAAGCCTTATTATTGCATTGTTAAACCACTCACAAAATAATTTGTCGCTATGAAAAGGAACCTGTTTTTCATTGTATTAATGACCCTATGCCCATATCTCTTCTCCCAGGAATGGACGGTTCAGATTGAGACGGGAAACACCTGGGCCCTCAACGATGTCATATCGGTTGACAATGGCGAGTCCGTCCTTTGCTTGGGCTGTTCAGCCAACAAACACGGACTGTTGGTGAAAGTCGACAGGGACGGCGAGCACATTGACAGGATTGTACACCCGCCGGGCATGATACTCAATTACTTCAGCGCGGTGCAGCTCGACAATGGCAACTATATGGTCTTCGGCATTTGCGACGACAGCCTGTGCGACCCTCATTACCAAAGATATATCCGTGTGGATGTCTTCGACAACGGGTTGGAACCGATAGGCTCGAGAACTTTCAGTGTTGAGGATGAAACCTTCGACTGCTTTTATGTCATCGATGGGAAGTTGTTGAATTCCATACTGTCCCCTTCAGGCACGGTCATCCTTGCCGCCGCTCCCGCCTACTATACCGAGCAGGAGATTTATAGGCGTGCCTTACAGCTGTATGAACTAAACGAGGAAGGCGACACACTGGTCAAGAAGTCGCTCCCGACCTATTATGCAAGTTCCGTTGAGGAAATCACCTACGAGCCGCATTCCGACAATTTGTTGATGGCTGTGGAAGGAGGTAATTTCCTGAGCTCCACAGGTGTGCCAGGGATATATGTGGTCGACATGAGTCTTGAGGTCATATCAAGGAAACATCTGAATAAGGTGCAAGGCGGATATGGATACGAAGTGGATCCCATCGAAAAAATCTCCACCGACGGCAATTGGATAGACGGAGACCGTTTGATACTTCATGCCAATAAAATCCAGCTTAATCGCCAGACTTTCTATTACTCTTCCCTATACGTCATCGATTCAGCATTGAATGTGTACGGTGAGCTGCGCCTACCCCCCTACGACTCGACCGCATGGATACCACAGGGAACCAGCACGGCCTATATCGATGACTCCACCATCTTTGCCATCACCTATTGTGCCGAAAGGATGTATACAGGCATCTATCAGGCCAATGTGATCCTTGTGGACAAGCATCTCAACCTTTTGGG
>CACXXW010000015.1 GCA_902771635.1 uncultured Bacteroidia bacterium | reverse complement strand
TTTTTGAAAAGTTTAATTATTTGATTTAATGTGCTTTATCCTATCGTTAATGATGCTTTCCTGATGTTCAATGCCCCATAAAATCAATGCATCCAAATGGGGCATGAGACTCTTTCCGCGTTCGCTGAGCTGGTATTCCACTCGTGGTGGTACTTCCATGAACACCTCGCGACTGATAATTCCGTCGTCCTCAAGATGGCGCAATGTGGAGGTCAGCATCTTTTGGGAAATGTCAGGGATTTGTCGCCACAAGTCTTTGAAACGCAGCACTTCTTTTTGCTCCAAGGTGTAAAGCACCAACAGCGACCATTTGTCGGTGATGTGCGAAATCACGTTGCGTATCGGGCAGTCAGGGAAGGTGGCGTTTTGTATTTCTCTTTTGTTGTTCATTGTTTCTGGATTAACGAGGCAAAAATATAGAAAAAATTCTAATTTTCAATTACTTACCTTTTGTCTATACACGCACCTTTTGGTTAGTATTGCTGTAAAACAAGAGGATATAATTACCGCCTGCTAGGGTGTCTTGCCTACTTTCTATGAAAGATTCGGGTTCAAGAAAGAGGATCGGGTGATGCTGATGGGGCTGGAGTAAAGGCAAACCCTCCCGCAAAAAGCCATTACGTTGCCGATGGCTTCTTGAAACACTGTGGCTTTTCTGTTAAGATATAAACTCCACTATAGCGCTCGCCTCGCTTCCAATGGCTAACTCGATGATGAAGCCGTTTTCTATCTCAAAAACTGTTGGAACAAGTACATCGCCTAATTTGGCCGCCACTCGGTATTCCACGCGAAGACCTTTCACAACGAAGTCCTCGGGCAGCATTTCCATCGCCATGCGGATATAGTTAGCATTGTTGACATGGCGGTTGTAGTCGATGTCGGCACGCATTACCTGGATGGACGCGAAGGCCTTGCCACCTTCCTTGGGCAGGATGATGCGGCGCTCTTTGTAGTTCATTTCCAACTGAGGCTCGATGAGCAACGAGTTGGCCACGGCATCGTCCACGCGCTTCAGCTTGCCGTTGGATTTATCGACAAAGGCACCCATGCTCCAAGTGCGGTAGCAGGGCTTGCCTTCTGCATCATAGATGAAGGTGTTGCGGAAGCCGAACATGGGCTTCATGCCGTAGACCGAGGTCGTCACGGTCAGTTCTTCCTTGAAATCGGGCACGCGAATAATCTCCACTTGCCTTGAGGCCAGCAGTTGCGCCATGTTCTCGCGGGCAAAATATTCCTTTACCTGTGGCTCGCTGTCGATCCACATCTCCGAGCAATCCTGCATCATCTGAAGGGCGGAGAACAGTTTGAGTTTGCCCTCGCTGTCGCAGGTGCTAGTGGTTACTTTATAGTTTAAGCTATACATATCGAAACAAATTACTAAACAAACCTACAAATAGTAGTATTTTCCCAAAATCGCAGCAAACCATTTTGCTGGCAAGATTTGTTTCAGGAACACAGAGAGTCGTTGTTCGAATGAGGACACCACATAACCATACCGTGGATGTTTCATTCGGATGACCTTGCTGATTTTATGGGCGACCACCTGAGGCTTCAGCCCGCCTGTCTCGTCATGTTCCACCTTGTCAATGGCTTTTTGATAGGCAGGATAGGCCTGAAACGCTTCGTCATTTGTTGCTTTCTTTCGGCTGCCTGTGAAACCCGTTGCGAAGTCGCCAGGACGGATCACTGTTACGGTGATGCCAAACGGTTTTGTTTCCAAACGAAGGCTCTCGCAATAGCCTTCGATGGCGAACTTGCTGGCTGAATAGAAGCCTTGAAACGGTAGTCCCATCAAGCCACCGATGGAGCTGAGAGCGATGATCTTGCCTGAGCCTTGTTTCCTCATTTGGGGCAGCACAGCGTCAACGCAATGCACCAAACCCATGAAGTTGGCATCCATCTGTTCCCTGATTTCTTCCTCTGTGGCAAACTCCAACGGTCCGCCGATGCCCATGCCGGCATTGTTGACCAACACATCGATACGGCCTTCCGTCTCGATGACTTGTTCCACGGCCTGTTGCACAACCTTGGCATCGCGGACGTCCAATCGAAGGTATTTCACTTTTGGCAACGGTGTGACCTCACGACGTACTGTCCCGTAAACGACATGACCTTCTTGCGACAGCAGGCGTGCGGTCTCCAAACCAAAACCTGAGGATATCCCTGTGATGAATATGACCATTATTCGATGATTTGAGCTTCTTTAAACGCTTTGGTGATTTTATCCAATGCCTCATCCACTTGCTCGAAAGTATGCGTGGCCATCAGGGCAAAACGAATCAACGCATCGTTTTCAGGCACAGCTGGTGCAATGACGGGAGTGACAAAGATGCCATCTTCAAGCAATCTGTTACAAAGCCAGAAAGCCTTCTCCGAACTCCTGACAAACAAGGGGATGATTGGGGTCTCGCTATGTCCAATGTCGAACCCTATCGACTTGAATTGCATTCGTGCATAATCGCTGACATCCCAAAGGTGTTCGATCCGTTCCGGCTCTGCAAGCATGATGTCGATGGCTTTGCTGACGGCAGCGACATTGGCAGGGGGCATGCTGGCACTGAATATCAATGAGCGAGCATTGTGCTTGAGATAGTTGATGATTTCTTCGTCGGCAGCGATGAATCCTCCCAATGAGCCAAACGACTTCGAGAAGGTGCCCATGATGAGCGTCACCTTATCCGTCAAACCAAAATAGTTTGCAGTGCCCCGCCCCTGGCAACCGAGCACGCCTAACCCATGTGCATCATCAACCATGATGTCTGCGTCATATTTTTCGGCCAAATCGACTATTTCGGGGAGCGGAGCAATATCGCCTTCCATGGAGAAAATGCCGTCGGTCACTATCAGCTTGACGGAATCAGGATTGCATAGCTTCAGCTTGGCCTCTAGACTTTCATTGTCGTTGTGGCTGTATTTCCAAACCTTGCTGAACGATAGTCGGCTCCCATCCACTATGGAAGCATGGTCGAGGCTGTCCAGAAGCAGATAGTCATTGCGACCACAAAGCGCCGAAACCACGCCTAGGTTGACTTGGAAACCCGTGCTGAAGCAAACAGCAGATTCCTTCCCGACCAATTTGGACAGTTTCTCCTCAAGTTCCACGTGGATATCGAGCGTGCCGTTGAGGAAACGAGACCCTGAACAGCTGGTGCCGTATTTCTCGATAGCGGCTTTGGCTGCTTCTTTCAATCGCGGGTCATTGGCCAACCCTAAATAACTGTTGGAACCGAACATCAACACCTGCTTGCCACCGATGGTCACTACGGTACTTTGTTCCGACTCAATAGGTTTGTAATATGGATAGATGCCTTTAGATATGGCCTCTTGTGGTGCTGTGTACCGGGTACAGGCTTTATTCAGCAGATTTGTTTTCATGCTTTTGTTCTTTTAATGGTTTGATGTATGTCCTCGCCCTTTTCACCAAGTCGTGCTCAAAGTAATGCCAAAGATTCTGCACTTGTGAGTTGTCCTCCAGTTCGCGAGTGGACTCGATGTACTTGATTCCGTTCTTCACGATGCCTTTGGCAATTTTGTTGAAAATCATGGCATTCACACCCTTGTTTTGATAATGTTCGTCGATGGCAATCAATAAAAGGTCAATCGTGTCGTTTTTCTTCAAGGCCTTCAACATGTGGTACCACCCGAAAGGAAACATTCGACCTTTTGCCTTTTGCAAGGCCTTCGAAAGCGAAGGGAGTGCCACTCCAAAAGCCACCACTTGGTTATTGCCGTCGAGGATGATGCTGAGGTAATCGACGTTGATATTGCTAAGGAACTGCTTTCCTAGGTCTTCGCACTGACCAGGAGACAGCTCCGTAAAACCATGGAGTTTCGAGTAGGCGGAATTCAAGCATCGAAAAACTCCGTTGAGATAAGGGTCTATGTCTTTCCGGTTACTGATGGGAGCTTCATGCAATTGATATTTCTCCGCCACGATTTTGGCCGCGCGAGCATAACGCTCAGGGAATACATCCGGCACGTTGATGAGGTATTCCACAAAATCAACATCTTTACGATAACCCATCGACCATAGATGGTACTCATAATATGGGTCGTTGTATTTGCCGTAGGCTGTAGGAAGCCTGTCAAAGCCATCCACCAATATGCCGGCAGCATCAAACTCAAGGAATCCCAAAGGCCCACAAACCTTTTCCATGCCCTTTTCAAGAGCGTATGCTTCCACCGTATTCATGAGCGCTTCGGAAACGTCACGATTGTCGATAAAGTCAATCCAACCGAAACGGCAGGTTTTCTCGCCCACTTTCTCATTGTAGCGGTGGTTGACGATGCCTGCCACACGCCCTACAATCTTATCTTGTTCATCATAAGCCAACCAATACTTACCCTCGCACACCTCGAAGGCGTGGTTTTTTGATGGCGTTAGCGTGTCACGGTCCATCGACTCGATTTGCGGCACGTAATATGGGTTGTCTTTGTAAAGCTCGTTTGGAAAATGGACGAACTCCCGCAACTCTTTTTTTGTAGTAACTTCTTTGACTTTTATTTTCATATTCTTCACATTTTTTTGTCCATGCCATAGACGGCTTCTCTCAATTTAATCCCAAGGTCTTTCCAGTTTGCGCATTCCTGTTGCTCCTCCACGCTGATAACGGGGCCGATTCCCACCCGAATTTCGCGACCAGCCTTATTCAGTATCTCTTTGGGAAGCCGCATCGAACGGACTTTCCAACCGAACATGCCCAAGAAATAGAAGAAAGTGGAATTTCGGTCAAAGAAACGGATGGGAAGCACGGGCACTTTCATCTTCTGTATGAGGCGTAATGCCGATGCCTGCCACTCGCGGTCGTAGATCCTGAAATCGTTCCAATGGAAATTGGAGACAGCACCTGCGGGGAACAAGCCCAATGGATGACCGTCCTTAAGTTGGGCAATGGCTGAGCGAACGCCACGGATGCTGTCGACCGACACTCCTTTAGAGTCGTCGGTAAGCGGCACCACGCTAATGAAACTGTCCTTGATGGTTTTCACCATGGAGAGGAACTTGTTGGCCATCACTTTGAAATCGGAACGGGCGTGGCCGACCAGATCAAGGAGGATCAAACCGTCCAAGGCGCCGTAGGGATGGTTGCTGACCGTGATGAAAGGCCCATCGGTCAATGAAAGCAGGTTTTCAATACCCTCCACTTGATATTCCACGCCGACATCTTTAAGGTAGGCAGCCACGAAATCGGGTCCCGACAAGTGTTCGAACTTCTCATAATGCTCCGCCAAGCGGTCGATACCCATCAGCCGCAAGAGCCTCTTAGCCGTTTTGTTGCCTTTCTCGCCCTTGAATATAGGCGAAAGGCTCTCTATGTCTTTCATCGTGATCAGTGGCATCAGACTTCCTCCGCTTTCTTTTTGAAAACAACGAAATTATCCATCAAGAAATTCACCACGCCCGAAACGCACAACGCCAAAAGGTTGCAAATCACCACGTCCCATTTCGTCAGCCATTGGATTAGCATCAAAATGCCCAATTTCAAAAGGAATGTTCCTGTGCATGAAGCGTTGTAGCCCAAGTAATGCCTGAAGAACGACCGTGATGAAAGCTGGCTGATACGATCCTTCCAAGTCACATAATATGAAAAGACGAAATTTGCCATCACCGCACATTCGAACGATATGATTGGCGAGACGATGACCTGCCCCACATAGTCATGAAAAACGAGATGGGAGAACAGCCACAACACCAAAGTGTCAATGGCCGTCCCAAAAAGATTTCCGGCAAAGAACTTCGGTAAACGCTTCACTATGAGTTCTTTCAGCTTATCCATTCTTGTGTTTCGGGTCGATTTTGGCGTAATAGCGTGCATCTTGGATGATGGTGACAAGGTAGATGATGACCAAAGCGAGCAAAATGACCACGCCGATGATGTCAAGCAAGCCCAAAGAAAGCACCCCGCCGAACCAAGGCATCTCAATAACGATTTCGCGCAGGCCCGGAGCAAACATCAGGATGAGGCATGCGATGATGCAAATCAGCCGGAACTCGGTAGGGCCAAGCTTCGCGTATGTCAACCGGAATTCGCCTTTCAGATGCGCGTTCATCGACACGTTGAGGGTCAGCATAAGATAGACCACCAGAAGCACACACGCGATGTCGAACCGCATGAAAGGCGACATGCCCGCGCCCAAGAACATGAACGCTTCGTTGATGGCATCAACCGTGTGGTCGATATAGAAGCCATAGACGGGCCGCTGTTGCTTCCTGACCCTAGCTAATGTGCCGTCCAATGAGTCGCCATACCAATTGATGACAAATCCCGCTATGGTCAGCCAAAGGAAATGCACGCTAATGTTCGACAGCGCAAAACCCAAGGCAATGACAACTGCGCCGATAGATCCCACAAAGGTCAGCATATCCGAATCGGCCCACTTGGGTTGCCGCTCGGCCAGCCAAACCAAGGCCTTTTTCTCCAACCCATTCAGCAGTGAGGTTTGAATCCTCACAGATTGTTCTTTTTTCTGGTTTTCTTCCATCAGGATGGTTATTTTTGCGGCAAAAATAGACTATCTAATGGTGACGAACACTGTCTAAATGGAATGATTGATTGTCGATTTTTCCAATTGGAGACAAATGGAACACAGAAAAGGAAATAAAAACATTTCCATATTTCAGAAATAGGTTGTTATTTTGCAGCGTTCAAAACAACCAAGATGCTAAAGCAATTCGCCGACTTGATTATCACCGACAATCCCGATGAGATTACTCCTTCCAAGGAAACTTTAATATCGGGTTATATTCTTACCATGTATTGCGAGAAGGGCGTCATCCAATTTTCCATTAACGGCCAACAATATCAGGCCAGACATGGCGACCTTATCTTGTGTACGCCGCGTAACCTGGTTGGACTTTATATGCGCAGTCCCGACCTCCAAAGCAAGATCATCTGCGCTAGTGAACAGCTTTTTGACGACGTGTTGACAAGCGTGTTGCATCTTGATTCACATTGGTGGCAAAAATTTAACTACATCATCCAAAACCCCGTCGTTCATCTCTCGGAATACCAAAACAAGCTTTTTCAGGCCTACTTCAACTTGATGACCACCTATATGGAGGACGACAACAACCTCTATCGGCAACGCATCATCAAGCTCACTGCCCAATCTTTAGCTGTTGAGGTGTTGCATGAAGTAAGCGGATTGATGCCCGAAGACTCTGCCCCTGCTGATGCGCCTGTTGCCGAGAATTCACGGAAGGACCAGCTTCTCAAAGAGTTTGTCACTTTGCTTGGCCATCCCGACAACACCTACAGAAGCGTCCGGGCCTTTGCCGAGCAACTACGGGTCTCTCCGAAATATTTAAGTGCTGTCTGCAAAGCGAAGAGCGGACGTACCGCGATGGACCTAATCACTGAAGCAACCGTTCGTAACATCAGTTATTATCTCAGCCAGACGGAGTTGAGCGTAAAGGAGATCGCTTTTAAGCTTCACTTCCCCGATGTGAGTTTCTTCTGCAAATACACAAAAAAACACTTGGGGAAGACTCCTTTGGAATATAGGCAATCAATTCTTGACATAACTGCTAAATGAAAGGAATAATTAGCAGTTTTTTGAAAATGTCAGGGCGACTTTGATTTCAAATTGATTTGCGAATAATTCGCCAACTCTATCAACGTCTTCGTTTCAAATGCTTTTTCCACCACTCTTGAAATTTGTAGCGGCGACGCATTCTCTTGAGTGAACGATCTTGCTGCCAATCGTAGATTTTCCTTTGGCGGGCCTGGATTTCATCTTGATGCTCCTCGACATATCTCTCCATCCTGGTTTTCTTGGGATAGACGGCCTCTAGAGGCTCTGAGGTGAAATAGCTTTCCATGGAATAATAGCGACGACGCACTATCAGCAAACGAATAATCCAAATGAGGAAGAAGCCCTCTGAAACCACATGATAAACAATATTCCATGGGTTAGGAATGCGGAGGAACACACTAGTGAGCCAGAGAATTAGATCGATATTAAACAGCGTGTTCCACCAACGTTCCTTGTTCTTGAAATCGAGACAAGTGTATCCGTATTCGCTCACTTGAACTGGTGCCGTCGATGAGAGTGTCAAATCGAGTGTTTTGCCTTTTTTGCCGATGGGCACATAGCTTCCTGACCGAATCGTTATGGTATAGTAGCCAGCGGGCAATCGAAGCCGAGCCTGAGGCGTGTTCATAGTTCCCACAAGACGCCCGTTGACAATGACTTGATAGGGTATTCGCACCCCAAAATCCTTCTGTCTATGTGTGATGACAAGTAATGACATAATGGTATTTTTGGTTTTCTTTCGTTCAAAGGATATGCCAAATGGGAAGTGTGTCAGTGTTCCGATAATCCCTAATCATTGTCTGTATTTCCTATTCTATTCGTATTTTTGGGAAATGATGTTCCATTTGCGAAACTATCCGTAATTTTACCCATTGAAAGCAATGAACATGTCAGAAAATAACACAATTATATTCTCTGAAGATTTGGAAGATTTCCTTTTGAGAAGGAATGAGAGTGAGGGTTATGCCATGATGTTGTTTTGCGCGGCCGGGAAGATGCAAATCGACCTCAACCATGAGCATTTCGAGCTAAAGGAAGGCGACCTGCTGTTTTGTCACCCGCACTTCATTATTGGCCATTACATGCGCACACCCGACTTCCTTTGTCGCCTCATTGGATTTGTCGCCCAAGCGCTTGACGAAATGGCCTTCTTGTGTTTTAGGGAAGATAATCTTTGGTGGGAAAAGACCCAGTATCTATTTGCTCATCCCATTTTGCATTTGACAGAAAGGCAGACAACGCTCATTAACGTTTTTGCCGAACTGAACCAAATTTACGGCTCGTGTGAAATTACTCCGACACGAGAGAAAATCAAGAACATATTGTTGCAAGCAGGCATTTTGGAGATCCTGTCATGGCTTGAAGAACTAATCCCGACAAATTCGTCAAGCAAAAAACCGGCGCAGAAAGAGGTGATTTTTCGTCGATTTATCATGTTACTACAGCAGTCCAATGGAGCGCATCGCGAAGTGAAATGGTTCGCTAACGAATTGTCCATAACACCAAAATACCTCACCACGGTTTGCAAAGAGGTCAGTGAACGCTCAGCTTCAGAGTTGATTGATGAATTCACCCTCCAAGAAATCAGACAATTACTACAGCATACCGACTTTACTACTAAAGAAATCAGTGTGAAGCTTGGCTTTAGCAATCTGAGTTTCTTCTGCAAGTATGTGAAACGTGGTCTCGGCATGACGGTTACGGAATACCGACAAACACGAAACAATTCAACCACAAAAGACAACACCAAAAATATTGTTTAATCATAAATTAAAAATCAGAACTATGAATTACGTTGAATTTCCAGATAACGGACAACAACAGAAAGCCCCAAACGACGACAACAACCGGCCAACGAGGTCAGCCAACGGAGGCGGTCCTTGGCTTTGGGGATTGGTTTTCGCCATGTTGTTCCTTCTCTTTCTAAATGTCATCATATCACCAGCATTCATGCGCAAACAGGTCATCGAGACCGATTATGGCACTTTCGTCTCAAAGGTGGAGCAAGACTCGATAACAGAGGTGGTCATTCAAGATAGCCGTATTATATATTCCACTGAAAAACAGATATATAGTACAGGTATCGTTGATGATCCCAACTTGGTTGACCGTCTGCTGGCGGCTGATAGTCCAAACGATGATGGCAAAATACATTTCGTCAAGAAAATCGAGAATCAGCGGTCGCCTATCGCACAATTCCTCATGTGGTGGATTCTGCCGGGCCTTTTCTTTTGGATTTTCTATAGGTCCATCATGAAGCGAATGGCCAAAGGCGGCAAATCTGCAAGTGGATTGGGCATGGGCAATTTTATGTCGTTTGGTCAAAGTGGAGCAAAGGTCTATGCCGACACTGACGTAAAAACCCGATTCGACGATGTGGCAGGACAAGACGAGGCCAAAGCATCTCTCCAAGAAATGGTTGATTTTCTGCACAATCCGAAGAAATACACGGCCTTGGGTGCCAAGCTGCCCAAAGGAGCCTTGCTTGTTGGTCCTCCTGGAACTGGAAAGACCCTCATCGCCCGTGCCGTGGCAGGCGAAGCTGGCGTTCCGTTTTTCTCCATGTCGGGTTCGGAATTCGTTCAGATGTTTGTGGGCATGGGAGCCGCCAAGGTGCGCGACCTGTTCAATGAAGCATCAAAGAAAGCACCATGTATCATTTTCATTGACGAAATCGATGCCATCGGCAAAAGCCGTGAGGGCCGTTATGGTGGTGCCAACGACGAGCGCGAACAGACGCTTAACCAACTGCTTACCGAGATGGATGGCTTCGATGGCGACAAAGGCGTCATCATTCTTGCCGCCACCAACCGTCCCGATAGCCTCGACAAGGCATTGTTACGTCCAGGTCGATTCGACCGTAGGATACAAATGGAGCTCCCCGACCTCGAAGGTCGCAAAGCCATCATCAATGTACACTTGAAGAATGTTCAGCATGAAGTGGTCGATCTTGATGTGGTCGCACGTGCCACAGCGGGTTCGTCGGGTGCCGATTTGGCCAACATCGTCAACGAAGCCGCTCTTCGTGCCGTCCGTCAGGGCAAAAATGCCGTTACCACGGAAGACATCGAAGAGAGCGTGGAAACCGTTATGGCAGGCGAACAACGCAAGAATGCCGTCATATCGCCAGAAGAAAAAAGAATCATAGCCTATCACGAAGTGGGGCATGCCATGGTGGCGGCAGCCCAAACCAACTCGGCCCCAGTACACAAAATCACTATTATCCCTCGTACTTCAGGGGCACTAGGCTATACGATGCAAGTTGATGAAGGCGAACATTTCTTATATAGTCGCCAATATTTGCTGAACAAATTGGCTACCCTCACTGGCGGACGTGTCGCCGAAGAAATCATTTGCAACACTTGCACCACTGGCGCCAGCAACGACATTGAACAAGCAACTCAATTGGCTCGCTCCATGATTACACGTTATGGCATGAACGACCGTTATGGCATGATGGCTTTGGAAACCCAAGGCAATGCCTATCTTGGCGGAAACGCCTCTTTAGCATGCAGCGACAAAACCGCTGCTGATATTGATACCGAAGTGCAGCAACTTATTGCCGATGCCAAAGACAAAGCCGCAGGCATCATCAGCTCGAGAATCGACAAAATGAATGAAGTGGCTGAGTATCTGCTTGAACGCGAAACCATAACTGGAGAAGAGTTTATGAAGATCTTGGAGAAATAGCCACTGGTAGCCCAGTGGGTGCCATCGAGGAAGCGTAAGATACAGTTTTCATAATCAAACCGCCGCAAAGGTCTCAAGAAACCCTTGCGACGGTTTAGTCATTATAACTACACTTACCTTATTTGCTTTGCTCAAAAAGCCAATCCCTGACGGGTGCCAGTTTATAGGCGTAGTCGAACGAAGCCATGTGTTCCATGCCTTGACCCGATTCGGGGAGAACGGTGCCTTTTTCCCAGACAATGAAGTTGATGTTGCCGCCTTCATTGATGAGCACTTGAGCCAATGAGTCTTGCTCGGTTTGAGGGAGTTTTGCGCTCCATGTGGCGGAATGGATTTCAACGCCTTGGTTTTCAAACAATTTTGTAAGGTTGCGCATTCCTTCAGAAGCCCTTTCGTCGCCGCCTGCCACGACATAGAAGGACTTCTTCTGCCCCAAAGAGTGCATCAAAGTGGTGTCCCACTGGCAACTGACGAACAACGAAGCGGCAAACAAATCAGGATGCTCAATGTTGAAATGGAACGACATCATGCCGCCCATCGACTGGCCTGTAGTATAGATGCGGCTACGGTCAACATTGTAGTTTTCCATCACAGACTGCAACATGCGGATGGTCATCTCCACCTCGTCACTTTTTACCTCTCCCTCGCCGACAGTCCATTCCGTGTATTGCGGCACCAACACAAACGAAGGATGCTTCTGTTGGTCACGGTTGGAGGCGAACTCCAAAGCACCATAACCTTGGGTGAGCGGTGTTGTGACATCTTTGCCTACAGTGCTGGCATCGGCCATGAAAAGTACCAATGGATAGCTTTGCTTGCCGTCGTAAGCATCGGGGACAAACAGGTTGTACTGCATTGTCTTACCCGTTTCGGCATCTTCATAAATGAATTGCTGGAACTTGTCTAAAGTCTCGTTTTTCAATGCGGCATAGACGGAATCTGTGTCTTTGTTCACCATCATCCCGTTGCCGTTTCGCGGTTTTTTGTCGTTAAAACTCTTGTCGCCGTCCTTTCTTTGGGCGCAAGCAGCCAAGCATAAAGCCACGACTGCCATTAATACAAATACTCTTTTCATAATGTTGATGGAGTGTTTCGAGTCGCGGCTCTGGTCTCTACCAAGACTTTTTTGGTTGATTTAAAACTGCTGCAAAGGTATGAAAAATCCGCAATCCAAGACTGCGCCTGAATTGCGGGAAATCTTTCATAAACTATCATTTCAGTATGTAATCAGTGATGACGGCAAAATCTTGTCAACAATCACAAACATATTTTGCTTTTGACGGTAGCCATCAATTCTTGTCCGAATTGTTCCAAAGAAATATACTTCTTCGGCTGGTCCATATTGCGCATATCTCGTTCAATGGATTCCAACCAATAGGCACGTTGTTCAGGTGTGAGGTCGTCTTGGTTTTTTACAAGGTCGATTTCTTCTATGGTGTCAATCATTGGTTCCTTCACAAGTTCGTTTTTCATTGTGCAAAATAACACAATTTTTCAAATTTGGGAAAGCTTTTTTCAGTTTTCGTTTAAGAAATAAAAGAGCCGCTTCCTTTAATCATGATGGAGTTTCGAAGGAAACAGAGGTGAAGAGAAAGGTACGAATATTCGCAATAAACCACTATCTTTGCCAAAAATATCCCTTATGCAAAACCTCATCATCAGCCCCATCACTATTGAGCATTTGATCCAATATGGTGCCATTTATGCGGCGGCGTTTTCAGGAGAGCCGTGGAACGACAACTGGTCGGTGGAAGACGCAACAATCCATGTCCGCGAACTGCTTGAAAGCCAACAGCATTATGGTTTGGAATGTGTCGTGGATGGAAAAGTGGCAGGCTTCATTTTGGGCACTTCCATGCTGTTCCACTATGGCCGCACTTTCGAGATCAACGACCTTGCCGTGGCGCCCCAATACCAACGCCAAGGCATCGCCAGCCAATTGCTTGAGCAATGTCTCACCGACCTTAAGGCGCAGGGCATTGTGGGTTTCCATTTGATTACCGCCCGCGAGGGTGTCTTGCCCGCTTTTTATGAAAGATTCGGCTTCAAGAAAGAGGAGCGGGTGATGCTGATGGGGCTGGAATAAAGGCAAACCCTCCCGCAAAAAGCCATTACGTTGCCGATGGCTTCTTGAACCACTGTGGCTTTTCTGTTAAGATATAAACTCCACAATAGCGCTCGCCTCGCTTCCAATAGCTAATTCGATGATGAAACCGTTTGAGATCTGGAAAAGGGTAGGGGTGAGGCTGTCACCCATCTTGGCGGCTACACGGTATTCCACGCGAAGACCTTTCACCACGAAGTCCTCGGGCAGCAGTTCCATCGCCATGCGGATGTAGTTGGCGTTGTTGACGTGGCGGTTGTAGTCGATGTCGGCGCGCATCACCTGGATGGGTGCGAAGGCCTTGCCTCCTTCCTTCGGCAGGATGATGCGGCGGTCTTTGTAGTTCATCTCTAACTGTGGCTCGATGAGCAGCGAGTTGGCCACGGCATCGTCCACGCGTTTTAGTTTGCCGTTGGCCTTATCGACAAAAGCACCCATGCTCCAAGTACGGTAGCAGGGCTTGCCTTCGGTATCATAGATAAAGGTGTTGCGGAAGCCGAACATGGGCTTCATGCCGTAGACCGAGGTGGTCACGGTCAGTTCTTCCTTGAAATCGGGCACGCGCATGATCTCCACCTGCCTTGAGGCCAGCAGTTGCGCCATGTTCTCGCGGGCGAAATATTCTTTTACCTGTGGCTCGCTGTCGATCCACATCTCCGAGCAGTCTTGCATCATCTGAAGGGCTGAAAACAGTTTGAGTTTGCCCTCGCTGTCGCAGGTGCTGGTGGTTACTTTATAATTTAGGCTGTACATAAATTTTATTTTTTTTTGGCAAAGATAAGGCTTTTAGTTTGTTCAATGGCAGGTGCTAGTCATCTTCAAAGATGGGAACAATCAGTATGCCAACCGAATGTTGTCGCACCAAACCACATTGCCTGGACAACCAGTAAACGCCTCCTGACAGCCTGCCGATATTTGTAAAATCAGATGGGTAGGCGTTGCATCTGCTTTATAATCTACTTCTTGCACTGGAACCATCTTTCCTTTTGAATTGCGCGCCATGAAGCGGTTTTTAGTCAGTTTCTCCCATGATCTGTAATCGGAATGTAGGGTGATGTCGCCGTAACGAATGGGTAGACGGTGATTGTTGTGCCATTCAGAAATGCTTTTTGTGATACGTTCTGAGGCTGTGCCAACCCGATAGGCAAAAATGTTGCCATCGGCATCTTCCCAACGATGTTGCAGTAATAAAATGATTTCGCCTTCATCCCGCCCTTCTATTTGAGTCACTTTTGTGGAACCAGTAGCGCGCACCATGGCAGAGTTTTGTTTTATTATTGCTTTATAATCAAGCATTAGAGCCGAAGGGCGTTTTGTGAATGGAATGCCCATGTCAATAGTCTTCATCGGCACTTTGCAACCTTCCAGCGTCATTGGGTCAAGAAGGGCGCCTGTGAACAAACTGCCTGTGGCAAGAGCCTTGAGGTCGATGCCGATGGCTGTCACGGTTTGGAGCGTGGTTTCCAAACGACAGCAATAACCATTGCCACGCCGCTCAGGGGTGACCGAAACGGCGGCTTTCTCCACCCCGCACACTTTGGCGTAGGCATTACTCGTTCCCCAAGGCGAATTATCACTATCGTATGGGTAGGGCTTGTTTTTGCGGATAGTGTCGGTCTTGGCGACGACATACAATGTGTGTGTGTTTCCACCCAACAGTAATGATTCCTTAATGTAGCGCACCGTCCACGAGTCCATATTGCCATAAGGCAGGTACTCTATTTTTTCTTGTGCGTAGAGTGCAAAGGAGAGTGCCAACAGCACGTTTAACAATGCCCATCTCGGTGCTTTGTGTCTCATAGATTTATGGATTTATGGCTGTGAGGACTGTTTCGCGCAGTCTTCCATCTCCTCGTTCAACATTTCCTCGAACATGCGCACGGAGTTGGAAAGGCTGTATTTTTTGGCAGCTTTGGCGTAGAGTCTCTCCATATACTCGCGTTCCTTTGGATGGTCAAGCCAATAGTCGATGGCGCGGGCGAGGTCCTTGGGACTTCCGGCCCTGAAGAGGCTGCGACCGTCAAGAGCGAACTGTGGTGTGGCACTGACTTCGGAATTGGCAATGACGGGCACCAAGCCTGTGGCAAAGGCTTCGATGCACGAGATGGCCTCGCTTTCCATATCGCTCGCGTGCACATAAAGGTCGGCTTGCGACAGCAGGGCAATCAACTCGTCTTGGTTCTTGTATACAAATTGGGGCGGATGGGGCAACGTCTTGCCCAGTGCCACGTATTCGTCATGCTTTGGTCCTTGACCTGCAAAGACGAGCTGGATCTTGTCGGCATATTTTGAGTAGGGCACGGCATTGATAAGCACATCTTGTCGTTTCTCGGCCGAAAGTCGTCCCACCATCATGATTAGTATTTTGCCTTCAAACTCGGGTGACTTGGCAGGCCGTCCTTCGTCAAGGTTGCGGTGTCCCGCCTGGAGGAATGCATCCTGGATGCCGTTGGAGATGACATGGATTTTGGCCGTGTAGCCGCGTTGCTTGATTTCGTCGGCCATAAACTGCGAAGGCGCATGGATGTGCCTGAACTTGTTGTAGAGAAAATCCCTGAAACTGATGTATGTGCCGTTTTGGATCCAATCCACCTTGCCCAGCCCCACCGACGACCATAGGTTTTGCGGTTGGATGTGAAACGCGGCGGTCGAAGGCTTTCCTATCTTGTCGGCATAGTGTTTAGCTTCTATCTCAATGGCGAATGGCAGGAAGCAATGGATGATGTCGGCCCATTCAACCGCCTCGTGGATGGTCTTTTTCTCGTTGGAGGCGAAGTTGAAGTTGTGCTTGTCCATCAACGGTTGGAAAATGGGCATCTTGTATGTGGGCAGGGCAAAACGGTCGTCGCCCGGCTCGCCTGAAGTCAGGATTTTCACCTCGTGGCCGCGCTGGCGCAACTCTGCCGCAAAGCGCTGTGCCGAGATGCTGGTGCCATTATTGTTGGTATCATAAGTGTCTATCACAAAGAGGATTCTCATAAGGAATGAGTTTAAAAATAAGACCGCAAAGGTAAAACCCTTTTGTAGGATATTAGTGTCCTTAAAACGATATATTATGTTCTATTTTATATATTACTGAATTAAATTATTGTTTATTTTTGCAGCATTCTTTAAAAAAATCAATCATTTAAACCCCGTCAAATATTGTTCTAAAATTAAATACCAATAGATTAGGCGTATGTTTACTGAAAAGAATAGAAATGACGGTTTGCCTGTTTTGAGCGATTCGTCGAGTATCATAAGGCGTACAGCATGGAAAAACAACGAGATAATGGTGGCCGAAATCGAGAATCACACTGAGGTAGGCATACCACAATATTTCCACACAAGTCATTATGTCGTCCTGTTTGTCACGCAAGGCACGCTCAGCGGAAAGATTAATATGGTCGATTTCGAGATGAAAGCACCTGCTGCCGTTTACATCTTTAACGACCATGTGCTGCATTATAACAGCAGTAGCTCCGACCTAAAGGTTCGTCTTCTCTCGCTTTCTCCGGTGATTGCCGAGGAACTATCGCTCTCACTACACTACGACAACGTACACTACGCCTACGTCCGTCCTGCCTCACAACTTGACGAGACAAGCATGCAGACCATTATGCACTATCTTGACCTCTTGGTGACTCTGATGCAGAAGGAATCCCAAGGAAGGCGGGCAACCATTATACAACTCATTCAGTCGCTTTCATCTTTCCTTTATGAATTCCATGCCAACAGCCTCTCCTCCCAGAAACCGTTTTCGCGCTCTGAGGAACTGGCTGGACAGTTCCTCTCGCTGGTCGATAAGCATTGTCACGAGCACCACAACATCAAGTGGTACGCCGATGCGCTTCACCTTACGCCGGTCTATATCTCCAATGTGGTGAAACAAGTAACGGGGCGAACAGCGGGCGACAATCTCACGGATTGTATAGTCTTAAAGGCCAAGTCGCTGCTGCTGACCTCCACGCTCTCCGTCCAGCAGATCTCGGACGGACTCGGTTTCCAAAACCAAAGCCATTTCGGTACTTTCTTCCGTCGGGCCGTGGGCATGAGTCCGCAGAAATTCAGGAGGGGAGATTGACCATCAACATGTTTTTTGCCTAACCCAACAATAATTTCAGAACTATTCAGTTATTCAATAGAACATCGGCCTCGCCATGATTGACTTTTTTCGAAAATATGTTTCTGTCGTCGCCCTCATCCTGATGGGTCTGTTCCTTCTTGACCTTACTTGCACGGCTCAAGAGGACATATTTGTCATGGAACAAACTGAAATCCTGTCCAGTATGTCGTTCGATGGTGATGAGTTTGATGACGATGAGGATTCGGCTTTCGTGCTCAATGGTCCATCGGATGGATTGCAATGCCGATGTGACCTCTTCCCAGTTACAACAATAGGAGAGGAGCAAAATGAAAATATGTGCTCGGCGGCTTTGCGACTCGGACAGGTAAGGCGTTATGCCCCAAGGAAAAACTTGGCTGACAGCCATAACTATATCATCACGAAAAACATAAAAGATGGTGCGAACTACGGTTCGGACCGTCTTTTTTTATCCCATAATTCAATTATTTATCAACTAAAATCTAACTAAAATGAAGAAATTAGCATTGTTTGCAGCATGCATCGCACTGTCTTTCGCAGTGTCATCATGCACAAAAGAAACGCCCACTGGAGGCAACAACAACAGCAACAACAACCAATGGGAGGCCGAAGGGAACGGCGCTCCCGTCAATGCCATGGAAATTGCCACGGATATTGTTACGTTTGTCAACACACATTTCCCGGAAGCAAGCATCCTCAGCTGCAACCAAACTGAACACTACTACCGAGTGATTCTAAGCGACAACACCAAGGTGTATTTTACCCGAGCGTTTGAATGGGTTGAGGTGAACTGCGAGCATTCTTCCATCTATGGTGCTGTGCCTGCGACGCTTGTCCCCGAACAGATTGCAGCCTATGTTAGCGCCAACTATCCCAATCAACACATTGATGAGATCGAGAGGGAAAACAACGGCTGGGAGATTGAACTCAGCAATGATGTTGAACTCAAGTTTGATGCCAACTTCAATGTCGTCAACAATGGCGGTAATGGGGGAGGAAGCAGTACTGAATACCCTGACATCAACACTTTTGTAAGTACTTATTTCTCTCAAACAGAAATCCTTAGCATCAAAGCGGAAGATGATGAATACGAAGTGGAACTTGCTGACGGTACCGAGATTTCTTTCAATCTCAACTTCGAATGGACACACATCGACTGTGAAGAGTCCTCCATTTACAGTGCCGTACCCACAGAACTCGTTCCCGAACAGATTACTGCCTATGTAAACACGAACTTCCCCAACCAACAGATCGAGCAAATCGAGAGAGAACATTATGGTTGGGAGATTGAACTCAAGAATGGACAGGAAATCAAGTTCGACACCAACTTCAATGTCATCGGAAACGGCGGCGGGAATGGCGGCGGAACTCCTTCTGACTATGCAGAAATCAACACTTTTGTGGATACCTATTTCCCTCAAGTTGGCATCCTCAAGGTTGAGGTGGATGAGCATGAATATGAGGTGAAACTGACCGACGGCACTGAAATCACCTTCAACCTCGCCTTCGAATGGAAGAGCATCGACTGCGATGAATCGAATGTTTATGACGTTGTTCCTACCGAACTCGTTCCCGAACAGATTTCCGCCTACGTTGCCATGAATTACCCTAACCAGCATATTGACAAAATCGAAAAGAAAGCAAACGGCTGGGAAATTGAGTTAAGCAACGGTGTTGAAATTGAATTTGATAGCAACTTCAATGTAATCCATATTGACCACAAATAAGAAGTCAATTTTTTCTTCATAACGAAAGCGGTCAGTGAGCCATCGTTGGCCGCTTTCAAAAATTTACGCGTATGCTCATCGTTATCGCAATTTTAACCCTAATCGCAGGCATCGGGGTATTTTTGGTGGCCTGCAAAATGTTGAGTACCAGTCTTGAAAGTGCAAGCAGCGCGGGCTTGAAGCGGCTGTTCGCCAAGATGGGAAATAACAAATGGCTCGGCGTGGGCATCGGAACGGTGGGCACAGCGGCTATCCAAAGCTCAGGTGCGGTGACGGTGATGGTCATCGGCTTCGTGAACGTGGGCATCATGTCGCTCGCGCAGGCCGCCACGGTCATCTATGGCGCCAACATCGGTACCACGGTCACTGCGCAACTGGTGGCCTTGGGCATGTTTGGCGGCCATGGCATCTCAACGACAGTGCTCTTCTCGGCCTTGGCTGGCATCGGAGCTTTCGTGATGATGTTCTCGAAGCGTGAGAAGTGGAAACAAACCGGCAGCATCCTGGCGGGTTTCGGCTTGCTGTTTGTCGGCCTCGGCATCATGTCGGGTGCCATGGATGAATTCGCTGCCTTGGATTCGGTGAAACAGTTTTTGGCCACCATCAGTAACCCCTTGCTGATCGTGTTCATCGGTGCTTTGCTCACGGCCATCATCCAGTCGTCATCGGTGCTGACGTCCATCGCCATCACCATGGTGGTGGCGGGACTGCTCTCGCTCGACCAAGGCATCTTCCTCACGATGGGTTCCAACATCGGTTCGTGCGTGGTGGCAATCTTGGCAGGTATGACCAGTGGACAAAACGCCAAACGGACGGCCCTTATCCATTTGTTTTTCAATGTGATGGGTGTCGTGTTGTTCTTGCTCATCGCCTTGGTTCTTCATCTTTTTACCCATGGGGATTGGGGCTTCGGGAGGATGTTTGAGGCTATGTTCCCACACGCCCCGCAAGTGCAGCTGGCCATGTTCCATACCGTTTTCAATGTCTGCACCACCTTGGTCGCACTGCCGCTGACCAATGGTCTGGTACGCTTGGTGTGCCGCATTATTCCCGACCATGTCGATGAGCCTCGTGATGAAAAGTTCCATCTTCATTTCCTTGATGACTCGATGTTGGTGACACCCGCCTTGGCAGTCAGGCAGTTGAAGGCTGAAGTCGAAAACATGGGCGCGTTGGCCCACGAGAACTTCTGCCGTGCCATACATATTGTCACCACATTGGATTTCAGCGATTTGGAAAAGTTCAAGAAGACCGAAAACGAACTTAACTTCCTGAACAGTGAGTTGACCCGATATGTGGCGGTGCTTTC
>CACXXW010000014.1 GCA_902771635.1 uncultured Bacteroidia bacterium | reverse complement strand
CACAAGCCGGGCTGGGATGAGCGTTGGGAAGAGTTCTCCAACTGGGCTGTCAAGGGTCAAGCCATCAAGGACGAGCTGCTTGAGCTCGTTGATGAGGACACCAATGCCTTCAATAAGATCATGGATGCCTTCGGCCTGCCGAAGAAGACCGATGAGGAGAAGGCTGCCCGCAGTGCCGCCATCCAAGAGGCTACCAAATATGCCACCCAGGTGCCTTTCCGCACGATGAAAGTCGCCTTCAAGGCCTTTGAGGTTGTGCGCTCGTTCGGCCGTGATGGGTGCCCATTTGAACGTCAAAATCAACGCTTCTTCGCTGAAAGATGAGGCTTTCAAGGCCGAAATCTTGAAGGAAGCCGCCGAAATTGAGGCTGCCGCTCTTGTGCAAGAGGCTGAAATTCTGCAAATTGTGAATAAGGTTATCGCAGGAGAATAAAATTTTGAAAAATCGGTTGCTGGTATTTGAAAAAGTTGTACTTTTGCAGCCAAATTTGAAAGGAAGATAAGCTATGTCAAAGAAACAGAAAGATGCACGCGTGAAAGTCATCCTCGAATGCACTGAGCACAAGGCTAGCGGCATGCCCGGCACTTCGAGATACTACACCATGAAGAACAAGAAGAACACTCCCGACCGTCTGGAGTTGATGAAGTATAACCCGATTCTGAAAAAGATGACCCTCCACAAGGAGATTAAATAATTAAGATATGGCAAAGAAAGCTGTTGCTACCCTTCGTAGCTTGGACAAGACCTATAGCAAGATCATCAGAATGAAGCGTTCTGAGAAGACCGGTGCCTACTATTTTGAGGAGATCGTCGTTCCTGCCGACAAGGTGCAGGAGTACCTTGCTAAGAGATAATTTGCGTTAACCGCAGAACAACAGAGCTTTTCCATAACCTTATGGGAGAGCTTTTTTGTGTTTGTATAATCGGACGTAGGACTAAAGACCTGTCCTCAGTCCTTTGTCCACCGTCAAAAATCAATCATCATGGGCCTATTCTCATTTCTAACCCGTAAAAAAGAACAAAAGGAAGACCTCGACAAAGGGCTTGAAAAGACCAAGACCAGTGTCTTCTCCCGTATCTCCAAAGCCATCATGGGCAAGTCGACTGTCGACGACGAGGTGCTCGACAACTTGGAGGAGATCCTCATCACTTCGGATGTAGGTGTGGAAACCACCTTGAAGATTATCGACCGCATCCAAGCCCGTGTTGCGCGTGACAAATATGTGGGCACTAGCGAGCTTAACTCCATATTAAAAGAGGAGATTATGGGCTTGCTCCAAGAGAACGAGTCGGGCGATGGCACCACCTTCGACATCCCTGCCGACAAGAAGCCGTATGTCATTATGGTTGTCGGCGTGAATGGCGTAGGCAAGACCACCACCATCGGCAAGTTGGCTTATAACTTCAAGAAGGCAGGCAAAAAGGTCGTGCTTGGTGCTTCCGACACCTTCCGTGCTGCTGCCGTCAGCCAGCTCCAGATTTGGGCCGAGAGAGTAGGTGTGCCTTGCATCCAACAAGGTCAGGGTGCCGACCCCGCTTCCGTGGCTTTCGACACGGTGAAGTCGGCGGTAGCACAAGATGCCGATGTAGTCATCATCGACACCGCTGGCCGTCTGCACAACAAGGTTAACCTCATGCGTGAGCTGACCAAGATCAAGACCGTTATGCAGAAGGTTGTTCCTGATGCACCGCATGAGATTCTGCTCGTGCTGGATGCCTCTACGGGCCAGAATGCCATCGAGCAGGCCAAGCAGTTCACCGCTGCCACAGAAGTCAACGCTCTCGCGCTGACCAAGCTCGACGGTACTGCCAAAGGCGGTGTGGTCATCGGCATCTCCGACCAGTTCAAGATCCCGGTCAAGTACATCGGTGTCGGCGAAGGCATCGACCATTTGCAGGTCTTCGACCGCAAGGCGTTTGTGGATTCGCTGTTCGAATAGTGTTTCATCAAGATATTATATTTATCAAGAATTAGAGAATTTGAGATTATATCGTTTTGAGTCTACTTTTTTGAATTTATGAGGAATTTGAGAGAAAATCGCTTGCGATTTTCACCTCGCGAATTCAACGCACCGAAGGTGCAAGACTTCAGTTTGCAAATTCTCTGTTTTCTCTAATTCTTGATAGAAAAAAAACGTGTAATGCGAAAACCTTCCTTGAATATCGTCACCCTCGGTTGCTCCAAGAACAAAGTCGACTCGGAGCATCTGGCCGCTTTGCTGGAACACCGTTATGTGATCCGTCACGACTCCGATAGGAAGTCGGATGTTGTCATTATTAATACGTGTGGCTTCATCGGTGATGCTCAGGAAGAATCCATCGATACCATTCTTGAATATGCTGAGCTAAGAAAGCAAGGCAAAATCAAGAAGTTGTATGTCACGGGATGCCTCTCGCAAAGGTTCAAGAGAGATTTGCAAGCCGAAATCCATGAGGTGGATGCCTTCTATGGTGTGGAGAGCGTCAACCTCATCGCCGCTGACCTGCTGAAAGAGGAACCACAGCCTGATTATTGCAGTCGCCGAGTGCTGTCTACTCCTAAACATTACGCTTATCTCAAGATTTCCGAAGGTTGTAACCGCCGTTGCGCCTTCTGTGCTATCCCGCTCATCCGTGGCGGTCATGTCTCGGTGCCGATGGAGCATCTGATAGAGGAGGCGAAAGGCTTGGCCAAGCAAGGCGTGAAGGAACTCATCCTCATCGCTCAAGACCTGACCTATTATGGCCACGACCTTGATGGCAAGTCGCACATCGTGGAACTGGTGAAAGCCCTTTGTGAAATTGATGGCTTTGAATGGATCCGCCTGCATTATGGTTATCCGCTCGGTTTCCCAGATGAGTTGCTCGACCTGATGCGCGAGAACCCCAAGATCTGCCATTACATCGACCTGCCATTGCAGCATATTAGTACACATATCTTGAAGGATATGCGTCGTGGCGTGGACCGTGAGCAGACCATTGGCTTCGTGGAGAATGTGCGTAAACATGTGCCTGACATCGCATTCCGTACCACCTTCATAGTCGGTTTTCCTGGTGAGACCGAGGAGGATTTCGAGGAGCTTTGCCAATTCATCAAGGACATGCGTTTCGAAAGGGCAGGGGTGTTTGCCTTCTCGCCCGAGCAAGGCACGGCGGCCTACGAAATGAAAGACGATGTCCCTGATGAGGTGAAGCAAGAACGCGTCGACAAACTTATGGATATCCAGCAGAACATCTCGTTGGAGATCAATGCCCAACGTGTGGGCAAGACTGAGAAAGTTTTGATAGACCGTCTTGAAGGCGACTATTACATTGGTCGTAGCCAGTACGATTCCCCCGAAGTGGATGATGAAATCCTTATTTCAGCCGAAAAAGGGCTGCAAATCGGCCGTTTCTACCAAGTCAAAATCACCCAAGCGGATTATTTTGACTGCTATGGGGAAATAGTTTAGAGTTGGCAGCAGCCATGTCATGCCAACCTTTCTGCCCATGTCATCCCCACGCTGGCATGAGGGGAGGCTGGGATATATGGGCAGAAAGCCAGTAGGTATCTATGGCTGCGGTTTTGTCTCCTTTGTTCGGCAATAAGGAAAGAAGAGGATGGGCTTTCGCATACTCTAGCCATACTGTTTCTTCGCTCTACCTTCGCTCAACCATACCCTTTGAGTATGGCTAGAGCGAAGGAAGAGCGAGAGTAGAGCGAAGGAAAGGCCTTGTAGTGATTTGTCAAGAGGCATCTGTTACATGAGCTGTATGGCTTATGGGGAGGATTTTTTCCTCTTGCCCCAATTCAACCGCTTGCGCAATGCCGAAAAATGCCTAACTTTGTAAATTTTTTGTTAAGCAAAACAACAAATCATGTCGAAGCAGTTCTCTGAAGCCACGAGGGTACAGATACCGGCCATATTGCACCTTATGCGATTGGGCTATATGTATCTTCCTACGATTGACCACTATGACCGTAAGACCAATATCCTTACGGATGTGTTCAAAAGGAAGGTGAAAGAACTGAATCCTGACGCTTCGCAGAAAGATATTGATTTGCTGCTTGACACTTTGGTGCGTATCGCCGACAACGACGATTTGGGACGCGAGTTCTACAAGGTCATCAATGCAACCAGTGGACTGCGGGTTATTGACTTCGACAATCCGAACAACAACGATTGGCATTGCACGGCGGAATTCACTTGCAAGAACGAGGACAGCGGCGACAATTTCCGCCCCGACATCACTTGCTTTGTGAACGGTTTGCCATTGGCATTTATCGAGGTGAAGATTCCCAACAACAAGGACGGCATTTTGGCCGAGCGCAATAGGATGAACCAGCGCATGGCCAACAAGAAGTTCCGCCGTTTCTTGAATGTCACCCAACTGATGGTGTTTTCCAACAACCAGGAGTACGACACCGAGAATCGCGTGCCGCTGCAAGGCGCTTTCTATGCCTCCATCTCTAAGGGCAGCATATTCTTCAATGTGTTCAGGGAACAACGGCAATCGTTCTATGAAAACCTAAAGCTGAAGCCCATAAGCAAGGAATATGAATTGGCCGTTTTGAAGTCGTTCAACAAGGTGGTTCTCTCGAATCTGCCCGAATATCAAACCAACAAAAGGCCCGACACCCCGACCAACAGGGTCTTGTCCTCATTGCTGAGTAGGGAACGCTTTCTTTTCATGCTGCATTACGGCTTTGCCTACGTTGAGAAGAAAACGGAGCTGGATAGCGGCGAGACGGTGGTGAAACTCGAAAAACACGTGATGCGCTATCAGCAGCTTTTCGCTTCGTTGGCCATCCGCAGGAAATTGGACCAAGGCGTGAAGTCGGGTATTATCTGGCATACGCAGGGCAGCGGTAAGACGGCTCTGGCTTATTATTCGGTGAAGAGCCTTACCGATTTCTTCGCTAAGAAAAACACGGTTGCCAAGTTCTATTTCATCGTCGACCGCCTGAGCCTGATGCAGCAAGCTAGGGATGAGTTTGTGGCGCGCGGACTGCATGTGCGCACTGCCGATAGCCGCAAGGAACTGATGGATGATTTCAAGAACACCCATATCATAGAAAATGACTCAGGTGCTGCCGAAATCATGGTGGTCAACATTCAGAAGTTTGAGAAAGACCATGAAAAGGTGGACCTGCCTTCCACCTATAACATCAACCTGCAACGGGTGTTCTTTATCGACGAAGCCCATCGTGGCTACAATCCTAAAGGTTCTTTCCTTGCCAATCTGCTCGATGCCGACCGCGATGCCGTAAAGATTGCCTTGACGGGCACTCCGTTGTTGGGCGAGGAACGTGCCTCGTGGCGAGTGTTTGGCGATTATATCGACAAGTACTACTACGACAAGTCCATCGCCGATGGCTACACCCTGAAGCTAATGCGCGAGGATATTGAGACCTCATATAAGGAAAAACTGATCAGCCTGCTCGATGAGGCGCAAAAGAACAATCCCCAAGTGAAGAAAGGCGATGTGAACAAAGCGGTCATCATCGAGTCGGACAACTACCTGAAGAGCTTGCTCGATTATATTCTCAAGGACTTGCAAAGGTTCCGCATCGAGAAAAACGACCAGACTGTTGCAGGCATGATTGTTTGCGAAACCAATCCGCAGGCGCGACGACTTTATGAGATTTACTACAAGGAATATATCAATAGTCCTTTCGTGATCAATGAAGACGATATGGACCTCCCGTTGGCTGCCGAACTTGTGCCTTATTCATCAAAACCGGTCCCCAGGGCGGCATTGATTTTGCACGATGAGGGCGATAAAGAGGAACGGGAAAGGGTTATCGACAAGTTCAAGAAGAAAAACACCATTGACCTGCTGATTGTCAACCGAATGCTGTTGACGGGATTTGATGCCGCGAGACTGAAACGCCTCTATCTTACCCGAAAGATGTATGGTCACGACCTGCTACAGGCCTTGACCCGTGTCAATCGACCCTACAAGGATTTCAAATACGGCTATGTGGTGGACTTCGCCAACATTAAGCAGAACTTCGAGGAAACCAACAATGATTATCTGCGCGAGTTGAACCGCTGCGACGAGGGCTTGCTTGAAGATGGGGAAGAAGCATTGACACCCATTGGCGTTTCGGTGCTTGAGGATGTGGACGTAATCAAGGCGCAACTACGAGAAGTGAAGAATGTGATGTTTGCCTACGCTTGTGACAATGCCGAGCTGTTCCGCCAGCAGCTTGACGAAACGGAAGACCGCAACCAACTCTACGAAGTGCGCCGTGTGCTTGAAAATGCCAAGGCTTTGTCGAACCAAATCCGCAGTTTCGGCGACGATGAGCTGAAGGCCTACGCCGAGAAGATGGAAGTGGGCGATTTGTCCGACTTGCTGAGTGTGGTCAACCATCGCATTGATGCACTCAACCAACAGGAAAAGTTCATGCACGACGAAGAAGTAAGCGACAACGTCAACCTGATTCTCTCACAAATCGAATACGAGTTTAATTACAAAGGCAGCGAGGAGTTGCGCATCTACAACAACGACATCAAGGAACGGGCCGAAAAGGTGATGATGGAGTTTGACCGCAATTTCGACCAGCAGGAAATCAAGTATGTGAACCTCATTGAGGAGTTCAAGCGCTTCTTCCGCGAAAAGGGATTCATGCCTCAGGATGTAGCGGATGCCAAACTCAAGATTGAGTATATGGACGATGTGATGAAGAAAATCCGCGAAATCAACCGCGCCAACGAGGTGCTGAAAGGGAAATACAAGCAGGATGAACGCTTTGTGAGGATACACAAGCGCATCGTGGAAGAAAACGAAAGGCGGGCGAAAAAGGCGGAAAAACCAGTGATTTCGGACAAGGAGTATGAAATTGCCGACGGCCTCAACCGCTTGAAGGACTGGATTGACCAGATGATTTTCTTCAACCAAGGCATCCTCGACAACGAAGCCGCCTTCGACCGCGACGTGCTGGCATTAGTGAGCGCGAAGATGCTCGAAATGGAAATCGCTGCCAGCCTTGCCGACCGCAAGTTCATCCAGCGCGAGATTGCCGACGAGTATTACGCCCAATATACGCAGGCGGGCAGCACATCATCATTAAGAAACTAAAGCAAAATATGGATATTAAGCAAAGAACCATCAACCTGATAGATTCGCTTAAGGCCGTGTGTGGCAACGCGGGCTTGGGCAACGACGGAAACGAGTACAAGATCATCACCGAGATTTTCCTTTACAAGTTCCTGAACGACAAGTTTGCGCACGAGGCCAAGCTGAACCGCGCCTACGGCCAGCGCCTGTCGCAAGCCGAGAAATGGGATGCCGAATACGATACCTTCACCGAAGATGAGGTGGAAGACCTTTGGTCGTACATGGGCCACAACATCCCGCGCCTGAAGCCCGAACACACATTGGGCCATCTTTACAACGCCTCCACACAGAGTGGATTTGGCGACCTCTTGGACGGCACCTTGCTCGACATCGCCAATGCCAACGCCGAGATTTTCTCGATGGCCAGCGTGGGCGAGACCAAAATCACCATCTTCGAACGCATCACCACCCTCATCCAGGAGGTGGAGCAGCGCGATAGTTTCGCCCGTGCTTTAGTATCCAAACTGGCTGACTTCAACTTCGAGGATGTCTTCAACGAGAAATACGACTTCTTCTCCGACATCTTCGAATACCTCATCAAGGACTACAACACGGCGGGCGGCGGCAAGTATGCCGAATACTTCACTCCCAAGGCCATCGCCACCATCATCGCCCGTCTTTTGGTGGGTGACGATGCCCAGCTCACCAGCAAGACCTGCTACGACCCCACGGCAGGCTCGGGCACGCTGCTCATGGCTTTGGCGCACCAAATTGGGACCGACCGTTGCAGCATCTATAGCCAAGACATCTCGCAGAAGTCGTCGCAGATGCTCCGACTCAACCTGATCCTCAACGATTTGGTCGACAGCATCCAAAACATCGTGAAAGGCAACACCCTGACCAATCCCGCCCACAAGAACGACGATGGTACGCTGCGCAAGTTCGATTTCGTGGTTTCCAATCCACCGTTCAAACTCGATTTCTCCGACTATCGCGAGACCATTGCCGCCGACAAGTTCCGTTTCTGGGCAGGTGTGCCTTCCGTTCCCGCCAAGAAGAAGGAATCGATGGCCATCTACACCTGCTTCATCCAGCATGTCATCAACTCCATAGCGGCCAACGGCAAGGGCGCCATCGTCATTCCCACAGGCTTCATCACGGCCAAGAGTGGGGTGGAGAACAAGATTCTGACCCGCATCGTCGACGACCATGTGGTGCGTGGCGTGGTGAGCATGCCTTCCAATGTGTTTGCCAACACAGGCACCAATGTGTCGGTGCTGTTTTTCGACAAGAGTGCCGACAAGACCGACGACGACACCGTGATTCTGGTGGATGCCTCGAAGCTCGGCGAGGAATACAAGGACGCCAACGGCTTGAAGAAGGTGCGCCTCAATGCGGAAGAGATCGACAAGATTGTGACCACCTTCCGCGACAAAAAGGCGGTCGACGACTTCAGCGTGTGCGTCAGCTATGCCGACATCAAGGCCAAGAGCTACAGTCTCTCGGCAGGGCAGTATTTCGACATCAAGATTGAGTATGTCGACATCACCGAGGAGGAATTCAACGCCCGCATGGCGCATTACAAGGAGGAGCTGAGCCGCCAGTTTGCCGAAAGCCGCGAGTTGGAGGCTGAGATTATGAAGCAGTTGGATTTGTTGAAGTTTAACGGATGAGTATGGAACTGAAGAAATATAGGCTGTCCGAAATAATAGAAACCTTCATACCTGGTGATTGGGGAGAAGAATCTTCCTCATCGGAATATCCTAATGCAGTTAGATGTGTTCGAGGGGCTGATATCGTTCCTATTTGGAATAGCGATTATGATCATATTCCAATACGCTATATTTCGAACCGTTCTTTTGCTAACAAGCAATTGAAGGTTGGAGATATTATTATTGAAAAATCAGGGGGAAGTCCAACTCAATCCACAGGAAGAACCGCTTTCGTTTCAGAAGAGCTTATTCGCAATGCCACACATTTAGTTTGTACAAACTTTTGTACAGCATTTAGGATAAAACCAGGATGGAATCCAAAATATGTGTATTACTACTTGCAACATCTTTACAATAATAATGTGTTTTTCAACTTTGAAGGGAAAACTTCGGGATTGAAGAATTTGCAAATTGAAAATGCATTTGATAAAGCAACCGTTACACAGATTCCAATAGAAAAGCAGAATCAAATTGTAGAGGTATTAGACATCCTCGATCGCAAAATCGCCCTCAATCGAGCGATAAATCGGAATTTAGAAGCGATGGCCAAACAACTATACGACTATTGGTTTGTGCAGTTTGATTTTCCAGATGAAAACGGGCGGCCATATAAGTCGAGCGGCGGGAAGATGGTGTGGAATGAGGTGCTGAAAAGAGAAGTGCCGGAGGGGTGGATTTGTAAAACTATTAATGAAATTGAGAATTGTATTATTACGGGAAAAACTCCACCGACTGCTGACGAAATGAATTATGGAGGCACTATTCCTTTCATCACAATAGATGATATTCGACAATCACTATTTGTTTATTCTACTGAGCGTACACTATCAAAAAAAGGTGCAGACAGTCAAATGAAAAAGTATCTTCCCAAAGGTTCGTTATGTTGCTCATGTATTGGGACAGTTGGGATAATTGGTTTTGTTGGGGAAAAGTCTCAAACAAATCAACAAATCAACTCGATTATATTTCATGAAGACTTTCATCGAGAATTTCTTTTTTTCTCATTAAAGATGTATTTTCAGTATGCTAATGCAAAGACAGGAAACATTCTATCCAACATGAATAAAGAAGAATTCTCTGCCATAAAAATGATGTATCCTTCTATAGATCTATTAAAGGCATTTCATAATTTAGTTATGCCTCTGTTTCAACAAATTGACTCAAATATTATTGAATTACAATGCCTCACCAAGCAGCGCGACGAGCTTCTTCCATTGTTGATGAATGGGCAGGTAACGATAGAATAAAAACAATAATATGAACAATAAAAAGATACAATTATGAACGTCGAAGACTTTGTAAGAGAAACTTTGAAACAAATCTCTGCTGCAGTTGTTAGTGTTGAAGATACCACCAAAGGACAATGTGTGCAACCTAATATACCTGTGCATTTTGATCTTGCAGTGGCAACAACAGAAGAAACATCTGGCGATGTTGGAGGCAAAATACAAGTTGCTTCAATCGTAAAACTAGGAGCGGACGGCAAAAAGCAAAAGGGAGTGGAAGAATACAGCCGAGTCAGCTTTGACCTTGTTTTTAATGTTCCATCTGAAAGCTATTAGGAACTAAACAATTTATGTCTCGCATCCTCTATAAATATTTGGATATCAATGGAGCAAAGCTCATGCTTGGGAATCTGAATCTCCAATTCACCAATGCATCCCAATTGAACGATCCTTTCGATTGCCATCCTAAGCTGATAGACTACTCGCATGTGCCCAAGCACAAGCTGCAAGGATGGATACCCGAAGAGTGGTGGATAAAGAAAGAAGAACTTGACGCCCTCAATTTGCGCAACGACACATGGCTTTGCAGTCTATCGAAGGTCAATGATTCGTTGCTCATGTGGAGCCATTATTGTTATAATCACAAAGGCGTTTGCATCGGGCTCGACATGGACAAAGTGATGGAATCCGTTCCTCCAATGTTTGGCACAACTTTTCTTAAGCCACTTGTCATAGAGGTGCAATATCAGGATATAATTGAGCGTCCAAGCGCATATCGTCCAACAGAAGACATGTTCAGTTATCAATGGAGAACAAAGGCAAAGGATTGGTCGTATGAGCAGGAGGTGAGACTGGTCATTCCGAGGCCTTCTTTTATGTATGCTGCATTCACTCCTGAGCAAGCCAAACATCCCAAGGAAACCTGGGATGTGCGTGAAATCCACCATTATATGCCGCTGAAAGGCGAATGTTTCGAGTCCATCTATTTTGGTGTCAATACAGAACCGACCATTAAGGAAAAGATAATCCAATATGCCCGTGAGAAACTAAATCCGCAAATCAACCTTTACCAGATGCGAGTGGATGAGAATGGGTTTAGATTGCGGGCTGAGGTGATTTAATTGGTTAGGCGAGGAAGTGAAGGTCAGTCGTTTGAGCCGAGGGCTTTCTTTACGAAATTGATGCTTCTCCTAACATCCTTTGTATTAGGATGGGCGTCTCCAAGTTTTTTCTTGAAAATTTGGTAGGCTTTGGTGTAATAGTCCAAAGCCTTTGCATATTCACCTTGTTTTCTATACACCCCGCCGATATTGTTGTAAGAAGTGGCGGTGGAGGGATGCTCCGTTCCGAGGACTTTCTCCTTTGTCGCCAAAGCCTTTTGATAGTACTCCAAGGCCTTGTCGTAGTCGCCTTGTTCATTATACACCATGCCGATATTGTTGTAAGAAGTGGCGGTGTCGGGATGCTCCGTTCCGAGGACTTTCTCACAAATTGCCAAATCCTTGAAAAAGTACTCCAAGGCCTTGTCGAAGTCGCCTTGGGCATAATACACTCCAGCAATATTGTTGTAAGAAGTGGCGGTGGAGGGATGCTCCGTTCCGAGGACTTTCTCCTTTATCGCCAAAGCCTTTTGGTAGTACTCCAAGGCCTTGCCGTAGTCGCCTTGTTCATTATACACCATGCCGATATTGTTGTAAGAAGTGGCGGTGTTTTCATGTTCTTTGCCATACAGTTCCTCTGCAAGTTTAATTTGCCGGAGATAGACCGCTTCAGCATCTTTGTATAAGCCGTAGTCATACAAGAATCCAGCGTGGTCAAACAGCAAATGGGAGTATTTCTCTTTGTCGTAGGCTGTGGCATTGGCCCATTGGTCGGCTTTCTTGTATAGCTCAACGACCTTGAAGATTCTGGCGGCAATGGTCTCGTCCTCGTTGGCCATCACGGTCTTGGTCTGCTGCAAGAGGTCATCGATGTCCTTGTGAATCTCTTCCCTTAGTTGGGCTTGGGCTTGCTCGTTTTGCTGGTACTTTGCAAATCTGGCGTCAACATTCTGTTCCGTCTCACTTTCCTGCTCGACAGCCGAAGATTTAGCTTTTCCGAGGAGATGTCTTTCATAGTCCAGCAACCCTATGACAAACTGCGACTCCAAATCGGCAACGTCTTTGCAAGTCTTCCAGTAGAGCTCTATTTGCCTCATTTTTCGCTTAAAAGCTTTCAAGCTCTTTTCCTTCTCTTCCTCCGTCACGCCAAAGCAATAGACATAAATCTCATGGTTCTTTGTGCCCACCAACTCTTGAGCCACATTATATTCGCGAACGGTAACAGGTCCCGCCTTGGTCTTGAACATGAACACGGAGATGTCGCATCCCCTCAACAAGTCGTTGATTTCTTCTTGCGAAGACTTGCCTCTATAGCCCGTTCGGATGTCTTCGCATTTCACCACTTCAATATCAACACCATCCCTCTTGAATATCGGACGGACTGAATTCAAAAGGTAATCGCTAAGAAACAACCTCTCTTCACGCAGTTCATCAATTGATGAACCGAGGAAAATCTTTATCGTTTGCATGGCCTGAAAGTTTTGTCCAACGCTATTGGATTGACGGGACAAAGATAGGGAATTTTCTTAGACTTAACAACATTTAAACTGCTTTGTTCTGTGCAGTTGCATTATCGAAGATATTGGAGTTGTTTGAGGTAATGAAATAGAAATTGGGAGTGCTATTTGTTTTTGGAAGAGTTCATGGCTTCTTTTGCATCGTTAATACTTGTCAAAACAACCTTTGTTTTAGGATGATCTTCTCCAAGTTTTTTCTTGCGAATTTGATATGATTTAGAGTAATAATCCAACGCTGTTTTATAGTTGCCTTGCTCTTCATAAATAAACCCGATATTATAATAAGAGGTGGCAATATTTGGGTGCTCTATATTGAGGACTTCTTTCCATATTTCTAAAGCTTTGAAACAATACTCTAATGCATTGTTGTAGTTGCTTTGGCTTTTGTAAACCATACCGATGTTATTGTAGGAGGCAGCGGTATCGGGATGTTCCATCCCAAGGGTTTTCTCCCAAATCTCTAAAGCCTTGAGATATAGCAATAAGGCTTTGTCGTAATTTCCTTGAATATAATACACCATGCCAGTGTTGTTGTAGGATTGAGCTGTCAATGGATGTTCCATGCCGAGAACTTTTTTTCTAATCTCTAAAGCTCTTTTATGGAACTCTAAGGCCTTATCGTAGTCACCTTGATTCCAATACACAAGTCCAAGGTTGTTGTATGTCACAGCAGTATTATGATGCTCTTTTCCAAGTATTTTTTCCTTTATAGAGGCAGCCGTGAGAAGATATTCCAAAGATTTTCCGTAATTGCCTTGATTATCATAAACTGTGCCGATATCATTGTATGATCTGGCAGTGTCAAGGTGCTCCATGCCAAGTGTCTGTTTCTGTATCGTCAAAGCTTTGAAGTCGTATTCAAAAGCTTTTTCATAATCACCATGTTTCCAATACACAGATCCTATTTCCTTGTATGAAGCGGCAGTGTTGGGATGTTCTATTCCATATAATGCTTCAGCAATAGAGATTTGAAGAAGTCCTGCTACTTCGGCTTCTTTGTATAAGCCATAGTCAGAAAGAAACTTAACGTAGTCAGATAGTAAACAGAAGTATTTCTCCTTGTCGTAGTTAACCTCGGCCGCAAGTCGGTCTGCTTTTGAATATAAAACTTTGACCTGATTTATTCGCTTGTCAATAGGAATTGAAGCATCTGCCATCAAGGTTGAAGTTTTAAATAACAGTTCATCAATGGAGTAGATGACATTCTGACGCTTCTGTTCGGTGAGTTCTTTGCTTTGACGAAAATCTGTCAAATTGCGGTCGGCATCATGCTCTGCTTCATCGAGGATGATGTTGGCCTCATGCACATTGCCCTCTTCGAAGGCTTCCATTGCACGGCGCATACGGTCGGTTATTCTCTCCCCCAAGAGTCGGGTGATTCGCATCGCTGTATCCAACAGGAATTGTTGTTGTTGGTCTAAGTCGTCTTGCAGTTTGTTGCGTTCGTTGAGAAGTTCTTGCAATTCATTTTTAAAGTCTTTTTCGTTGGGATAGTTTTCCACATGCAAACGAGCTTTTTCAATCAGTCCTGGCAACTCAGCAAGCCTCTGGCTCATGCGCTTGTACTCCTCATTGCCTGCGGCAAAGCGTAAGTTGTCCATCTGTGCTATAGTCATATCCCCGAACTTCACCTCGCCGTTTTCTACCTTCAAGGAATCGAAACGGTTGCTCTCCACTAATTGAAGTTGCATGACGAAATGCAACTGTAAGGAATCATTATTGTTATAACGTATCCAAAAGTATCCCATCTCATCGGAGAGGCGACGTTTGAATGCTATAAGCTCGTCGGTCTCAGTTTCTCCTTCAAACAAATCACGAATATAGACGTAGTTCTTAGGCTTCTTGCCAGTGCGACGGAACTCTTCTACTGCTACATCAAACTCTTCGATGGTGAACTTGCCAGCCCATGTGCGAAACAAAGCGAGAAACATGTCGCTGTCTCGAATTTGGTCGTCATATTCGTCTTGCTTGCGTCGGTTGTTGTAAGCCGCATCGTAATCCTCCCATTCAAAAAGGTCTAATCGGATGCCACGCTTTTCGTATGTCTTGTTCAAACGACGGACAAAATTGCCGAAAGCATAGCGATCGTTAGATAGTTCCTTGGAGGAAGCAAGAAAAATCTTTATGATTTGTTTGATTTGGATGATTTGTATGGTTTCCATGCTCTTTCAATAAATCTGATGACAGGACAAAGGTATGTTTTTTCTTTGACTTTACAAAAATTAAACTGCATTGTTTCGTGCTTTTGTTGTGTTGAAGATAGGTGGGGAGGTGATGGTTTATGCTGAGGTCGTTATTTATTGGGAGTGGATTTCATGGCTTTGTTCACAAGGACAATCCAAACTAACACGTTTTTCGTGTTGGAATGTTCGGGGCCAAGTGTTTTATCAAAAATCTTATATGCTTTGTTCAAAAACTCCAAGGATTTGTTGTAATTACCTAGTTTATAATACCTTGCGCCAATATTATTGTATGATGTTGCAGTGTCTGGATGCATCATGCCGAAGGCTTTTTTTCTTATTGCCAAAGCCTTAAAATAATACTCCAAAGCCTTTGTGTTATTGTCTTGTTCATCATACACTACACCAATGTTGTTGTAGGATGTGGCAATTGAAGGATGTCCTGTGACAAGTACTTTTTCCTTTATTGTCAATGCCTTGAAATAGTACTCTAATGCCTTGGTATTGTCACCTTGGCTCTTATACACCATGCCAATATTATTGTAAGATTGAGCAGTGTCTATATGATCTGTGCCGATGACTTTCTCCCTTATCGCCATCGCTTTGAAAAAAAACTCCAAAGCATTGACGTATTCTCCTTTTTTATAGTATGCCCCGCCAATATTATTGTAAGATTTGGCAGTGTTCGGATGCTCCGTTCCGAAAACCTTCTCCGTTATTGCTGTTGTTTTGAAATAATAAATCAAAGCCTTGTCGTAGTCGTCTTGGTCATAATACAACATACCGATATTGTTGTAGGAAGTTGCCGTATCGGGATGCTCTGTGCCAAGGACTTTCTCCCTTATCGCCAATGCCTTATCATAGTACTCCAACGCCTTACTGTAGTCGCCTTGTTCTTCATATATCGAGCCAATGTTGTTGAATAAAGATGCCGTATTTGGATGATTTGAGCCGAGAGTTTTCACCATTATTTCCAATGCTTTGAAATTATAATCCAAAGCTTTAGTATAGGCACCTTGTTCCTTATATGCCAAGCCGATGTTGTTGTATGAAGTGGCAATGTCAGGATGCTCTGTGCCTTGGTTTTTCTCCCTTATCCCCAATGCCTTAATGTAAAAATACAATGCCATGTCGTAGTTGCCTTGTTTCCAATATACCGCACCGATGTTATTATAAGATGTGGAGATTTCTGGATGCTCCTTGTCAAGTGTCTTTTCACTTATTTCCAAGTCTTTGAAATAGTACTCTAACGCATTATTATATTCTGCAAAATAATCAGACACAAATAAACCAATGTTGTTTAACGAAATAGTTAAAGGTTGGTCTGCTTTTTTTTGTGAAATTTGCAGGTAATCCGATAATCCAAATTGCGTTTTGTCAATAGCTTTAAGTTTCCGCCAATACTTAGCTAGCAGCATTTTATTTGTGTTAAAATAAAAGCTGAACGCTTCAAAACTCAAAAGGACTTTGTGAAGGTTCGGCCAATCCTCTAAGTGATAGTATTGGTGTGCCAACTCGGAGATACATCGTTGACGTTGGATTTCATCATCCGTTGAAATAGCAGAGAAGTACTTGACTATCTCTCGACGGTAAGGTGCGTTGGCTTTGGTATCACCAATTGCATAACGTTTTGCCACCGCATCAGCAACATATTGGTGCGAGAAGGTGATAAGTCCTCCTTTGACCACAAAATGGTTGAAAAAGGCGCAGTAAAAGAGGTGCCAGTCCATTTGGCGGAAGCCTGTGATGGCTAATAGTTCTTCCTCGCCCATACCGTGTTCACTAAGGGCAATGAGCTTCAATGTATGGCTTACCAAATCTTGCCCGTTGTCGTAGTCATCCTCCATGCGCTTTAACACTCGGTCAAAGAAGTCGGGGAGGTCATTGGCAGAGAGATAGTAACTAATACGGTCTTTAAGCTGCTCGTATATGCCGAAACAAATCAATTCATCAAGTAGTGTGCGCAACACTAAGGTGTTGCGGTTCAGTGGGCCGTCAATAATGCGTTGCAATGGCTCTTCATCAAGGCTTTTGCCAACACGCTTCAGGTATATTTTAGCAAAATGTTTACGCTCTTCGTCTGTCAGCGCCCCAAGTGTGCGTACCTCATAACCACGGCGTTCGAAAGCCTGCATGGTCGGATCGTCGCGGAGTGTGGTGAAAATGAACTTCACCTTGTGATTGGCGGCAGGCAGCCACAACAACAGCTTCTCGTCTTTTTGCGCCATGATTTGGTTGATGCCATCGATGATTACAACAAGTGGTTTCTGCTGGCTGACCAATTCAGATACCAAACGCTGTGCTTCTTCCTCTGGCTTTTCCTGTCGGTTGAGGTTTTTCTCTATGTGATAGATGTCATATATCTCATCACACAGGTGGCGCAGCACGTTCTCATAGTTGTTGCCCGCAAAGGAGTTGCCAACGAAATGGTAGACTAAGTTGAAATCATTGCAATTTTCGTTGTGTCTGATCCAATTGGCCAGTAGGGCACTCTTGCCCATCCCGCTGTCGCCTGTGATGATGAGATGGGTGCTGGTGGAACGTGCGAAAGTGTCGAGATACTCCAATTCCTTTTCGCGGCCTACGAAATGGCTGTGACGGCTGTTGATGTAGGCCCGCTGGGCGGTGCGCTCACGCTCGAGGGGAGTGCTCTCCCCATCGGGAAAGTATTTGTCAAGCATGGAGCACACATGTTGTTCCACCAAGGCGCATAACCCTGTTACATCGGTGTAATCCTCCACATGATACTGTTTCTGGCTACGAACGGTTTTCTTTAATGCAGTTTGCTTCGGGTTGTCATCGGGATTTGAAGTTTGCTTGATATAAAAGGCCGCTTCTACAGGATGATCCAGGTGGCGCAATGCGCCATAGAGCATCTCTATCTCGGTGATGCTGCGCTCGGCAGCGATATCCGCTTCAAGCCATGGGTAGCGCTCAAGCAATTCGGGGTTCCTGCTGAATACAGATGAGTCGGAAACATGACCATAACGGTTGCCAAGCAGGCCGATGAAGAAAGGGTAGGAGTGCTCGATTTCGTTGAGGCACACCGAGAGCACCTTTCCGCTACGAGCCTCCTCACCTGTGACACCCCATCGCAAGTCAAGTAGCGAAAGGGCAACATTTCGTTGGGCCGCCTTAACTTTCAGTTTTACAAATTTCCTCATCAATTCAGTACGTTCCTCCTGCATGTCGGAGAAGGTCGACGAGAGGAAAATGAGTATTCGACGATCTTCAATCAGTCTTTTCTTGTCAAAATAGGGGTTGCCGTCCATAAGGAATGAGTAATTTGTCTGTCCAACGAACAATCTTGAAGCCACAAATATATGGTTTTATTATTTGTAACATGGAAAAACTTTCATAATTTTGCGGCGAGTTGAGTCGGCAACTCAGTTGAGTTAATTGTGACTTGACGATTCAAAGTTTTATTAAAGCATTATTATTATGGAGTCAGAAAACAATTATTATGATCACTACAAGGACACATGGTCTTTGCAGCAAAGCTATTTATCGGAGCGCAATAAGTTGACTGTTTCAATGTTGGTTCTGCTTGTGCTTGTGGCTGGATTCATATATGATCCGGCTATGCTCAACGAGAAAATCAATATTTATTTGAAGAGTCGTGTTGAGGGCCTCGTATTTGATACGAATTATTTGAACACAGGCTTGATTTTCTTGTTGCTATGGGTTATGACAAGGTATTATCAAGCAGTTATTAAAATTGAAAGGATGTATCGCTATCTTAAGGATTGTGAAACAAAGCTCAGTGCTGACAATGAAAAATACATAATTAATCGTGAGGGTGCATATTATTCAAAATCAAAAGCTTGGTTCACACGTGTTTTAAATTTTTGTTATGTAGTTTTACTACCAGTGGCTATAATTACAATAGCGATAATAAAAATAATCAACGAATATAAATTTGGTTGGACTACAAATTTTAAGGTGGCTGATTTCATAGGTCTTGGCCTCATCATCCTTTTGTCATTGCTTTATATTATAAATAGGTGGTTTAAAAAGTAATATCTTGATAAGAAGGAAACAAATACAATAAAATGTATTAGTTTTATCGTATATTGATAGAATAACGAGACCATGCATCATTCCGAATCTGATGAAAGACCTGCTAAGGTTTTTATAAGCCATTCAAGTGAAGACAAAGCCTTTGCGAAAGCGTTATTGAATCTCTTGAAGGCAATTGGCATCGAAAAAAGAGAAAGCATTACCTGTACCTCTGAGGGAGGGTATGGCATCAAAGTTGGTCGTGACTGGGATAAAGAATTAAAACGTTGTTTTACGGATTATCGAGTGTATGTCATAATAATCCATTCTTCACATCTGTATACAAGCCCTGTGAGTTTGAATGAAATGGGAGCTGCTTGGGTTCAAGAGTGCCCAATATTCTCATTCCTAGTCAAAGGCTTCATGGAATCTTCGATGGAAGGTGTGTTGACTGGCTCCCATCAGGGGGTACTAGTAGGAAGAAAAGATATTACTCCTGACCTGGATCAACTGAAAAACGACTTGGTTCAATTATTTGGAATTGAAACACTATCAGAAAAAGAGTGGGCTGAAGCACGTGCTGATTTTATAAAAACGATTGAGGCTTTGCCTGCTGATAAAGGTGTTGTCAAGGATAAATTTGATATTAATTTATCAGAGCATATTCATATTCAGAAAAAGCAGTTTTTTAATGAACCTCATATAATAGAAGAAAAGGATATCAAATGGGTTGACATTCTTAAAGCAGTCGATTCAGCTTTGCGATCACCCCATACTGAATTCGCCATTTATGATGCTTTGGGAAATGCATATCAAGGCATCCTTGAGGATGACAAAAAAGCAATTGTTGACAAACTTCATCATTTTGGATTGGCTGAAACGAATACCATTACAACAGATTACGAGGGTATTTCAGTAGTATGGAGTTATAGCGAGAAAGGCTGGGATGCTTATGAGCGAGCCCAAAACTATCACCTTCAACTTATCTATCAGGAACGTGACAAAGCACAAATGTCCGAATTGATGAATTATTTCAGTACTTATGCGATGGATGAGTATCTGAAAGAAGGACCATATTATATAAGTGATATTTTGCTTATTAGTTCTGACGCATGGAAGTCAATTATTCTTGCTTCGGCATTCCAAATATTCAATCCGGCACTCCTTGAAGTGTTGAAACCTTTCTACGAACTGTTTTTTCAAATGACTGGTCATGGTGAATGTTATGAGTCAACAAATGGAGACAGGTATAGGCTGGTGCAATCTATGTTTGGAGTGGCTAATAAACATAATGAGGAAACCATCAAATGGCTCCAAGATAATATGAGTGAATTGGCCAATCGATATAATGCCTTTATCCAGTATATAAAATCCCATTTTCCTGACATTATTCTTAAAGAAACTTCGACGCAATTTGAGAAAGATTGTAAGAGCGGGGTTAAATTTGGTGATTAGCTCATCAGTATTTTCAGTATCACATTCCTAAAGTCAGCTGACTTCGGTAGTACTGCGATAGGCCTTTGATGTTGGTCTTGATTCTTTGGTCCTTTCATATCAAGAAGAAAGGACGAAAATAGATGGCAGTAGCCATAGATGCCCGCCACCGCGACTGCCCATGCTGGCATGACATGGCTGCTTCGCTCTGTGTCGCGAAGCGACGACAGGAGAGAGTCCCAAGAGCATAGGAGATCGCGGGTCTGGGCCCGCGATGACGTCAAGGGGCGGGAGTGTTATCCGTTGCAGTGTTGTTTTCCTCCTTTATGCCGTGTGAGGGAACGCCAAAGACCGACTGGGTAGGGCGCGCGGGACCGGCCGACATGGCGGGGAAGCGCCCGCTTAGTGCGTTGGGACCGATGATGTCGGCCTTGATTCTTGGTTCCTTCTCATCAAGGAGAAGGAACAGTAAGCAATTCTAATGTGCCGTTTCCATCGGCGGCTTGAGGCGGCTTCCTTGGGGTAAGAGCCATTGGCCGCCGTTGGTCGCGGTTCATCTGGATCGCTTCGTTCCTCGCGATGACGCGAAGCGACGACAAGAAGTGTGTCCAAGGAGCGTAGGAGATCGCGGGTCTGGGCCCGCGATGAGGGTTTTGGGGCGAGAGTGTTGTCGTTCCGTAATGGTGTAGGGCGCGGCAGAGTCCCGAAGGGACGACCCTACCACACCCCGATATGCAATGTCGGGTTTTCATATTACGATTTGCGGATTCCTAGCTGCCGCAGCCATAAATGCCCGCCATCGCACCAGGCCGTGCTGGCATGACACGGCTGCTAAACAGTGTTGACTTTCATAAAAGTTTGTCGGTTAATTGCATTTATAAAACGCTATCAGTGCCTCCATGGTCTCAAAGGGGCCGTCTTCCATATCCAGCCATTCGCCGTTTTCGCAGCGTTGCATCTTCCAGCCCGCCACCGCCCCGTCTTCCATCACGGGAATGATGCGTCGGTCAATACCCAGATTGAACCCCACCCCAATGAGGCCATCATACTTCTTGTTCATTTTGTCGACGATTCCGCTCAGGCTTCCTTTTATATTCTTGTTTGGCATAGGATTTCGTTTTATACCATGTTGTTCATGGCGCAAAGGTAAGAATAAAAACGGAATTGCCTAACGATGTCCAATATATTATATAAGGTGTTCTGGCTCGAAATGCCTCCATGTCGGGCATGGTAGCCTAAGAATCCTTCCAAAAACGATGACAGATGATTCCAAATTGTCCGCAAAAAAACATCCAAACATCCGTTTTATCTTGAAAAAAAGGCTTGGATTCTTGGTGGAATCAAAAAATGTGTAAATTTTTCTTCCTGACAATCAGTGTGATAAAGAAAAGAAAAAAAATAGTTGAAAAAAGTGCTTGCGGAATGGGAAAAAGGTAGTACTTTTGCACCCGCTTTCGGAAGGGAAGCGGGGACGGACAGAGGGGAGACGGAAGCGGAAAGTTCTTTGAAAGTCTGAGGCCAGCACAAGACCAGCGCGGCGGGAGCCGCGCGAGGCAAGGAACCTTTTAACAAAGGAACACCAAAGAGAACATCAAG
>CACXXW010000013.1 GCA_902771635.1 uncultured Bacteroidia bacterium | reverse complement strand
TGTACTCCCGCAGGGGGTCGAACCCTGGACACCCTGATTAAGAGTCAGGTGCTCTACCAACTGAGCTACGGAAGCATCGTTTTAACTACGTTGAACCTCTCGGTTTGTGGGTGCAAAAGTACAACCTTTTTTCGTTCCCACAATGCTTTTTTATGGAAAAAATTTAATGATTACTATAAGTAATTATAAATCAAATACTTATTTAGTAAACCAAACTTTGAATTCAGCCACACGCGCCTTGCTCACAATGATCTTCTCGGGCGTTTCAACGAAAAGGTTGATGGCCAACTTGTTGCCAAACCAAACCGACACGTCCTTGATGGAACTGCGGGCAACGACAAACTGACGGTTGGCGCGGAAGAACTCATGCGGATCGAGTTCGCTCATCACATCGTCTAAGGTGTGGTTCATATAGAATGTCTTCCCATCCGTTGTGATGATCTTCAGCGTCTTAGCATCAATATAAATGTAGACTATATTGCTAACCGGCAATGGAATAAACTTGTCACGCTCGGGAAGCAAGAAAAAGCTTCTGTACTTTTTCTTCTCTCCCAACTGGCTCAAAATCATGCTGAGTTGATTGGTATCCACACTTTTCTCCACCAGCGAATGATATTTGTTCATGGCACGCTCCAAGGCATCCTTGCTGATGGGCTTCATCAGATAGTCGATGCTGTTCACCTCAAAAGCCTTGAGTGCATATTCATCGTATGCCGTGGTGAAAATGACCGGACATGTGATGGTAACGCGATCAAAAATGGCAAACGATGAGCCGTCGGCCAAATGAATGTCCATAAACATCAGGTCGGGCATGGGATGGTTGGCAATCCATTCGACGCTGTCTTCGATGGATTCAAGTATGCCAACGATTTCAATACCTGGGCTGACTTCCAGAAGAAGCTTCTTCAGCGTCTTCGCAGCCATGACTTCGTCTTCAATAATCAGTGCTTTCATAGTGATTGTTCGTTTAGTTTAAGAGGCAAAGTTACGCTAAAAATCTTTCCGTCGTTAAAAATTTCAACATTTTCGTTCCATTTTATCCGATATCGCTCCGAAAGATTGGCCAATCCAATTCCCGTTCCTTCCTCTTTTCCAATCTTTGGCTGAATTTTATTACTGACTATCAGATGATTATCATCATCCGTATGAATATCAATCGTCAGTGGCTGTTTTGAGGAGACCACATTGTGCTTGATGGCGTTTTCAATCAGCCCCTGGATTGAAAGTGGAAGGACATAGTAGTTATCGTATTTCTCATGTTCGATATGATGGTCGAAAAGCAGGTTGTCGCCATAACGAATCTTCATCATCTGGCAGTAGGGACGCACACATTCAAGCTCTTGGGCCAAAGTAACCACTTCCTCGTTTTTCAATGTATAACGAAACACAGTCGACAACTGATGGACAAAATCGCCAGCCTTTTCGACATCGACTTCAATCAATGCTTTCAAGGTATTCAGCGAATTGAAAAGGAAATGTGGATCCATCTGCGTCTTCAGGGTCTCATAGCGCGAGTTAAGGTTTTCAGCCCGAAGTGTTTCGTTTTCAACGGCTGCTTTTTTCTCAAAATAGACCGAACGCAACAGATATGCCGACAGAACTGCAATAGCATATAAAGGCAAATCACCCAACCAACCCTTTACTATACAAATGAATAGCGAATGCGGCGGCCTCCAACTTGGCCAGCAGTACCATTGAAAGGCAATACACAACGAACTCATTATTATACCAACCAAAAAGGAACCTATAAGAATTGCAATAAACTCATCCCGCTTCTTTTTGAGTTTTAGGCTCATGATTTTCTTGTCGAAAAGCAACAAAACGAGAACCATGATAAACGTAAGGGGGATATTCACCAAAACCTTATCCAAAAACCGTAATTTTTTATGATCTATAGGTTCAGGATCATAATTTCGAGATTCATGAGGCGTTGAGGGATTGAGGCGCGTCATCTCCTTCAATTGAAGCGTATCACCGTTCAAAACCACGAAATCTTGGCCATCCAAACTCTCTATCTCGATTGGATTGTCAAACATGGGTCTACTGAAATAATGCGTCAATATGAATATGGCATAGTATGCTAAAGTAATAGTCAACGATAGCATAACTATTCGCTTCAGCGAAATGTAATTATCCACTTCATTAAAAGTATCCATGTTCATGGTCTACATTTTAATCATTCATACCTCAATGCATTAATCGGGTCGGTGCGCGAGGCCTTCAAAGCGGGGAAGAAGCCCGAAATGAGGCCCAAGATGGCGCAGGATATAAACGAAATAAACATCCAAGCCACATTGACAACGTAAGGCATCGACATGGCCATTGAGACAACATAGGAGAGCAGCAGACCCAACAGCAGTCCAATAACACCTCCAATTAGGCTCAAAATAATGCTTTCGGTAAGGAACTGCATCAAGATGGCAGAATTCTTCGCTCCGATGGACATGCGCAAACCAATCTCCTTGGTACGCTCCGTCACCGTGACATACATGATGTTCATGATACCAATACAACCTACCAGCAAAGAAATCAAAGCGATGGCTACCAAAACCGTAGTGATCATACCCGTCATCGACGTCATCATCTCCAACATCTCCTGTTGGGTGCGAACCTCAAAATCATCGTTGCCTCCCTCTGGTATCTTGTGGGATGCTCGCAGAATGCTCTCAATTTCTTCTACAGCGGCTTCTGCCACGTTTTCGGAAGCAGCCGAGCAAACAATCTGCTGGATATAATCGACGCCCAACATACGCTTTTGTACTGTACTGTATGGCATCACCACGAGGTCATCCTGATCCATACCCATGCCATTCTCGCCTCGTTCTTTCAAGGTCCCAATGACTTTGAATGGCATATTACCCACACGGATGGTCTTGCCTATGGGGTCTTCACCGTCATCGAAAAGATTCTCCACAATGGTCTGCCCTATCAAACCAACTTTAGCGTATTTCTTCACATCTTCATCCGTGAAGTTCACACCAGTGGCCACCTCATACTTCTTGATTTCAAGATACTCTGGAGAACCACCATATACCGTGCCCGACCAGTTCTTGGAACCATTCACCAACTGTCCGCCGCTGTTGACCACGGGACTGACCATCGTTACGTTTTTGGCGCCTTTGGCAATCAACTCACAATCCCTCACCTTGAGCGACTGCACATTGGACGAGCCCATGCTTACGCCACCACGTCGCTGGTTGGCACGCATCACCATGATGAGGTTGGTGCCCATATCCGACAATTGGTTGGCCGTACTCTGCTTCAAGCCCTCACCCAAGTTGACCACCGCGATGACGGCAGCAATACCAATCACGATACCGAGCATGGAAAGAGCCGTGCGCGTCTTGTTACGCAGCAGGGCTTTCGCCGAAATCCGTATGAGGTTCAGAATATCCATATCAATAATCGTTATCCTTGGGTAATGCCGCCAATGCTTCTGCCGCTGACTTGGTTACTACAGGCTCATTCCGAAGGATGTGACCGTCGCGAAGAAAGATTGTTCTACTCGTAAATACCGCAATATCAGACTCGTGCGTCACAAAGGCAATAGTCTTGCCCTGTTCGTGAAGGCTCTGAAAGAGGCTCATGATTTCGTATGAAGTGCGCGTATCGAGGTTGCCTGTGGCTTCATCGGCCAACACAATGACAGGGTCGTTCACCAAAGCGCGGGCAATGGCCACACGTTGCTGCTGACCACCTGAAAGCTGGTTGGGCATGTGTTCCATTCGGTCCTTCAAGCCCACCAATTCCAAAGCATGTTGTGCCCTCTCATGGCGCTCACGATGCGATACATCCGGATTGTACACTAATGGCAACTCCACATTCTCCAAAGCTGAAGTACGCGGCAAGAGATTGTAGGACTGAAACACGAAGCCAATCTTGCGATTACGAATTTCCGACAGCTCGTTTTTGCTTCTTTCCCTGACCGAAATACCATCGATGTAATACTCGCCTGATGTGGGCTGGTCAAGGCAACCAAGGATATTGAGCAAAGTAGACTTGCCGCTACCCGACGAGCCCATGATACTCACAAACTCGCCCTGACAAATGTCGAACGACACGCCTTTCACGGCATGCACTTCCTCACTGCCGACGACGAAAGTCCGCTTGAGATTCTCAACCTTGATGATGGATTGCGTGCTCATAACGAAAGTGAATTACATCGGAGGACCATCAGGACCACCACCCTTGTTTTTATCGTTGCCGTTGTTCTTGTTTCTTCCGGGAGGGCCAGGCATGAATGGGTTGTCACCCGTCTTCTTGGCTTTCTCTTTGACGACATACTGTGCTGAAAGCACCACTGAGTCACCCGCCTGCAGCCCTTGTTCGATAATCTTGTAAGCACCATCGCTCATTCCCACCTTGACGGGACATGGCATCATGTCATCGCCTTTCTTCAGCCACACCCTGTTATGACTGGCTACTTGCCCTCCTTCATTCATCTGAGGCTTTTGGCCTTGTGGTGGCTCGGGGCGCTGTCCATCGGGTTTTTCACTCTTGCGAATGGCTTTTAGCATTTGCTCGTCTGGGGTGAAATTGAAGGCCTCGGCAGGCACAGCCAAACCTGTCTCTTCCTCCGTGACGATGGTCACACTGGCAGTCATGCCCGGAAAGAGCTTTTGGTCGGGGTTGGGAGCCTCGATGATGACCGTATAAGTCACCACGTTACTCGTGGTTGTCGGTTTCATACGGATTTGGTTCACTGTACCTTCAAACACATCATCCATGTAGGCATCCACGGTGAAGCTCACCCTCTGCCCTACTTTCACTTGCCCGATGTCGGCTTCATCGACGTCGGCTTCCACCTGCATCTTGGTCAGGTCGTTGGCCAAAGTAAACAAAGTAGGCGTGCTGAATGATGCAGCCACGGTCTGACCCACCTCAACGGCTCGATCGAGCACGATGCCGTCGATGGGCGAATAGATTTCGGCGTAGGCCAAATCAACCCTAGCTTGGTCGTATGAGGCTTGAGCGTTTCTCTTGCTCATCTGAGCCTGCGTGTAGGTGTTCTGCGCTTCCTGATAGGCGGCCAAGGTGGCGGCATTCGACTCATAGAGCTGTTTCGTGCGTTCGTATGTGAGTTTCGCATAATTGAGTTGGCTTTCCGCCGAAGTGAGGCTAGCTTTAGCCCTACTCAGGCTCTGATTAAGCGTCTGCTTGTCCAATTCGGCCATCAGCTGACCTTTCTTCACCACGTCGTTGAAGTCGACGTAGATTTTTTCCACCTTGCCCGACACCTGCGTACCCACTTCGACAGTCTCCACTGGCTCAATGGTGCCCGTTGCGGTCACAGTGTTTTCAACGGTATACTCTCCAACCACATGGGTGCGGATGACCAATTCCTTGTTGGCTGATTTCATAGCCTTAATGATGATTATCGCAGCGATGGCCACGACAACGACAGCCAGGATAATCAACCATATTTTTCTTTTTTTCTTCATATATCGTATTATTCGATTTTCGTTCTTCTTGCGGCTGCCACGGTGTGACAGCCCTACAACTCTATACCTACAACTCTATTTGTTTGCCCATATACACGTCCAGAATCTTGCGTTTCATCAGCAAAGAATACTTGTTCTGGATATACGAATTAAGGGCGTTCAGATAATTGTTCTGTTGTTGCAGCAGTTCCACCGTCGTAATGGCACCATACTGATACTGGATGTTGTAAGCATTGAAACTCTTGCTGTATGCGTTTTCTTTGACTTGTGAGACCTTATATGCATTGTAAGCAGAAATCACATTACGGTAGGCTTGCACAACGGTTTGGCGCACCGCAAGAGCCGATTGTTCATAATCCAACTGGGCTTGCTCCAAGGCGATGCGACTCTTTTTCACGTTGGCTTTAGTCTGTCCCCGACTGTAAATCGGGATGCTCATCGAAATGCCTGCTGATTCTGTCGGCTTACCATACCATTTCGAGTTGCCATCAGAATCGAACGACAGTACACCCATGCCTACATTCGCATTGGCAGAGATGGAAGGGAAGTAATTGCCTCGCGCCATGTCGACGCTCTTCTCGGCCAAACGAATGTCGTAGTGGCTCATACGCAAGTCGGGCATATATTCCATGGCAAGATTGACGGTTTCTTCTTCTGAAGGCAATGAATCCTTCAGGTCATCCAGGTTGTCGGTATTCGGGGTGACGATCTCCAAATTGTCTGTCGGGTTCATCGAAAGCAGCACCTTTAAATCCAGCAAATTGTTTTCAATATTAATGCGCGTGTCGACTACGTTGTTCGAATCACTGTAGTATTGCGCCTCGAGCAACAGCAGGTCGCTTTCGAGAATAGTACCCACATTATGACGCACACGTCCTTGCTTCACCTGCTCGCGGCTAGTGTTGAGCACTTCGAGTTGGTAATTCAACAGTTCCTGGTTGCCGAGAATGGTTAGGAAACTCTGTAAAATCTGAGTGGCAAGCTGGTTGTCGTATCGTTCCAACTGCACTTCGTTACGCTCCACGTTTAGGCGGCTCTGCTCAATAGTATTGTTGATGTTGCCACCCTGATAAATGGTCACAGAGGATCCTACACCAACATTGCCTGAAGTGGACCAACCGTTTTCATTGTTCGACAGGTTTTGTCCAATCGAGGCGCTTAAGTTAGGAAGTCTTTGCTGTTTTGATTGCTCGTAGGTTGTCTCCAACGACTTGCCTGTCAACTCCATTGATTTGCGCTCGTAGCTGTTTGCTACAGCAAAACGTAGGCATTCCTCCAATGAAAAACGATAAGATTGGCTTTCCTGTGCCATGACAGAGCATGCCAATATTAAGAGGAAGAAGGTTAGTATTGTTATGCGTCTTGTCATATTATAATAATTAAAAAAAATCCAGATCAGTTAATAAAATCAACTTGACCTGGATAAAACAATTTCATTAACTTCATTAACTATGCAAACACAGCATAGCTATCGCTATTTCTGTCGATTAAATCTATAAAACAGAAAACTAAAAGCGTAAAACCGCAGAAAGACAATCGAAGTGATTAGGAGTTATTCTTGCTCCTTCTTTCTTTTTCCAATAAGATAAGCACCGCCAAGGCAGCCCAAAACAAGGATGCCACTGCTCAAAGGCGCATAGTTTTCCATGGAAATTTCATCGTCGTGGATAGAGACACTATTAAGATCATTTTCCGACGCACTAACTCCACCACGCAAGCTCTTTTCCAACGCCTCATCGTTGTCAAAAATGTGCTGCGCCTTAACACTTTGCATCATCGTTGGACCACACAGCATTGCCAAAACGGCCATAACGCTAATGATTCTCTTTTTCATTTGTATTGTTTCCTTTCTATATTTGTTTATTTATTGATGCCCTTTTTGGACTTTCATACTTTCATATATAGATTGCTCTAAATATGAATTATGCTGCAAAAATATGGCTTTTTTGTGATATTTTACAAGAATTTTACTTTTTTTTTCCACAAAATTATTACATAATTGATTATCAATATGTTAATTAAAGATGTTTTTCATGATGGTATTTAGATTATTTCTGAAAATAGGATAGAAAATCATCTCCTGTTTTATTTGATATTTTTTGAAAAAAATTGCCTACCATAGAATATTTTGTACATTTGCAGTGTCCCAAAAGAATATTGTCATGGGACAACGAAAAAGGCAACATTATCAAACCAACTAATAACTAACTTAAAATTAAAACGTTATGAAAACAAGTAACAAGTTTTTCGCCGAATTGTTCGGCACATTCGTTTTGGTATTTGGCGGTTGCGGTACCGCTTTGTTTGGCCATGTAGGTTTCCTTGGCGTAGCTATCGCATTCGGTCTCACCGTGGTAGCTATGGCCTACGGCATCGGCCACATCTCAGGTGCCCACCTCAATCCCGCCGTCAGTTTCGGTGTCTTCGTTAACGGCCGCATGAGCTTAAAGGAAATGCTTGTCTATTGGCTCGCACAATTCATCGGTGGTATCATTGCCGGTGCTTTGCTCCTCGTGATTTGGAATGCCATCGGTGGTGGTGCTACTGGTGTCTTTGCTTCCAACGGCTTTGGCGAAGCCTTCCAAAAAGCTTGCGGCGGCCCTGAAACAGGTTATCAAGCCATTTCCACTGTTGGTGCCTTCCTTGTTGAAGCCCTTTTGACCTTCGTGTTCCTGATGGTCATCCTCGGTGTCACCGATGACCGTCATGCCAACGGCAAATTCGGCGGTCTGGCCATCGGTCTCACCCTTGTACTCATCCACCTCATCAGCATCCCGCTGACCAACACTTCGGTCAACCCTGCCCGTTCGCTTGGCGTTGCCCTGTTCTCGAAGTGCGGCGAATGGAGTGCCATGGGTCAAGTGTGGCTCTTCATCGTTGCCCCGCTTGTCGGTGCCTGCCTCGCAGGACTGGTCTACAAGTGCCTCGGCGGTTGCTGCAAAAAAGAGAAATAATCTTTGCCAAATAGGCTAACTACAAAAACTACTGGCCGTTTCATTCGCTGGTGATTCCGGCAAATGGAACGGCCTTTTTGATTGATTAAAACAAACAATTATGAAAAAGACATTACTATGGCTTGCCCTCTTCTCCCTCTCTTTAGGCTTGACTGCTCAACAACCTGCCACTCGAGCTTTCATCGACGAAGACGGCATCATCCAAACCGAAACCGTATACACTCAACTACCTCCGGCAAGTCGAGATGGACTGAGCCCCATGCCTGGCTTTCCCTTGAGTTTCGGATCCAACACCACCTACAAACCTATGCGAGGTTTGGCCTTGGCCGACCTCAACAACGACGGCGCCGATGAAATCATCCTCTGCCACAACGAGCAAATCAACGTCATCGACGGACAAGGCAACTTGCTTTGGACACAGGCCCTTGTAGGCGGCATGGCACAATACCCTGCTGCCGTCGGCGACATCAACAATGACGGCATCCTCGAAGTCGTGGCACTCACCGCATACGGCAACGCCCGTGGCGGCCTCAATGTCTTCGATGCTTCGGGCAACATCCTGCTGGCCACTGTCACCAACAACGACCCGCTCATCTGCGCCCCTGTCTTGGCCGACATCAACAATGACGGCTTGTTGGAAATCATCTTCAACGGTCGTGGAAAAGCCTCGGCCGGCATCTCCGCAGGCATCCATGTCTGGAACCTGCAAGGCGAAGAACTCCCTGGCTTCCCCTTCGAGATGCCTTCGACACCTTCTTTTACGCCCACCTTAGCCGATCTTGACGGTGACGGCTTCTTGGAGTTTTTCACTGCAACCACCTCAGCACTCTACTGCGTCAGCCATACAGGCGAGGTGATTTATACAATTGATAGTCAAGAAGCTTACAAGTATTCCTACCAATCGCCGCTCATAGTCGACCTCGACGGCAACGGCGAGTGGAACCTTGTCGGAGCCTGCCATGGCGACAATCCACACCATTACATCCGCAACGCCCACACGGGCGAATACCGTGAAGGCTGGCCCAAACAGGTTACCAGTTGGACCTATTCTACTCCAACCGTGGTGAAAAACGGCGACAGCCACGCTATATTCATGGGTATGTCTGGTGAAGGCAATGTGTTTTACCAATATGATGCCGATGGCAACGTGGCACCTGGCTTCCCACTCAACCTAAGTGCAGGCATTGAAGGCTTCGTCGCGGTGGCCGACATCGACGGCGACGGCGAAAACGAAATCATCACCGACTTCAACCTGATGGAGGGAGGCTTGGGCTACATCCGAGCTTGGGAGATGGACGGCACCGAAGTTACCGAAGGCTTTCCGCTCCGCCCGCAAGGCCTCTCCTACATGAACGGGGCCAACTTTGGCGACATCGACGGCGACGGCCAGTTAGAGCTGGTCACCTTGACCTATGTCCAAAACTTCTCACCCGATGACCCCGTGTACGTCACCGCATACGCTTTGAACCAGTCTGTTAAGAATCTCGTTTTCGGAACTTACAAGGGCAGCAACGACCGTATGGGATGGATTCGTGAAGAAGAGGTGGTTGTCAGCTGTAATCCCGTCCGCGACCTGACGGCAGAAACCGGTGGTGACGTATCCGAAGTGTATCTGCACTGGACCGAACCCGAACCTGGCTCAACAGGCAACCTTTTGGGCTACTACATCCAGAAGGATGGCGAGCTCCTGCAAGAGTTATTGGAAATGCCCGAATATGTAGATAGCGAAGTCGAGTTCTTCCAAACATACGAATATGTCATCATCGCTGTGTTCGATGACAATTGTGAGGCTTTTTCCGCCCCGCTTTCGGTGACACCTATTCCTGATGGCGTTCAAGAACTTGGGAAGGAAGCTAAGGTCTATCCGAACCCTGCAAAAAACATGCTTCACGTCGAAGGAGCTGGCATCACTCAAGTTGAGGTGTTCAACATCATGGGCCAAAGTGTGCTGCACATCGGTGAAAACTTTGAGGCTATTGACATCAGCTGCCTGCAAAACGGCGTCTATTTCGTGCGTCTCAAAACCAACAATGGAGAAAAGACTCTCAAACTGGGTATTGAGAAATAAAAGTCAACAACAGAAAAAACCTGAAAAGTCCTGCGAATGCGGGACTTCTCTTATTTTTGCATCATGGCTGGCATCTACATCCATATCCCTTTCTGCAACTCGAAATGTGCCTATTGTGGGTTCTATTCGCTGCCTTCCTTGAAGCTGAAAGAACATTTTTTGGAGGCATTGAAAGCAGAGATTGTCGCACGAAAGGAGTACCTTCAGCGCGGGTCTCATTGCGGGCTTGACCCGCAATCCCCCGCGCTGAAGGGTAATCACAACATGCCCACCATCAACACTATCTATTTCGGTGGCGGCACGCCTTCCCTACTCTCCATAAAGGAAATCAGCGAGCTGCTGCACCTTATTAATAACACCTATTCTGTTGGGAGAAATCCAGAAATCACCCTTGAGGCCAATCCTGACACGCTGTCATTGGAATACCTCGAAGGTCTTCGCAAGATTGGTGTCAACCGACTTAGCATCGGCATCCAGAGCTTCTTCGACAACGACCTGAAATACTTGAGCCGTCGCCACGACTCGCAACACGCCCAGCAATGCCTCGACTGGGCAAAACAGGCAGGGTTTAGCAACATCAGCATTGATTTGATTTATGGTTTGCCCACCTCCGATGCAGAGCAATGGAACAAGAATCTGGACCTCTTTTTTGCATTGGAACTCCCCCACCTCTCCGCCTACGCACTCACCTTGGAACCCAATGCCATTTTGACCAAACAAATCGAATTGGGAAAAGTGCAACCCGTCAGCGAGGAAGATGCCTTACGCGATTATGAAATCCTATGCCAACGTGCCGCCGAAAACGGCTATCTGCATTACGAGATTTCCAATTTCTGCCGTCGTGGCATGCATTCCAAGCACAATGCCAGTTATTGGTTTGGGACACCATATGCAGGCTTCGGGCCTTCGGCGCATTCCTACGATGGGACCTCACGGCAATGGAATGTTTCCAATGTTGAACGGTATTGTGAGGCGTTCTCTGCCGCATCACGTCATTGCGAGGAACGAAGCAATCCAGAAACAAAAGCTCCATGCCTGGATTGCTTCGTCGTTCCTCCTCGCAATGACGCAAAGCGTGTCCAAGATCCAATATCAGAGATTGAACGATTAACTCCCGAGCAGCAATACGACGAATATGTCATGCTCCGCTTGCGCACCCACTGGGGCATCGACCTGAAATGGCTCAAACGCGAGATGGGCGAAAGGTTTTCTTCTTACTGTGAACAACATGCCCAACCTTTGATTGCCCAAGGTAGGCTCTCACAGACAAGAGAATTCCTCTACCTCACCGACAAGCAGATGCTCTTCGCCGATGGAGTCGCTGAGGAATTGTTCTGGGAATGAATCTTTTTATTCCAAAACATCAAAACCTACCGTTTTCTTTCCTATTTTTGGACTTCTAAAACAAAAGCTAAGGTCCCTGAGCTTGTCGAAGGGCCGATTCAATTATCAATTCTGCTTTATCATGCTTAAATTCAAATCATTATTCCTCTCCGCTCTTCTGCTCATCGGTCTGAACACGATGGCACAAGATGAAAACGAGCGCCTCGTTGGCGCCAATTGCACCAGCATCATGGTGGGCAAAAAAGCCTCCACCGACGGCTCGGTCATCACCTCCCACACCTGTGACGGCCGCTACCGCACCTGGATGCGCTGGGAACCCGCCGCCGACCACGAAAAGGGCGAGATGCATAAAGTCTACAAAGGCACCATGCACACCGAAGACCCCTTCGACAACCGCAAGGTGGAACTGGCTGGCGAAATCCCACAAGTGGCACACACTTACGCTTATCTCAACACTGCTTACCCTTGCCTCAACGAGAAACAATTGGCCATTGGCGAAACCACTTTCTCAGGTCCTGACACCTTGGTCAACAACAAAGGCATGTTCATGATTGAGGAACTGGAACGCGTGGCCTTGATGCGCTGCGACAATGCCCGTGATGCCATACAACTCATTGGCAAGCTGGTGAAAGAATACGGCTATGGTGACGGTGGTGAATGCATCACCATTGCCGACAAGAACGAAGTCTGGCAAATGGAAATCCTCGGAGAAGGCCCCGATAAAATCGGCGGCGTGTGGGCCGCCAAACGCATCCCCGACGATGAAGTGGGCGTTTCGGCCAATATTGCCCGTATAGGCAAACTTGAGCGCAAGAGCAAAGACTTTTATTGCTCCGACAACTGTGAGGCTGTAGCGAAGAAATATGGCCTCTGGGACGGCAAGGGCGACTTCATCTTCTGGAAGGCTTTCCGCGCTTCCTATGGCGGCGGCAAGAACTACAGCGACCGCGAATTCTTCATCCTCAGCCAGCTGGCACCCTCATTGAACTTCAACCGTGACATGCCTGAATTGCCCTTCTCCGTGAAACCCGATGAGAACGTCGACGTGCGCAAGGTGATGGAACTCTTCCGCAGCACCTACGAAGGCACCGACATGGACATGACCCGCAACATAAAGATGGTCGCCAAGAAACGCCAAGATGACGGCTCGGTGGTCGAAGACACCATCATCAGCCCCGTGGCCAACCCCTGGGTGAGTAGCGCCATGATGAACACCATTAATTATCTCGCTCCTGGCACCATCAACTTCCAACGCACCGTGGCCGTAGCATGGAGCAGCTACCATCACATCATCCAATGCCGCGACTGGATGCCCGATGAAATCGGCGCCATCTGCTGGATGGCCTGCGACAACCCAGGACAAAGCCCTCGTATTCCCATTTTCTCAGGTTCCACATCCTTGCCCGAAGGCTTCGACAAATGCGGTCAATTGCGTTACCGCGATGAGGCTTGGGTATGGCATTACCGCAAGGCCAACAAGCTGGCCACCGTGCAATGGGGACGCACCAAACAGACGCTTCTTGGTACCGCCAACCGTTTTGAGCAAAAGGCTTTCGATGAGATTCCCGCCGTTGAAGAAAGGGCAAAAGCCTTGCTTGCTGAAGGCAAGAACAAGGAAGCCACCGAAATCCTCAACCAATACACCTCCGACTTCGCCGCCTCAACGCGCCAAGCTTGGAAAGAAATGGAAAACAAGTTCTGGTATTGGTTCAGCTTCGGCTTTTAAGCCACCATATGCCAAAAAAGAAGGGGAAAGCAACGCTTTCCCCTTCTTTTTAATGTTGGTTCACTGTAATGCTAACACTATTCCCCATCTCACCACTCAACTTGACATGTCCCGTTCTTGGTCGAAAGCCTTCCATAGCATCAACCGTGACGGTAAGAATCTTATTTCCAAAATCACTCAAAGGATCACAATGGATCCACTCCACATCGGTATTCACCGTCCACGATTGGTTTGATGACACCTGTATTTCGAAACTACCTCCTTCGGGGCGGACATCGAGTTCGGTTATATCGGCTTCCAAGGTGTCAATCTTACCCTCCTGAACGACAATCATTGTGCCCAACACTTGTCCATTATGAATGGCTCTCACAAAACCTATCCTTTCATAAGGATCAGAATTGCTGTTCACCACAATGTCAAACGTGGCATCACCTTCGCCTGAACTGGTAATCAAAGTAATCCAACTGCTCACCTGTAGCTGCCATGAAGTGTTCGAAGTCAGCTGCACAGTATACACGCCACCAGTAAAGGAAACAAACATGGTATCAGGCTCAAAACTAGCCATAATCGGCTCATCGCCCGGTGCTTGACTTGCGGTTAACTCAGCATTCAAGACTCCCGACTTGATCCTAAAATCCATTGTTCTCGACTCTAAAAGCATATTTGGCTCGGCCGTCAGAACGACAGTGGCATTGCCCGTCCCCGACTGTTGTGAGAGTGACAACCAGTCGCAATCCAAATCAAATCCCCAATCAGCGTCGCAACTCACGCTAATCTCTCTTTCGCCACCTTCTTTTCCAAATTGGAATACGAGAGGTGAAACCTCAAGGAAATGCGGGTTGGGAGAGGCCTCCTGCCTGATGACAAGCACAGCTTGGGCACCTCCAACCGTATTAAAAACGACATTGGTCTGACGTACTTCATACATGGGGTTCTCCCCTACGGTCACACTGATTTCAGCAATACCTTGTCCTTCATTTTGATTCAACACAACCCATTCTTCTCCAACAGTGGCTATCCAACTGTCTTCAGCGGTCACCGCTACAGTCTTAGTTTCACCAGTGCAAGCAAAACTAAGGTTTTCAGGAACAACTTGAATGCTTGAAGACGGTGACACCGACTGGATGACATTTACCTTAGCAGAAATTGATTCAGGACCACCTATGACAACCTCTCCTTCACGGTTACCAGCATGATCGCCTTCCATCGGGCTAATGGTCAATGTAAGGGTTGCGTCATTGGAGCCATTCATCATCGAACTGGTCACCCACTGAGGTGTTATGACCTCCCACTCGACATTGGACGAAACCTCAACTGTGAACTCACCCCCTGAAGCACCACAAACAATGTCCATAGGGTTCACATTAACATAATACTGAGGTGCATTCTGAGTCAAAGTCAAAACGGCAGTGTTATCTTTGGTGCTGGCTGTGATTTCAGTTGTACGGCTCTCTCCTGTCGTATTTGGAGCAACAGTCAGGGTAAGTGTGGCATCGCCGTTTCCCTTCATCGAGGAAACCATAACCCATCCCTCGGTCATAGCGATGGTCCATTCACCATTCGACTTCAGCGACACCTCTATGGAGCCTCCTTGTGCGTCAATCTCTTGCGTTGCTTGGTCAAACGACACTTCAACAGGCTTACGGCAGCCCATAAATGCAAAAGCAATGGCTGCGACAATCAATAAAGTAAGTTTTTTCATAGGATTTGTATTCTGTTTCTAATTATTTCTCTTTTCCCTAAAACGCAAATTACATCAGATTAGTACGTTGAAACAAAAAAAGGTGCGCCGATAAAGCCGACGCACCCATTTCTCTAAACAGCAGAACCTTAGAAAATCTCGGTTCTATTGTCCTTGATCTTAACGTTGTTTCTCAAAGCGTTGTACACACCATTGTTCAACACTCTGTTGGAGAACTGGCTGGTCTTCTCTCTGATGATGCTGCTATAGTCAGTAGTCTCTTCAGGAGCCGCGAACTTCACGTTCTTGATGATGAAAGCGCTAGAGTTGCCGGCAACGGGACCGACTTCCTCACCTTCCTTCATGCCCATGAGCATACCAACAATGTCGCCCTCAACACCAAAGTTGCTCAACACACGCGATTCAATATTGACATCGGAAACCGTGGTGGATTCAGCACCAAGTTCGTTCACCATTCTGTTCACATCGTTTCCACAAGCCTTCATCTTCTCGACGGCCATCTCGCCCTTCTTCTTGTTGAGGATTTGGTACTTGGAACGCTCGGCAACGACCTCCAAAGGAGCATAACCTTCATGGATGATGCCTGTCAAAGCGGCTACGACTAACTGATTGTTGTCGAGTTCAAAGATCTTGTCGGAGATGTCGCCCTTCTTGGTCTTTTCATCGAAAGCCCAACGGACAATTTCACGCGGACTTTCAAGACCTGTGATTTGGTAAGTCGACTTCTGGATGCCAGGCATCGTGCGCTTGGTGAGACCTTGCTCCTCGATCGCCTTATTGAATTGGTCGTAAGTTCTGTTTTCAGCAAAGAACTTGTTGGCCTCGGCATAAACGTTCTGATAGGTCTTCGTGCTCCAAGTGATTTTGTGCTCCACAAAAGCAAGACGCACCTTAGGTTGAGCCTCGGTTTTTCCAGTGACCTTCACAATATGATAGCCAAAGGGTGTTTCCACAACGCCCAACGAACCCACAGGATTGTTGATCACGTATTCGTTGAATGCAGGAACCATAGTGCCATCGGTGAACCAATCGAGGTCGCCACCTTTTTCCTTAGTGCCATCGGTGTTGTATTCAGCGGCCAGTTCGGCATACCGCTCATCGTTATTCTTCATGGCTTTCAATTGAGCCAACAGCTCGTTGGCCTTGGCTTCAGCTTCCTCTTTGGTAGTGATGGTGTCTTGGCTGCCCATAGCACCCTTGTAACCAATCAGGATGTGGCTGGCACGCAATGAATCAGGACGGTTCTGCATGTCAACGATACGCACCAAGTTGAATGCGTCTTCATCTTCGTAAGGACCATACACATAGCCTACGCCATTGCCATTGTCGAAGATAGCTTGCTCAATCTTTTCGGGAACGTCCTTGCGACCCAACCAAGTACTATCGTAGCGCTTGTCAGAGTTGTAGCTGTCGTTCACATAATTGGCAGCGCTTTCAGCAGCCTCAAATTCGGGCTTTCTTTCCTGCACGAATTGCAGTGCTTCCTGACGGTCTTCCAATGAAGGCTTGATTTCAAACAATACGTACTCGATGTCACGTCTCTCATCGGTCTCATAACGGAACTTGTTCTCCTCGTAGAAAGCCTTGTTATCAGCATCGGTAACAGTCACCGTCGAATCCGGGATGGTAGTGTAGCGCAAGGCAATGACATCAGCCGAAGCCTTCATGTTCTTGTTTTCATAGTATTTCTTGGCCAAAGGAGTGGGAAGGAAATAGGATGCCTTCACCAAATTGTCGAACTTGGTCTCCAAGCGGTTTTGCTTCAAGGCTTTTTCGAAATCGAGCCAGCGGTTGTAATACTCAGCTGGAAGGTTGCTGAGGTTTTGAAGATACTCGGTCACCTGTTGTTTGTCAACATTGCCGTTACCATCGCCAAAGCTCTGAACCACCCACTGGTGAGGTTTTTCGCCAGTGATTTGGTCCATCAGTTCCTCAGTGGTGATGCCGATACCTGCGGCCTCATATTCCTTGGTCATGATGTTATCCTTGATCATCTCTTCCAAAGTGCTGTTGTAGATACCATAAGTCTCGGAGGAAGAGAGGTTGTTGTTTGAAGACCTTCTGTTTTCAAGATTCTTTTCCTTGAGTGCTTCATAGTCTCTCACCGAAATCTTGTCGCCATCAACAGTGGCCACGGTGGGACCCGTGTTTCTTCCCTGACTTTGGAAAAGGTCTTGTAAGACAAACGCTAACAATGCGATACCAATGATTGCAATCAGCAATCCGGAGCGTCTTCTGATTTTTTCAATTGCTGCCATAATTCTATTTTCTAATTACTATTAAACTTCAATTTTGAGCGTGCAAATTTAGTAAAGATTTCAACTCGCAGGGACAAATGTTCCATTTTTATTTTCCAAAAGCATCAATTTTTGCTTTCTATTTCTAAAACAATTTGAAAATCAACTACTTATTTTGAATTTTCAACTCCACTTCATCCAATTTCATATGGGAAGCTTTCAAGATTTTGACCTGATAATTGCCGATTTTGAGCACTTGTCCCTGCTCTGGAATGCTCTCACAATAATGCAAAATCATGCCCGCCAAGGTCTCATAGTCATCGGAAACAGGCAAATCGAGCTTATAGGTATCGTTGAGATAGTCGATCTCAAGGCGGGCAGAAAAGACGAAGGTGTTGTCGCCTACCATCTTCTCAACCTCATCTTCCACGTCATATTCGTCATCAATTTCGCCAAAGATTTCCTCCACCACGTCTTCCATCGTTACGATACCGGCAGTGCCGCCAAACTCATCGACGACAGCCGCCACGCCTTGACGTTGCTGGATGAAATGCTTCAAAAGCCTATCGGCGGTATAGGTTTCGGGGAAAAAGTCAATCTTCCGTATGATGTCAGCCAAAGCCACTTCCCTATGCTCAGCCACGACACGCACCACATCGTTTAAGTGGACGTAACCCACTATATCATCAATGCTCTCGCCAATGACAATCAGTTTCGAGTGTTTGGTCTCCTCGAAACGGGCTTTCACAGCTTCAATGCTGTCGGAAAGCTTCACTGACTCAATCTCGTTGCGCGGTCCCATACACTCGCGAAGCTTGACCGAACGGAACTCCATCACATTCTGGAAAAGCTGTATCTCCTGCTGCATGTCCTCATCGGCTTCCTCAGGGTCGGCATATTCGGCGATGTAGTCGTTGAGGTCGACGGTGGAAAATCGGTATTCCTGTCGGTCCACTTTGAGGCGAAGGATGTGTCGGATGATGAACTCCGAGATGCCCGTGTAAACGAGTATCAGCGGATAGAGCAGACAATAACAGATGAAGGTCGGCAAAGCGAAAAACGAAAGGATGGCATTGGGATTAATACGAAACAGCATCTTGGGCAGGAACTCGGCCACCAGCAACACAAGCAACGTAGAAAGGATGGTTTTCGCCAACAGCACCATAAAATCATTGTCGAGAGAGATGTATTGTAGCCAATGGTTGACAGGTGCATCAAGTAGCTGCGACATGCTCATGCCATATACAATAAGGGCAATGTTGTTGCCCAATAGCAAAGATGTGAGGAAGCGCGACTGGTCTTTCAGAAACAACCTAATGATTTTGGCAGAGAAGGTGTTTTTGGTCAGCTCCACCTCAAGTTGCAGGCGATTAATACTGTTGAAAGCGATCTCAAGCCCGGAACAAAGGGCTGAGAAGAACAAAGTGATGGCGACAATAACCCAACTTCCCATAACTCAATCCTCCTCATCCACATCGAGCAAGGCACTGCCCGAATACATGGTGTATTCCGAAAAATCCTCACGCGCCACAAGGCTGTCGGCCTCAATCTGCTTGTCAGGCGTGACAATCTTGACGTGCGATCGGGTATATATCATCTTCGTATCTTGATACCAGAACAGCTTGTCGGAATACATGGTCTCGTTGCTGCCAAAGTTTTGCACGATCACGTTGCCTTGGGCTTCAATTAATCGCATCTTTCCATAGTCCTTACCGTAGTCGGCATGAAGCTCCGTGGTCTTTTCACCCTTGTCGTACATATACACGTCGAAACCAAGGGGAAACTCCATAATATCATCTTCGGTCTCCATACGTACCATACGAGGCGTGTGCAACTCAAGATTAATCACACCCGAGTCGCTGCGATAGAAAACCACGCTATCGGCGATGATGCCCGACAGCGTGTCATCCGACCCCATGGCTTGCACAATGGCATCGGGGTTTGAACACGAAAACAACATCACAGCCACGAAGGCTGTGATGTTGAGTATGATTCCTATTTTCAGGATGTGTTTCAATTACTTTCTAGCTCTGATGGTGGTTGTTTCACCAATCCAGCCGCCAACATTGAAGGACTGGCCTTCACTATAGTCGTTGAAGAAGATGGTCTCTGCCTTCGGGAAACCTGCAGTGTAGGAGCTGATCATGCGGTTAGCTCTGTCGGCGATTGAGGAGTCGATGGACTTGGCCTTCTGGCACTTGTCGACAGCAGCCCAATACACGGCACCCTTTTCAATATCATCGTTGAACTGTGAGGCACTTGAAGCATAGAGTTGGGCGATGATGAGGTAAGGCTCACCAGCGGTCGGGTCAACCTGTGCAGCTCTTCTTGCGATATCGCGGGCTCTGCTTAAGCTACCCATGTTCTGGTAGCACATAGCCAAGTTGCGGTAGGCACGATACTTACGGTCGTTGTTGTCGGTCTTCGTGGCTTGCTCGAAGAAGGTGGCAGCTTCGCTATACTTCTTGTCCTTGAAGAACTTGATACCCAAGCTATAGGAAGCCTCGGGGCTGGGCTCCAGCTCATTCAGTTTGACAGCGGCATCAAGGAAGAGCTTCGAGTCGGTGCAATCCTTCTTATCAAGGATGGTGGTGATGCGCTTGAGCAATGTTACATCGTCAGGCGTCTCCTTCATCTTGGCACTGAACACCTTGATCAGGTCGTCGCAAGAAGCAAAAGGAGAGAACAGGTTGTCGAGGTTGTTCTTCACACCCTTGTTGATGTTGATGTTCTTTTCATTCTTCTCCATCTGCTTTTCGAAGTTGGCAACAGCTTCGGAATCGCCACTTGCCAAAGCCTCTTCCTTGGCAGTCTCAAGTTCCGTCTCAGTCGTAGCCAAAGCACCGATGTTGTTATCAAGCACTTCGGAGAGCTCCTGATAGACATTGATGATGGTCATCTTCTCAGCCTTGTCGTTGTTCACCATGTCGATGGTAGCCTTGAAGTAAGCATCGATGTAAGCGCCCTGCAACTGTGAGGCATCAAGATCAACGGCGGATTTCAGCACGTTGTAGGCCTCTTCATAGCGGTTCTTGTTGTAGGTGTAGATGAGCAAGCCTTTACGGCCCATGATGCCAGCCACCTGCGATTTGCCCGTCTTCGGGTCGACCGGGAAATACTGGGCTCTGTTGTCCATCATCATGCAAATCGTATCAATGTAGGCATCTTTCTGGGCGGGGTTGGTGCGGATGAAGTAGTCCATGATCTTCTCACCTCTCGTGTAGATAAGTTGGCTGGAACGGGGGCAGTTGAGGAAGACCTCTCTCCAGGCGTTGACCATTTCGGTGCTGATGGCTTCCGGCGCAAACTTGGCCGCTTCCCATTGCTTGTAAGCCTCGACTCTGACACCTCTTGGGCGGATACGCTCATTGCCATTCCAAAGATAACGGCAATCATCATTAATCTTTTCGTTTTCATCTCTTCTTATTTTTAGTGTTAGACTTGTTTGCTCTTATTCAAATATCATTCCAAAATGTTTTCGCAAGATTTCCTTACTTGTACTTGCGCTTCATGAACCAATGCTCAAACACGGAAACGCCGACGCTCACCTTGGCATAGCGTTCCTGTATCAGGCCACCTTCGCGAGTGCCATATTGACCGGCTTCGAGAGCCAGGTTGACCTTCGACAAGGTCTTGGGCAACGGCATCGATATACCTGCTGTGACACCCACCTTATTAATAGAATGGTCCAGTCCATCGTTACCCGGCAGGTTGATGAAACCATGTTCATAGAAGCCGCCAAAGCGATAGGTGACACGCGAAAAATATCCGGAAATAGACGTATGTTTTGGTGTAAATTCGGCACCTACTGAAGCCCTCCATGAATCCTGCAGTCTTTCCGTCTTTCCCTGACGTGCAAACTTTGACCATTGTGTCCAATTGAAGTCGGCGCCCACAGCCCAATCATCGCCCTTCTGCAAGGCCACACCAAAGCCAATGCCTTGAGGCATGGTGGTCTTGGAATCCTCAACAACGTATGTAATGGTGTCAATCAAATATTCCACGTCCGTCTCGATGTCTTCTTCAAACGAACGGATGAACAGAGTCTGATCACCTTTGAGATTAATCTTTTGCTTATAGGTGAGGCCAAAACTCAATTGCATATCATCGCCAACACCGGTGTTGAACAACATGCCATAGTCGAACATGAAGGAGCGTACCATCACATCGACACTACGACGCGAACCGATGTAATAGGCCGAGTCAGGAAAATAGAGTGAGGTCTCAGCTTGGCTGTTGCCGAACACATAATAGGCATTGGCGCCCACGGCAAAGTGTTTGCCGATCTTGAAGGCATTGCCCCAGAAAGCTTGGTTGAGGCCGCCACTACCCTTAAAGCGCGTGGTGGTCTTGCCAATGCCAGGCTCGATATCATCAACGAGCATATTGTAGCCCGAAGTGCTATAAGGCTGTACGCCTAATGCCATCTTCCACCAAGGCATCACGCCAAAGGCCATCGAAACATAATCGAACGAGGCGTTGTTCGCCTTCTCCGAAAGAGAGGCCGTGCTGAAGGTCGAAGTCTTGAAATAGAAACCGGCGTCAAAAAGGAAGGCCAGCGAGTCAATCTTGGCATAGGAAGCGGGATTCTCAGCATTAATGATTCCACCACCAAACATGGCGTTGGCTGCACCTCCCATACCTTTCAGTCTCACGTTCATCGAACGCCCATTCACCTGTCCGATGCCGAACAAGGAATATGGCGAATCCACATCCGCCTGAGCATTGGCGCCAAGGCCAAAACCAGCCAACAGGCAAACGAGTATGATGCTTTTCAAAAAAAGTGTTCTCATAACCATAACATCTTACGCACGCACTACCCCACCTTCCCCCCTTTAGGGGGGACTGAGGGGGGTAAGAGCGTGCAAATATCCGATTTTTTAACTCGTTGAGCAAGTTTTTATTGTTTTAATTGTGAGCACTATTCGCTATATCATTGAAAACCAGTATAAAACAATTCAAAAAACAAAAATTTCTCAGTTTTTGAAGTTTTTTTCTTGCCAATTGAGAAAAATGTCGTATTTTTGCAGCCACAAACGGAGGTACCGTAGCTCAGTTGGTAGAGCAGAGGACTGAAAATCCTCGTGTCACTGGTTCGATTCCCGTCGGTACCACAAAAAAAACGAAGAGACGCAAATTTCGCGTCTCTTTTTTTGTTTGCTCCTTCTGTAGGGCTGTCACATTGTGGCAGCCGTTTTTTTTTGCGATTTTGATTCATAGCAGCCGTCGCAATACCACAACCCACTCAGCACAAATAGAAAAGCGCTCCCAAAGGAAGCGCTTTTCTAAATAGTTTTCTTACTAAGATTAATAGTTAGCAAGATTAAATCCGTAATGCTTAATCACATTAGGAGCAACTTGGTGGTTGCGATCTGACAAATCAATCGTCTTAATGCTACCATCAGCAAACTTAATGTCAATGGTGTAACCATTAGTAAGAGCCAAAGGACGCAGCACCATGTAGAAATGAGTGCAAGTAGCTTGAGTAGTACCAATCTGCACACCTTCCTCAGGCATGGTTAAAGTGAGAGTGTTACCTTGTTCAGTCACATTGAAACCCACTCTATCAATGTATTGTGACAATGACTGCATGTAAGACGGGTCGCTCGGATCATAGTTATTGAAGAGGCTCTGCATTTCAACAGGGTCGACTTCGGGGAGAATCACCTCCACCCAACCAGAAAGATTGAAGCTGTTGTCAGTAATCTTGATTTCCTTAACGACAGTAGGACCATTGGGGTCGAAGAGCATCATATCATAAACACCGCAAATGTTTCTGAAAAGGAAAGCCGTTTCGGAATTCATGGTTTGGCTCAAATGCTCAACATTGTCCACCTTGGCAGCCATATACATAGCCTCCAATGGTACTCTATCGGGGCGGTACTTTTGAGTAGGTGAAACATAGAACCTAGCCTTGTTCTCGCCTTGGTAGAATTCGCACTGGATATGGCCAGGGCCACTGGGATAAAATGCATAATAAGCATTCCTGACATTTTCAGCGACTTCGCCTAATCCACAATTCTGCAGTGCAACGCAATTACCGTCTTGAACAGCCGCGTACTGAGCGCACTGGCTGTTGGTAGGAACCTCTTCGTCAATGTTGAAGATCATGACCATATCGCCTTGATCAAACATGATTTTTAATGAAGTAGGGTCAAAATAGGCTCTGTTCTCATTTACATTTCCATCGACAAGATCTTGGGCTGTTATCGTGAAAATGGCCGTTGTTGGTTTTGTGGTCTTTTGAACTTCTTTCTTGCATGAGGTGAACGCCAAAGCTACTATCGCCATCATGCAAATGCATCTAATAACGTTTTTCATATTATTATTGTTTGTTTGGTGTTGTTGTTTATTGGATTAGTGTTTCCTATTTTTACCTATTTATGCGTCAAAAATAGAAAAAAAAATCAATACGGTATAAAAAAAGTATATTTTTGGAATAATTGTATTAAACAAATAGCATTAAAATTTGCGTCATTGCATCTATTACACCTAAAAAATGCCACAAATTGGCCGACACGTTCACATCTTTTCACAACCATATAATACTAAAAAAGCACCTCCCAAAGGGAAGTGCTTTTTCATTTTAATTACTCCAAAATGGATTAGAGGTTGGTAATGTTTCCAGGAACAACGTGTACCGTACCAGGATTAATCATCAAGCCATAGTAATTGGAAAGATTCACATCTGCAGTAGTGTTATCATCAAAGGTCACGATGATGTGGAAACCTTGACTCAAAGCCAAAGGACGCAACACGATGTTGAGTTCAGGAGTGTCATCGTAATTGTTTGCCAATTGCACACCACCAGGGATGTTCAAAGTCATCCTGTTACCCTTTACGTAATGAGTGTCGGTATTGTCGACAGGATTATGAATGATCTCATCAGTTACATTGTAACCAACTCTGGCTTTGTATTCATTCAAACGTTGAACATAAGCCGGATTGCTCAGATCATACTGATCGAAGAGAGCTTTCATTTCAGCAGGATCCACCTCGGGGATGATCAATTCAACCAAACCGCTCAAGCTGAAACCATTGTCAACGATTTCAACCTTCGTAATGGTTCTTTCATTTTCATCCTTCAGCTTCAGTTGAAGAACACCATTGATGGGCTTGAACAGGAAATAAGTGTCACCCATCAAATGACTACCGTCAGAAGCCTTGGCTGCTGCATACAAAGCGTTGGCGGGGACCATACCCTCACGATACTCTTGCTCAGGAGCCACATAGAACTTGCACTTGTTCTCACCTTGGTAAAGATAAGTAACGGTACGACCAGGGCCACCAGGATAGAAGGCATAGTAACCATCCAGCATATCCTCAGCGACTTCACCGTAATCGATGTTTAAGAAATGCACGTTAGTGACACCATCTTCAACGGCGCCATACAGAGCGGCGTGGCTCTTGGTAGGAGTCGTTTCATCAATGTTGAACACCATGCACACATCACCTTGCTGGAAATGGAATTTGCTATCGGTATCGACATAGGCTCTGTCTTCACTCACGTTCTCAATACGGAGTGCTGCACCAGAAGCATAGAAAGAGCGCTTTGTATCTTCATTCTTCTTGCATGAGGTAAAGGCTAAAGCAACCAATGCCATCATGCCCATACATTTCAATACTTTTTTCATTTTGTCTTTTAAACTTTTTTGTTTAATAATTACCTTCACATTAATTGATCGGGAGTTCCGGTTCATTGATTACCGGGACAGAGGCACCATTCCAGTTGCCATTATTCATGAAGCCACTGTTCACGTTCAGCTCAACCACTTCAGCTTTGGGAGCTTGGTACATTTTGTTCATTTTTTTCATTTTGTTTACGTTTTAATTTGTTAGACTTTTGTTGTTTAGTTATTTGTTCGTGTTCCTTTCCACACTGTTTGACGCTGCAAAAATAAACATTTAATTCATACGCTGTGCAAAAATTCTACTTTTTTTTTGATTTTTTTCCAAAACTGATTCGGATTGTATTGCTCATTTCATGAAAAGCCTGTGCTGGAAACACACCCACATGATGGAAAAAATCCACAAAAACGCCAACAAAAGCGTGCATTCTGTGCCAAAAACGGCGTTTCGGATTCTTACGTTTGAAACCATTGTTACGCTTAAAATTGCCTTCCTCCATGATTTGGCGATAGAGTTTCTGTGCCCGCTTTCGGCGTGATGCATCATAGAAGGGCAACTCCGCTTCTGGCAGGCCAAGATATTCTACCAACAGAAAACCGAAGGTCTGCCATGGCTTCATGACGCCCATGGCGTCGATCCATTGCCGCAACTTATCAAGGTCAAGTTGTCCACGATAGGAATGAAGGGCCAATGTAACGTCACTGAGTTGTCGCCACCCCACACCCGTCTCTAAATAATGGTGCCAGGCATGGTAAAAGGTGAAAAACACCATAAACTCTTTGGAAGGGATGGATATCTCGAAGCCTCCATAGTCGACGCGCTGCGGATGGTCGACCAAGCCTTCCTTCTCCATGGCGACATAATGGGGAAGCAGCTTAACATCCTCAATATCTGCACTCACTCGGTGCACCTCCAAAGGGATGTTCCCAAACTCAATGTTGTAATGCCTGCCTGAATCAATTTCCTCCCCCCAGTTGTAGCTGCCGGGCAAGGTACGTAGCAAGGTACAAGCCTTATGAAAACTATCAATTCCGATGAAAAGGTCTATATCGCCAATTTGGCGCAGGGAAGGATTGGGATAAAGCAAGGCCAATCCAAAACCTTTCAGCACCACCGGTTCAATATCATGTTCACGCAACAGCTTCACCGATGAAACCAAAACCTGCTTCAACTGCATCAGGTGGAACAAGTTGCTGCGCATGAGCGATTGCATCTTGGCCAGCATCTCGGGCGAAGGCTTGCTGCCTTCGGTCATTCGCGAAGCCACATCGGCAATCAGCACATTATTGCTATGGAACCCAGCCATCTGCATAACAGCTTTCCAATCGATTTCACCATCGATGGAAACCGATGTGTCCCAAAGGGCGGCACGAAGCAATGCAAAATATTGTTGTTCGACAGTCGACACGACCTACACCTTATTAATATTAATAATCATTCCTCAATGAGGCCAACAGCCGACCACGACTCTAACAAGGCGGCCACATCGTTCTGAGCCGTCTCGCGGGTGATGTCATAATTGTCCGTCAAAAGCGCGGTCATCATTTCGGCATCAAAATCTTTGCCTTCCACTTCTTTCCAAAGGAATGCAGCACTTTCATTCATCGAAATCATGCGGCTAAAGTCGACCGCATCCAGTCCTTCGGCAACAAGGATAAACTCCTGGCCTAAAGAACGAAGTCTATAACCTTTCTTTAACTTCATATCAAATTGTATTATATTTGTCTATTTTTTAACTTATTCCATTTTCTATACACCTTCAACAGGTATTTCCTGAGAAACAATGTGTGTCGCCACAACCATGCCTTCCCCGGCTTGTGTTGACAATGGTCGGGCGTTATGATTTCAACCACCTTACCAACCACATCCGAGCGTTCTCCTTGCTCGGTACCCTTCAAATTGCCATCACCCATCAAAGTTATCTCATCCCCATTAATGGCAATAATACGATGCAGCACATAGCGATTTTCAAAATAGGCCAACACGATGTCGCCCTCCTTCAAACAGTCAGGATGACGTAGCTTAACCTGATCGACATCACCACGAATGAATGGAAGCATACTCCTGCCTTTAGGGGTGATAACCACTTCGCGACCTTCACCAAGCAATTGGGCGACTTCGTTCAGAAGCACATCATTAGGCAGGACAATCCTATCCATATTAATTATTGCGTCACTGTTTTATAGCACAAGAAAGCCGCTTCAGCATTAGGCAGGCAATCCAGCGAATAGCATGGCACAGTGCAGACTATCTTCTCAGTAGTGACATGCATTCCATCCGCCAAGTCCTTCAAGAACCTAATGCCGGATGAAGACACATACATCATAGCATAAGCCTCAGCGACAGACAGCCTCCGAATCTTGTTCTCTTTAGCCTGATGAAGGTCAACGATAGCGCCCACAGGATAATCCAAATTACGATAGCAAGGCGTCTTACCGCTCCACGGGGAGCCATAAACACGTATCTTTCCATCTTCTTCGATCCGAATCACAGGGTTGTCATCATTCAACAGTTCACATCCTTCCAGATTATTAATCCACAATTGGGTGTGCGTACTCTTGCCCGTACCGCTCTTGCCCAAAAACAGATAGCCTTTTCCATCCTTTACCACGACGGAAGAATGCATCATAAGCGTGTTTTTACGTTCCGTCGCAAAAGCATACAACAGCATAATCACCGAATTGAGCGAGAACCTCGTGCTGCCAAGTATGCGAAACTTCGCCTTAGTGAAGGCCTTGTCCACTATCAAATAGAACCGCACTGGAGCTTCAAAACTAGGAGCCCCCTCAAACAACCACTGACCTTCCCAGTCATAAAGATCAAAACGAGGGAACTCAGGCCCTTCACAATTTGTCGTCACTTTTTGCTTGTCAGTTGTGTCCGGCATCGCTTCAATCAGCTCGACGGTAAAAACACAGTTACCCGAATCCTCTATCAAGAACGGCTCATAACTTTGCATCGCCTCCCAAGCTCTATCATCATCAGGCATAACAACAGCAAAATTATGACCCGCAACTTTATATACTCTCTTCATTTTTGCGAAAATTTGTGCAAAAATAGTTGTTTTTTTGATATAAAGGCTTGTTTTGGAGAAAAAAAGCGATTGCATGAACGTTACGGACAAAAAATCGTACCTTTGCCCGATTTTTTGAAAAAACTATGAAGAAAAAGACAAATAACAAAGGGACAGCGACCCTTCGACAGGCACAAGGGCCGCGGACACGCAATATAATCTTAGCTATTTTGAGTGGAGGTTTGCTCACAGCAGCTTGGCCTATTTGGGGCATCGCTCCTTTCATCTTCATTGCCTTTGTCCCGCTGCTGCTGCTCGAAGGCTTTATCGCGGAAGGCGAACGAGGCAGGATGTTCTGGCTTTCGTTTCTCGCCTTCTTCGTATGGAATGTGGCTACAACCTGGTGGGTGTGGAACGCTACGCCCGCTGCCATTTTGGCTTGGCTACTGAACGCGCTCTTTATGGCCACCGTGTTTTGGCTGTTCCACCTCACAAAAAAGAAAGTGTGCAACAATCCTTGGGGCAATTTCATCCTCATCCCCTACTGGATGGCTTTCGAACTGCTCACCTATCATTGGGCCATTAAATGGCCTTGGCTTAATCTTGGGCACGTTTTTTCAAGCCAAGTCAGCTGGGTGCAGTGGTACGAATACACGGGCGTAGCCGGCGGAACCCTATGGGTATTGATAGTCAACATATTGATAGCCAATATTCTTCAGTTCTTCAAGACCAAAAAGGCAAAACCCATCTTAATCAGCATCGGCCTCGAAGCAGTTATTCTCCTCTTGCCCATCATTATCAGCACACGAGTTTACAAACACTATGAAGACCAAGGCACCGACACGGAAGTCATCGTTGTGCAGCAGAACTGCGACCCATGGAACGAACAATTCGATAACAATTTCTATGACCAAGTCATCCAAAACAACATTAATCTGTCGTTGCCTTTGGTGACACCTAACACCCGTTTCATCGTTAGTAGTGAGTCGGCCATACAGGAAGGCATCTGGCTGCATGAGACCGAAAAGGCCAAGGCACTCAAAACCTTGCACGACTATGTTTCACGATTTTCACAACTGTCCTTTGTCATTGGTGGTACCACTTACGAGTGGGTGCCTAAAGGCATGGAAGACGATTTCCCCGCACGCCATATTGACGGCACAGACAAATACTACTATTGCCACAACTCGGCTTTACTCATCAGTGGCGACGGCTTGCAGCACCGCAATAAATCGCAGCTCACACCTGTCGTGGAGGCCATTCCCGAGTGGATGGGCTTTTTGCGCAACTTCAGTCTCACCGTGGGCATCGCACGTGGAACGTTGAAAGGCGACCCAGAATCGAAAGTCATGACCTTTGATGGACATAAGGTTGCTGTGCCAATATGCTACGAGTCGGCTTTCGGCGAATATGTTGGCTCGTTCTGCGCCAAAGGTGCCGACCTAATCTTCGTCATCACTAACGACGGTTGGTGGGGCGACACACCTGGTTATAAACAGCATTTCGAGTTCTCCAAGCTGAGAGCCATCGAGAACCGCCGCTGCATTGCACGCTCTGCCAATACGGGTCGCTCGGGATTCTTCAACCAACGCGGCGACGTGCTGCAACAAACCAAATACTGGAAACCTGACGCCATCAAAGCGACCTTGAAAGCCAACAAGGAAATCACTTTCTACGCCAAGAATGGCGACTACCTCAGCCGCATTGCGGTGTATGTCACCTTCGTGCTACTCATCACATGGATTGCCAAGTCATTTTTAGACCTTGGCAAGAACAGGAAGGGAGCCAAAACTAGCTCTAGAAAGAAGAAATGAACCAACTCGTTCTTTCTTTAGGTCCCTTCCAAGGCATCACCGACGCGCCTTTCCGCAATGTGTTCAAGCGACATTTCGGTGGCATCGACAAGTTCTACACGCCTTTCTTCACAGGCATACATAAAGAGGAACACGCCAAGAACCTGCAAGGCGAGGAAATCGACCCAAGGTGCAACGATGTGGAAACGCTTACGCCACAAATCCTCAGCACTGACGCTGAGGAGATTCTGCGTTTTGCCAAGCAATGCAAGGAACTGGGATACAAGGAAATCAACCTCAATATGGGTTGCCCGTTTCCAAGGGTAGCCAACAAGAAGCGAGGCTGTGGCCTACTACCCTATCCCGACAAGGTAGAGGCCATGCTGGACAGAGTTTTTGAAGAAATCGATATCAAGTTCAGCGTGAAATGCCGTTTAGGGTATTTTAGTCCAGAGGAGATTGATGCCATCCTCCCGATTTTCAACAAGTTTCCTTTGAGTGAATTAATCATTCACCCTCGTATTGGGAAACAATTATACAAGGGTGAAGCTGATGTGGAACGCTTTAAGGAATTAATGCCTCAGATTAATGCGCCATTGGTGTATAATGGGGATATTGTTTCGGTGGAAAGCTTTGAAAGGATTCGGGGAGTTATAGAGTCCCTATCATGTGGGGGATTGCGGGTCAAGCCCGCGATGACACCCATAGAAGAAACGTCACCCAAAAGTGTCATTGTGGACAAAGACCCTCAATCCCCTGTGCTTAAAGGCTATATGCTGGGACGGGGAATTTTGGCCAATCCTTTTTTGGCAGAAGACATTAAGGCCTCAGTCATTAAGAATCGAAACAACAAAGCAATCCAAGGGAGTGACTCTCTGGATTGCTTCGTTCCTCGCAATGACGCAAAGCGACAGACCGAACGACTACACAATTATGTCCTTGACTTGTACGAAGACCGCCTCCGCCATGCGGGAGGCAGTCCAAAGGTATTGGGCAGGATGAAAGAACTATGGTCGTACCTGATGTATTCTTTCGATGAGCCACAAGACATTTGGCGCAAGATTAAGAAAATCAATGCGCTAAAGGATTATGAGGAAGCGGTGGAAACGGTTTTCAGGTCTCACACCCTCCGAATCGTCACTTGATCATATAGATGTAGTTGTCTTTGCGAGGTGCAGCTTCGGGATAATCGCCAGCGGTATAGCCTAGGATGCAGTTGCCAATCCCAACCAGATTCTCGTTCTCGATGCCAGCATCCTTCAAGATAGCTTTGCCTTCCTCAGTCTCGAACACTTCCTTGGCACGATGTATCCAGCAGGAGCCCAAACCTTTGGCATGAGCTGCATTAAGCAGGTTGCCCATCACAAGTGAGCCATCTTCCTTCCAAGTCCTGGCTGCAGTTGTGTCGGCCAAGACCACCAAAACCACGGGAGCACCATAAAACGGATCCATGTCGTTGTCGGGACCAAAGACGGCGGCGTTCAATTTGCTCAAACGGTCGCGCACTTCCTTATTGGTAACGGCAACGATAACGGGCGCTTGGCGATTCATGCCAGTCGGAGCGTAAGTGCCGGCTTTGCAAATCTCTTCAATCACCTCCATGGGAGGTACTTCATCGGTGTAGCTGCGCACACTGCGGCGCGTCAGCAGGTCGTTCATCGTTGTGCTCATAGTCTTTTGTTCGTTGTTGGTGTTTGCATTGTCGTTCTGGCAACAGCTGGTGAAGAACAAGGCAATGGTAACCAATGCTAAAATCAGTAAGTTTTTTTTCATGGTTGTATCATTTTGCTGGACAAAAATAGACAAAAAACCAATACTGTCAAAATAACGACATCTTTATAACAAAAAAGCCCGTCTGCAAACAGGCGGGCTAAACGATCAGAGGTTCACTCATCAATCATTCGAACGAGGCGATGGCCTTCTTGATGATTTCGATGGCTTCGCGGAGCTCGGCCTCTGTGATGACCAAGGGCGGAGCGAAACGGATGATGTGCTGGTGGGTGGGCTTGGCCAGCAGGCCGAGGTCACGCATCTTGAGGCACACGTCCCAAGCTTCTTTACCATCTTTAGGCTTAATGATAACGGCGTTCAACAGACCTTTACCACGAACCTTCTCAATCATCGGGCTCTTGATCTTGCCGATTTCCTCGCGGAAAATCTTACCAAGACGCTCGGCATTCTCCATCAGGTGCTCTTCCTTGATGACCTCAAGGGCAGCAATGCTCACACGGGCAGCAATCGGGTTGCCGCCGAAGGTCGAGCCGTGCTCACCAGGCTTGATGTTCAGCATGATGTCATCGTCGGCCAACACGCAGCTTACCGGTACCACACCACCACCGAGGGCCTTACCCAGGATGAGGATGTCGGGGCGCACGCCTTCGTGGTCGCAGGCCAGCATCTTACCCGTACGGGCGATACCGCACTGCACCTCGTCGGCCATGAACAGCACGTTGTACTTCTTGCAGATGTCGTAGCACTTCTTCAGGTAGCCATCATCCGGCACATAGACACCAGCCTCACCTTGGATAGGCTCCAGCAGGAAACCAGCGATTTCCTTGCCTTCCTTGGCCAGCACTTGCTCCAGAGCATCGGGGTCATTGTAAGGGATACGGATGAAACCAGGAGTCATAGGGCCATAGTTGGCATAGCTCTCGGGGTCGTTACTCATCGTGATGATGGTGATGGTACGGCCGTGGAAGTTACCTTCGCAGCAAACAATCTTCACCTTATCATTCGGGATACCCTTCTTGACAACACCCCAACGGCGGGCGAGCTTCAGACCCGTCTCGTCGGCTTCGGCGCCTGAGTTCATGGGCAACACCTTGTCGTAGCCGAAATATTCAGTCACATATTTCTCCCACACGCCGAGTGCGTCGTTATAGAAAGCGCGGCTGCTGAGGGTGAGGCGTTCGGCCTGGTCGGTCATGGCCTTGATGATTTTCGGGTGGCAGTGGCCTTGGTTGACAGCGGAATAAGCCGAAAGGAAGTCGAAATATTCCTTGCCTTCGACGTCCCACACCTTGGCGCCCTTACCCTTGGCGAGGACGACCGGCAGCGGGTGATAGTTATGGGCACCGTACTTGGCTTCCAGGTCCATAGCTTGTTGTGATGATGTGATTTTTTCGATCATGATTGTTGTTTATTTAAGATTTAGAGATTTAAGATTTGCTTACAAGAAAGGGCGGGCACTTCGACAATCTCAGTGACCGCTACGGCGTGCAAAGGTAAGGTTTTATTCTCAAGGTTTTACACTTTTGACCGTTTTTTACGAACAATTTTGTAGGCGATTAGCAGAGCCGTGACAAAAAGCACGATAGCCAATAGCCCGAAGAAAGCGAGGCGGTATTGGTCACGCTGCGATCGTAGGGATTCTGTTTGTTCCTTTTGGGATTCATATTGTTGAAGCAGACCTCGGGAATCTTCTTGAAGCGAACTGATTTGCTCGTACACGTCATTGTTCTCACGAAGAAGACCTTCGTATTCCTCCTTGAAATCTTTCAATTCAGACTCCATTGCATCATATTTACCAAGACGAGCATAATTCATAATTAGAGGCGCTTTAATGGTAGAATACGCAATAGAGATCCCTGATTTTGTTTCCAATTCATCTATCAAATTCAAATAATAAAGAGATCTTGACGGTTGTGATAGATAGGAATAAACCAGCCCTAGTCCGACAGAAGCCAGTATTCTACCAGAAGCGTATGATGACGATTCTGCTATTTCAAATGCATTAGTATAGTGGACTTCAGCTTCTTCATATTTACCATCATTGAATAATGCATTTCCTAATTCAACCAATAAATCAACTTTAATACTTGCAGGAACATCTATCCCGTTCACATTCAAGAAATCAACAATAGAGTATGCTTTCTCAAAATAAAAGCTAGCAGAATCAAAGTTGTAATAGTCTTTTACAAATAGTTGACCATAGTTCTTATATGCCGTAATTAATAGTCCATAATCACCAATGGCTTTTATCCTTGGTATGACATCCAAAAACAGTTTTCTCGCTTTTGAGGTATTACCCCATTCCATATATAAACACGCTAAATTAGCATCAATCTTTGCAATCATG
>CACXXW010000012.1 GCA_902771635.1 uncultured Bacteroidia bacterium | reverse complement strand
AAAATGCGTACCTTTGCCCATCGTTATTCCTGTTTTGTAGCAGAAACAAAGGTAACGAAAAAGGCTGGAACCTCCTCGGAGTTTTCAGCCTGTTTTTTTCACCTCCCTATAGTTTTAGCGGACACCAATAGTAGAAAATAGTTATTATGCGTGAAGGTCCATGTGGCGAATTTCATCAAGTCTTTCTTGATCTAACGCCCCAGATTCCCATAGACGGTCTGACTCCTCATCAAGTTATTGTTGAAAATAGTGAGTGGCTTCAAGTTCTTTCTTCAACATCTCATAGACATACGACGGACTTTGCGAAAACAAATCCCCTTCCTTGATTTGAAGCAGGTCATAGACATGCGAGGAATACACCGCTTCCAACGCCTCACTGATGCCCATCCCTTTGTCCTCAATAAGGAATGTGGTCAACTGGTCAACGATTCGATTCACCAAATATTCCTGTATTTGCTTCTCACTCATAGCCTTTTCAATAGTTTGACAGCCCGTTCTGTACCGAAATAATACTGGTTGTTCAAATCCCTGTATTCCAACTCTTCAGCCAATTCTTCAATGGTCATCGTGCCTTCTTCATATCGGCCCAAGAGATAGGCCACTCCGTCATTGGCTATGGGTCCAAACACAATGTCGTAATCATGCTGGAAATGCGCCTTTCTGTTGCGGTTGTTGAAAATGAACTCAGCCCATTCCCGGGTGGCCGACTGAAACATCATCACTTTCAATTCAGAAGATTCAAGCCATAATTCATCAAATTCGTATTCCTGCACCACGGCAGAACCACGGAAAAGCGAGGTTTTCTTGGAAGCCATCTCTTCTGCCTGATGCCGAATGTCTGTCAGATAGAAACCTCTTCCAAAGTCCTTATAAGGCGATGACTTTGAAAGGTCGATGACATCGAAATCCATATTGGTGCCGTGGTAAAGAATCATGCCAAGTATCCTCCATTGTTTTGGCAGCAGACGATAAGATCGTCCACCGCGTCCTCGATAGACTGCAAATGTTCAATCTCATAGAAATCCACAAGGAAAGCCACACCTTTGAAACGCAAAAGATACATGAACGCTTCCTTAGTGGGAAGATGAAACCGCCGCCCGAAGGCTCGTATGCATGCGTTGGTGTATGGAATTTGGTACTTGCTCATTGAATATGGATTTGTTGCAGGTGCAAAAATACACATTTTTCCGGAAACAGCAAGGAACTCATCCTTGTTTCAGCCTGATCTCCTCATCGCTGCAAAGCTTATACACCTCATTCCTGATGTAGTCTTCGAGGTCTTGGCCTTAACATTTTCAACCAATTCATGTTTCATCCAGAAGAGGTATTTGTTTTTCATTGTTCCCAATAGTCAAAAATTGAATTTGTATCTGCTTTCGGTGTATCATCCCACCAATTCACGTGGAAAACTTGTTCATGGTTTTTGTCATTGTTCTCATCATCGTTGGCCTCTTTTGGCGGACAGTTTTGGACAATTACGGCTATCCCGAACTTTTCCGCGAGCTTCTGAAGCATGGTTATCCTCAGTTCATCGGAGATTTCCTGATAGTAGTCGTCAACCAGTAGCCAGTAATCGTCCATCAGAACAACTTGCAAGCCATGCTCCGCTTTCAGTTTTTCACAGCGGGCATACAGATTGATTGCCATAAGTTTCTCGCTGTCATCAATCCAAATCGGTTTCTTTTCCAATGCACTTAATGCCTTACAAACATCCTTTTTGCTTTCCACCGCTTCCATAAGAAGTTGTGCGGCGGTTGCTTTTGATGAAAACACGAGCATGGGTTTGCTGATATTGTAAAGACAAGATGCCATTAAGTTGGGGATTTGTTCAACAACATACAGAAATCCAGGAATAATTTGTTTGTTCAAATATTTCCCCCAGCTGCCCCTATTTTCAACTTCTTCTACTTTGATTACTCGGATATTCGTGTTTGCGATAGTGCTTTCCATTGTGCATCGTTTTGAATAACGGCTGCAAAACTATGACACCGTCACGGATGCACAAAAGAATGTAGTAAATTATAGTAGGAAATGATGGCTTACAGCCGCCGTACCAGGAGAGCTTGCATCGACGGCCAAATACCAACGAGCCAACCTTTGTCGAATTCCTCTTCTGCCAAGTCTTTCACGAATAGCTCTGTGGCTCGGTAGGCCTTGTAGTCGAAATCATCCTTCAACTTCAGTTCTACTTTGCCCGTTTTTGATAGCTGAATGAGCCTGTCAAAAAAGAATTCGTCTCCAATACTATCTTCTTCAATGGCTACGCCGCTCAGACTCTCACCAACTACCTGCACACAGCGTTTGAAACCGCCATCTTCAGGGAACACTGACAGAATCAAATTGTCATAATAATCAATTGGAACGCTGATTGCCTTGCCTTCCTTCAATGCCCGAAGGCCTGTTGGCTTATCAGTCATTGCCTTCCACAAGCCATCGTATTCCAGCATCCGCTCTTTTGAAACCTCCATTACATTCATTGCGGCATCTTTCATAAAATCAGGGCCTAATGAGCTTATGCTTACATAATACTCATCATCAACCCAACCTAAGCATTTGCGGGCATGTTCTGAAGCAAGTTCACGTGCCAGACGTATGTCTACTTCATACAGTGGCACACCCAATCGCATGAACTTATGGCACATGCAGTAGAAAAAGACAAGCGACCTTATGTCGGTGCTGTGCCACACGACAACCATGTCATATTTTGAAAAGTCGGTAGAGAAAAAACTATAGGCGTTTTTCTCTGGAAACATCACCTCGTCGGAAGGCAGTTCGCCGTGAACCAAATTCATCGGGCAGCATTGGTAATCGTCGCCCATTCTACCTGAATAACAGGCTCTGGTTTCGTCATTGACCTTTATGGAAACAGGGTGCTTCTGTATAACTTCTTGTATGATTTGAGCCTCTTCCCTTGTCGCCGTCAAGTGCAGTATCTTTTTGGCTTGACAATATTCTCTGTAGTTGGTTTTTTGTCCGTACATTTCTATTTGTTTAGTTTTATTTCCTCATCGCTGCAAAGCTTATACACCTCGTTTCTGATGTAGTCTTCAAGGCTCTGTACGTTCTTTTTGTTCACTCCACCGTTGATGTCAAGAAACCCTTTTCAAGCAAGTATTTCCTTCAACTCTCCTTCGGTTTTCTGCGAAAGAATCCGATAGTAGGCTATGAGTATCGTACATGGTCATCAAACGCTATACTGTCGGCAAGCACCTGTAACTGTTCGTTGGAGCATCCGTTCAAGAATTCTAAATCTTTGTCCATAATACTGAATATTTGAGTTGTTAAACAATTCAATTCTTCCTAACGGACTTTTGTCCGAAGGTGATTATGGCGCAAAGGTATAGCGCTCCGAAATGCGGTTGGTGATTATAGTAAAGATATAGTGGATTATAGCAATCTAAAGATTATCTGAGAAATACATATAAAATAGTTGCTATAGACACTATAATGGCTGAGACAGAGATTGCCCTATAAATATTGTTTCGTTTTTGTAATTTATCAATTACAGCACTTTGTTCTTTCATATACAAAGATGTCCTTTCGTCTATTTTAGAAATCTCATTTTTGGCTTTTTCAAAAAAGTCAACTTGTTCGGATTTCATCCCATCAAACTCGTCTCTTCTTTTACCTTCCTCATCTTTCAATACTTGCTGTAATTGCTGTAGATTGTCTTTGGTCTCATTAAGAAGTTTAGAAAACTTATTGTTCAGGTCTGAAAAATAACTGCCAATTTTTTGCTCTAATGCGTTATTCGCAGACACGAATTCATCTTGGATTTCTTTCTTATGCTCTTCAAATTGAGACAATAAGTTTTTATGTACATTGTTAAGGAACTCTATCTTACCTTCAACATCAGATTTAAACTCCTTGATTTGTTGTTTCATTCTTTGGCGTTTGGACTGCTCCATGGCTGCAACTTCTGTAAGCCCTTCAATATTAACGCCTTCTTGAGACAACAGTTTGCTCAATCTTAATGTTTCGATAGAAGATTCTTCGGTTATTCCATAGATGTCGTTTTCGATTTGGATTATCCAAAGCAACATATTACAAATTTCATTTATCCATTTGTTGGTGCATTCAACGGCTTTACTCAGACTAGTTACTGCATCTTTTGTGTTCTTATCCAGTTCTCTTACAACATCTTTTAATTCACCTCTTCCAACTTTAGGATCAGCACCATCAAGTATAGTATTAATAAACTTGTTTTTAAAATGATGACCAACTAAATTGATAGGAGCATTAATCTTATCTATTTCTTCTTTGCTTTTTTTCAACTCTTGACCAGCATCGACCAGCTCTTTAAACAAAGAATTAAGATTGTTATTTCTTGCAATTTCAGAAAGCTGCTCTTTCCGCAATTCTTTCTCACTAAAAGGAAATCTTGGACTATTTATTTGTTCGATAACAAATCTCGTAAATTCTTCAATACTATTTGATCTAACGATGTCTTCAATTGTGACACACACACCAAATCGTCGACTAATGCCGTCTTTGATTACATCTAGTTTGTTGACGTCATTTGAACAGAGTAGTTGAAGGTTGTAGTCGCTTGATACTTCTTGCTCAAACAACTCTGAGAGCAGAGCCTTCATGTTTTCTAAGTTGCATTCTTGATACTGCAACGATTGATTAGTTTCTTCCATAGCCAATTTGTTTATTATAAATCATCATCTTCTTCCAAGTTTTTATCTTTTAGAATTTGGATGTTCTCGGTTGTTTTATCTGCGAAATCACTTGTTTCATTCATCGTGGAACGGGTTTCATTTTGGTTTTGAATCGCTTGATTTCTTTTTCCACTCATATCGCCAGCCGATTGAACAAAAAACTCTTCTGTTTTGGCCACACGATAACCTGTGTTTAGTGATGTTGCTAGAGCCAAATCAGCGTAAGTTTGTGTTACCTTTGTAAACAAAACATCTTCTTGTTTTTTTATTTGAGTAAGTTGGTGCTTTACCATTGCATTATCAATTATTCTTAAAGCCAACGCTCCAACAATTCCACTAATTAATGCACCGAGAAAAATTCCAATAATACTTCCAAAACTGCCAAGTAAAGGAATCGGAATGGCAAAGATTGCAAATTCCATTAATGCTTTCTCTATAACCTCGCTTAATACTAATGCACCAGCAGCAGACAACCCAACAATCACTATTTTCCCCACTTCCATCATGACTATTTCAAAATCTTTCGTCTTATTTTCCGGTTTCTTTAGGTACTGAATAGCTTCCTTAATGGTTTGAGCACTTTGCTTAAGAAGTATCCATGCTTTTTTTACCAATCTTACAATTGGTCCGAAAATAGCAGTTGCAATCGCAGTAAACGCAGCGTCAGCAGCAGAGAGCACCTCGTTTTTGAGATTCTCTACAAATTCACTAATCGCAGTTTTTACGCTTTGTAAAAATGTACTAATGTTTTTCTCTGCAGACTTAAGCCAAATAACAAGTTGTTGGATGATTTTTCTTACAAGTTCTGCTAAAAGAACCATGACAAATGCTCTTAGTGCTTCGCCACCCATTCGAAAGGCTTCTGCCCGTTGAGATTTTTTGCCGGCTTCAATTGATTTTTTCTTACCTTCTTCTTTTTGCTTGGCATATTCTTCTCTTGCTTCTTTGTCTTTATTACGAAGTTGATCTTCATCTATATTGAATCTTTCCGCTGGCTTTTGGCCGTCTCTTTCGCTCCCAAGCCATTCTTCCATCGGGCTATCACCTTTTGAATGATTAGCTTCTCTATCCATAGGATTAAGATTAGTTGGACTATTAGCAAATTGTATTTGGTCTTCTCGCGGAACATGTGCATTTGCTTCAGGGTCTCGAATTATTTCCGCGGCTGAGATTGTATGATCAATTTCCACGGTACCAGACCCTTTTGGACGACCTTTGTCAAAATCACCACGAGCATTATAGTTAGTATTGTAATTATCTCCATTAGGGTCTTTTTTATAGTCTCTAACTCGTAATACGGGTTTTTCTTCTCCTGTTCGTCTGTCTGGTTTCATCTTTATAAAGCCATTCTCGTCTCTTTGGAAATTAGATTGCCAGTTGTTATATCTTTCTTCGTAATCAATTTCGGTATTGTGAGTAGCAATCACTCCTTCAGCAAAATTCTCTGTTGTTTGAATATGAGCATCTTTACTTAAATCTAGTGTAAGACCCCTATTCTTTTTGATGAAATCTTCACCTGCTGTGCCTCCAATCTGATTGATAAACTGTTCCCAAACGACATTCTTAATAGTTTCTCCAAGAGATTGAGGATCGCCTATCTTCTCCTTATTTTCTTCAAGAATTTTAAGTTCAGATAGTTGGTCATCAATTTCTTTTCTTAACTCTTCTTCTAATTCATCAAAATCAAAGAAATCATCGTCTTTGTTTTGATCACTAATCTCAAATTCTGGGAGTTCGCCTTTAGCAGCATTCTTTAATTCTTCCAGTAATTCAGCTTTCTCCAAAGAGATATCCTTTTCATTGTTTGTTTCGTTCAAATTACCCATATTTTAGTCAGTTTTATTATTCTTTCCATTGTTTGAAATCTCCTCTAACAAGAAAAGCGTGAGACTCGATTCCATCAGTTCATCAAGCAGTGGGTATCGCCAAACACCCTTCACGAATGAACCGAAGAACAAACATCCCACGCTTGCTTGTTATCAAGTCGGTGCATTGGGCACCTAATGACATCAAAACAAAAAGTGAGCATCGGTCTTCGTTCCCGTGAGTTTATTGGCGATTTCACTGCTTGGAACTTAGAATGCCTTCCTTGCCGAGTCAGGATTGCTCCCCCAACGCTTGCAAATATAGTCATTTTTCAGACCAATGCTCAGTTTGCCGTTTTTTTTCTTCGTAATATTCATTGTCTTTTCGTCAGCTCATGTTAGACCATTATAAGGAGCTTTGGCATTGGTCAATTCCTCAATAATTTGGTCAACGCGACTACTTCGACTTGTTGTAATTCGGCATTGCCCATTTTTTTCATTTGATAGTAATCAGACATGTAAACAAACTTACCCGAATTCAACCCATCAATCGAGCTTTTTGTTAATGTCAAGGATTCATCATTATTGATTTTGAATATCAAAATATACCCAGACTCATCTTTTGGCTTCCCCTCGGCTGAATCCCAAATATAAATATTCCCGTCTTTCACAAGGCATGCCGCTAACATGGTTTCGGTATTATCGGAATATATGGCGCTACCCAGGCCGCCGGTGTACATGTTTATTGAATAAGCACACTTATTAAAAGACAGAGCACACTGGCCTTCAATAAAACAAACAGACATGGTTGAAAACAGCCATGCCGGAGTCCCATAGGCTGCAATTTGTCGAGGGCTATCCACATTCCCAATATAAAGAGACCCTTGCTTGATCGTCTTGCTTTGGGGAAACGCCTGTGATGCAGTGAATAACAGGACTGCCATCATCAATCCAATCGTAAATAATCGAACTACTTGTTTCATAACAAATCCCCTAATACGTGTCGGGCGCAACTTTTTCGCCTATAGTTTCCCAGATTCGGCATGATTCATTTATATGAGAAGGCCAGGAAACTGAGGCGCCAGCTTTACACCGACACATCAACCTTCTTCTTGCTTCCGTTCCAGCCAAGGCATAAAGAAAGAGCGCGTCCCAACCTTTCTCATTCCGCTGGATGGCTCTGGTAAACCGTATCAAAAAATGAGGAAAAGCAGTCCACGCCCTATAACAATAAGGTGTGGGCATTTGCCGCCTTTCGTCCCTTGATAGAATTTTACCAGAATTTACCAGTCGGAACTGCGTCGCCAAACGTCCTTCGCAAGATGTCCTTTCGCCGAAGCGATGCCGCAAAGATAGCAATTCTTTCCTTACCGCCACAGACACCCGCACATTTTTCGTGGACTGCTCGTTAGCCATATCTTCATTCTTGCCTTGCATGGCGCGAAAATAGGGGCTTTTCGCTGGACAGCAATGGAATGTAGTGGATTATAGTGAAAGATAGCGTTGGGCAAACCTCAATTTGTCAGGCAAAAGAAACAAATGTTCCGCCAAACTTTGCTTTTTTTGGCAAGTTTGGCGGAACATTTCAAGAAAAACACTACCTTTGCAAAAACATTAGAACGCTATGGATAAGATAATTGGACGTGATACGGAACTGGCGAAGCTGTCGGCCTACAACCAAAGCGGAAAGTGCGAATTTGTCGCGTTGTATGGAAGGCGCCGCGTTGGCAAAACATCCCTTATTCGTTATTTCTTCAAGGACAAATTCGACTTCTTTGCCAGTGGCGTGTTGGAGGGAAACCGTGAAGACCAAAAGGATGCCTTCTTGTCGGCCCTGACCAAATATGGCTACGACGGCCCCGAACCGAAGAATTGGAAACAGGCTTTTGAGGCTTTGGGAACCATTATCGAGAAAAACAAGCGCAAGAAACGTTGTGTGGTTTTCATCGACGAAATCTCTTGCTTCGACTTCGAGTATTCCGGATTCGTCAAAGAACTGGGTAGGTTTTGGAACAACATCGCTTCGTGGCACGACAACGTGTTTTTGGTCATCTGCGGAAGCGCCACCTCGTGGATGATTCGCAACATCATCGAAAATCGGGGCGGGTTGCACAAGCGAACCACACACGAGATGCATCTGCACCCCTTCAACCTTTACCAATCTGAGATGTACTTCAAGGCCAAACACTACAGGTGGGACAGGATGACCATCCTTCAACTTTATCTGGCATTGGGCGGTGTGCCCTATTATTTCTCCCTACTCGACCCAGCCAAGAGTGCGGCTGAGAACATCGATATGCTGTTCTTCTCCACCAATGCGGAATTCAAGAACGAGTTCCGACGCTTGTACACCTCTCTGTTCAAAACACCTGAACGATACATGGACATCATCCGCCTGCTTTCAAAGAGCAAGGAAGGGTTGACAAGAGGACAGATTGCCACTGCCCTTAAAATGTCATCGGGCGAGGAATTGACCAAAATGCTCAAGGATTTGGTTTATTGCGACCTCATCATCCACCATAGTGACGGGGGCAAAAAAAACTCCGGTATCTACAGATTGATTGATTTCTTCACCATCTTCTACCAGACTTTCTGCGCCTCCGAAACCATCACCGACCGCGCTTATTGGAGGCACACCCTCAACACACCAGGCCAAAACAACTGGTATGGGCTGGCGTTTGAACGCCTATGTATGTATCATGTTTGGGAAATCATACAATCCCTGCGATTGGACACCATCCTCACCTCTTACTATTCTTGGCGTAGCCGCAAGTCCACCCCAGGGGCACAGATTGACATGATAATAGACCGCGCCGATGGCGTTATTGATATTTGCGAGATGAAATACTCCCGCTATGAATACAGCCAGGATGCAGAAGAGAGCCTAAAACTTGGAAACCGAATCAAGACCTTCCAGACTGAAACCAAGACTTCAAAAGCCCTTCGGACTGTCCTCATAACTACCAAAGGATTGGCCCAAGGTGAACATAGTGATGATTTTGCTAAGGTACTAACAATAAACAACTTATTTGTTGAGAACACCGAGGAAGGTTAAGCCAAACTTGCCAAAAAATCCAAAGTTTGGCGGTAAATATCTCTTTGGGGATTACTTCTTAAGCACACAAACACTAGAAAAAATGCACACTTTCGGGCCTTAACGCATAAAAATTTCGACTTATGGCCCAAAAGTATGCAAAAACCAGTTGTGTTGCAATAATGGATAGTGAGTGTGTTTATAGGGGAACGGTTTCTTCCTGCCGCTCCCCTATTCTGTTTGCTTTAACTGACTTTTCTCCAATAATGCGAGCCTCCATTGTTGGCGGGGCATCCCCTCAATGGGAACGGGCCTATCATTGAACTGGCTCCGCATTTGGAGCATTGCCATACGTTGTCAAGAAGCCCGTTTTTCACATTCATCGAGCTTTGGCTTTTGAAATCGTTGATATGCATCACATTATCCCTAAATACGTGTCGGGCGCAACTTTTTTCTTTGCCCGCAAATCTCACCGAGTCAGGCATTTTCGTTTTTGATATTGGCAACAAGAAAAGCGTGAGACTCGATTCACTCAAGCCGCTTGCTTGTAGGTATCGCCAAACACCTTTTACGGAACGGTTCGGAGAATACAATATCCCACGCTTGTTTTCTTATCAATATGTCCTAAGGCAACCTATCTTCCTTCCATTGATATGATAACAAAAACAAAAATGAGCATTGGTCCTCGTCTCCCGTATCATTTTGGCGAATTTTACAAGCAGAGACTCAGGAATGCCTTCCTTGCCGAGTTAGGATGTCTCCCCCAACTCGCTGCAAATATAGTCATTTTTCAGACCAATGCTCTATTTGATGGGTATTTTTCTTCGGATGGTTCATCGCTCGCTAATTTTTTGGCGAAAATAGGGACTTCCCTTTTATCAGCAATGGAATGTAGTAAATTATAGTAAATACTTTGAGGGTCACACAGATTACACAGATTTCTCAGATTTTCTGCCTGCGGCAGCCGCTCGCCATCGGCGAGCAATATCTGTGTGATCTGTGAAATCCGTGTGACATAAGAATTGTCAAAAATCGCACTTTTTGTTTTGCCTAAAATGTCAAAAATCGCAAAATGTTCACTATTAAAACACAAATTATCATGAATCACCCACAAAATCGCAGATTGGCTAACGCCGAATCGGAGATTTCAACGAAGTTAATTTTCAAAAATAATTCATGGACAATTCATGGACAATTTGTGGACATTCGTGTTGAAAAAAGTGTTCAAACCACAAACTTGCACACCTCCGGATAGAACTCCGACATCTGCTTCCTGAACTCCGAATCGGCTGAGTTGGCATAGCTGCTGTCGCGGTCTTTCACCCACTCGGGGCCGGTGAAGAATCGGCGCATCTTCCGATAGTCGCCACGGTCGGAAAGGAAACGAACGAGGTAGATCAACTCATACGGCTTGCCGTTCTTTCCGTGCCATTCTATCACGGGCAACTCTTCCCCTTCTGGGCGACATCTTCCCGTTAGGCGGTAGGCAAACAAAGCCTTCACTTCGTTGTTGTCGGCGATATAGCCCTTTTCAGCAAGCCAGTCGATGGAGGCAACCAAGGTGTCAACACCTTGCTTTTTCAAGGCATCATCCATATAGAAAAACTCTTTCGGCATGCTGGACTTGTGATGCCAGTCGAAGAAGTCATCGGGCAGTGCGAAAGGCTCTATAGGCTTCGGCTTAGGGTTTTGGTATTCTTCCCATATCTTATCAATCAATTCTTTGGCCAAGGGATTGTCGAGAATCGGGTCTATCAGGTTGCGCTCCTTCAGCGTGAAGTCACCGTACCAGTCCCAATAAAAATGGAGATGTGTGGCCAAGTCCGTCTCCAGGAAATGGCGGTAGTCGGAAAAATATTGGTTCAAGGCTTCGTCGCTGTCATCATCGTCCAGCACCTCAGCAGAGGGTTGCCATCGTTTTATGGCTTCCAACATGCGCCCATCATCGACCCCGTTCTTTTCATGAAGATGACCCGCCATATAGTCAAGATAATAGGTAAGGTCGTCACCCTTCATCTCGGCACCAGAAGACGTGTCATCCATACAACAGGAACACAACCTGGCCAAAGCGGTCAAGTCGCACTGGGCATGTTCCATCACCGAAACGAAAGCATCCTTGTCGCCATTTTCGACACATTCAAGCAGTTGTGTCTTCTCGTTCGATGGTATTCCCAAAACGGAAAGAAACTCCATGACCGTAGATTTGAGCAGTTTCCTCAAGGTGTTGAACATCTCCTCAGGCATCATAAAGACAACCTCCGAGTCATCATTGACGATGTTCTCCTTCTCCTCCACGATGAAGCGGTTGTTGTGAACAAAGACAATGGCATTGTCAAAAGGCCCGTTCACTTCTTTCCACAACCTTAGCGTTTCTTTGATGTTCTCTTCAGTCTCATCATCCTGAATGACCTCCTCCACATCGTTCATAGCCTCTCCAGCCAAAGGTGTTTCAATGGCCTGCTTCAGCCCCTCAAAATAGAGCCTTTTCTTGATTATTTCGTCTTTGCCGTTCATGGTTGCAAAAGTAATGTTTTTACTGACAGAACAAGAATGGTATCGTTTGAAATAGACTTATTTTGGCTGAAAAACCACAAAAAAAAGAAAAATTTTACTATTTATTTTGCATAATACAAAAAAGATAGTAATTTTGCATCACAAATAGATAACAAAACGATTGCCATGGAAAACCCGTTTACTCTTGTCCCATATGTATCTAAGGAGCTTTTTTGCGATCGAGAAAAAGAGACTCAAACCCTATTGGAATACCTTCTTAACGGATCGAATGTCACCCTAATTTCACCACGTCGTTATGGAAAAACAGGCTTGATTTATCGCCTTTTTGATGAGATCAAGCATCAAAAAATCAATGTCAGTACTTGTTTGGTGGACATCTATGCCACAGAAAATCTTGAAGATTTCATCAAAGTGTTATCCGAGGCGGTCATTGCATCCCTAGACAAGAAAAAAAGCATCAAGAATTTCTTCCAATTTCTCGGCGGCCTGCGTCCCATGCTGAGTTACAACGCGCTGACAGGCAACCCTGAACTCACCATGACCTACCTTTCGGACCACGAGAAGCAACAAACTCTCGCCTCAATTTTCGATTTTATTGAAAAACAGGGGAAAAAGACCATCATTGCCATCGACGAATTCCAGCAGATCAGGAATTACGGCACTAACATGGAAGCCATGTTGCGCTCCTATATCCAGCCCCTAAAGAATGTACAATTCATTTTTTGCGGCAGCAAGAAGCACCTGATGACCGAGATGTTCACCGATGCCCGTAGCCCGTTCTACGAAAGTACTCGTTGCCTCTACCTCGAAAAAATCGACCGCAAAGTCTACGCTGACTTCATCATTCGGATGTTCGAAAAGGGAAAGAAAACCATCACAACGGAGGCGCTGGATTTCATTCTCAATTGGACGAAGCTACATACCTTCTACACACAATCGCTCTGCAATCACGTTTTTCTGAAAAGCGGGAGAAAAATTGAGAAAGAGGATGTATTGCGCTCAGCAGCCCAAATTCTTAAAGAAAACGAGCAAAACTTCATCCAATGGCGCGACCTGTTGACCGCCAATCAATGGAACTATTTGAAGGCTGTTGCTAAAGAGCAAGTCGTAACGCAACCCTATGCCTCGCAATTCCTCCAAAAATATAACATCGGCACCTCCGCCAACTCACAGCGGCTATTGGAGGCGCTCATCGACAAGGAACTGATACTCGCCAACTCCACTATTGAAGGCGTTTCTTACAGCGTCTACAACGTATTTCTCTCACGTTGGCTTGAGAATCAATAGGTTTCCATCATCTGCTTCAAAACCTCAAAGAACAAAAAAAGTCCTCTGCATCGGTTGCAGAGGACTCTCTGTTTTTGTCTTCCCAAAGGCTTAATGCTTCGCCTTCAAGAAGCTGTATTCCTTGCCATATTTCAGGTGCTGCGCCACGAAATCAGAAGGATATTCGACCTTGTAGTCAACCACCTGGCCGTTTTCCATGACGGGCACGATTTCGGGATTGATGAAACCACCGTAGGGCTTCAAACCCAAAGCGTTGTAACGCTCCTTGACTTCCTTATGCAGCTCGGGATCGACCTTGACGGCGTACTTTTCCACGATGGCCTTGCCCGCGGCATAGTCGCCTTCGCTCTTGATGCGCTGGATCTCTGCCAACAGCTCACCGAACAAGCCTCGCAAAGCCTCGAAGTCGTTGATAACGAAGTAGGTCTTGCCGTTCTCTACTTTCTTTTCGATGACATCTTTTTGTGGGGTTTGTACAGACGTTGCGCGCAACGTCTCTACCTTACCATGCTCATAGCACCATTCAGAAATCAATTTTCGGTTCTGCATGTGTGCCTCGGTGACGTCTTTGCCCAGCTCAACACGGGCCAACTGCGACATCATGCCGTTGCGGATATAGGAGCAATACTCGGCCTTATAAGCCTCGGCATCAGGCATCACGCCCAACTCCACCATCCTCGGCTCGGCCAGGAAATACAGGCCAAAGAGGTCGGCACGGGCTTCCTCCAAAGTGGAGCTAAATTCCTTCAAGGCACCAGGCTGTGTGCCAGGCAACAGCTTGCCAGAACCGTGGCCCAAGCACTCGTGCAGATTAGTGTGCACCACATCGGCATCGGAGCCGTATTTCTTGCAGAGGTCGATTTCTTCCTGCGAATAGGCAAACTCTTTGAGCGCACTCCTCGGACATTCATCGGCAGCCTTGTCATAGGCTTCCATCAGGTTGGTGATGGTCACCGACTTGGAGCCATAGTCCTTGCGGATCCAATCGGCATTGGGCAGGTTGATGCCAATCGGGGGCGAGGGGAAGCAGTCGCCACCCAGCGTGGTAACGATGATACTCTTGGCCGAGACGCCCTTGCATTCTTCTTTCCTGAAGCGCGGGGCGACGGGCGAATGGTCCTCAAACCACTGGGCGTTCTCGCTGATGGTGTTGGAACGCACGGTAGCCTCCAAATCCTTGTAGTCGACGACAGCCTCCCAAGTGGCTTTCATACCCATCGGGTCGGCATAGTCCTCAATGAAACCGTTCACGAAGTCGATGTGGGAAAGCGAGTCTTGTACCCAAGCAATGTTGTATTCATCCCAGGTCTTCAGGTCGCCCGTGGTGTAATAGTCGATGAGCTTCTGCGTGTACTTGCGTTGGCTGTCGTTCTCCGCCACCTCGTTGGCCTTCTGCAGCCAACCGATGATGGCTTGGATGGCCTCACCATACAGTCCGTCGGCCTTGTACACATCTTCATAGATCTTGCCATTTTCCTTCACCAGCTTGGAGTTCAGTCCGTAGCTGATGGGCGTGGCGTCGTTGGGCTTGCGCATCTTGTTGTAGAAGGCTTCCACCTCAGCCTTTTTGATGTCGCCCTCGTAGAAGTTCACCGCCGAGTTGACAATAATATCGTCCTCACTGCTGCGGCGCACCTTGTAGAGCTCTTTGTCGAAGACCACAGGTGTCAGGAAAGCGATGAAGTCATCCACCGTCTCGCCCTCGTTGAGCGGGAGCAGGTTAGCGTCGCTGCCCTTAATCAAGTCGGCGAAATAGGCCTCGCTGACCTCTGGGAAGAATTTGTCCTCGGCATAATGGTGATGGATGCCATTGCTGAAGAACACACGCTTGGCGTAGACCACGAAGTTCTGGAAATCAGCACTTTCGCGGTCGCCTTGATACGAGTTCAGCACAGCCTCGATGGTCTTGCGGACCACCAGATTGTACTTGCAGTTTTGGTCGGCGAGGATGTCGCGACCACATTTGGCGGCTTCACCCAAATAATAGATGTAGCTCTTCTGTTGCAGCGTCAGCTGGTCCCAGTCCGGGATTTGGTAACGCATGATCCTCAAGTCGGCGAACTCGTCCACCAAATACTTGAATTCCTCTTTGGGCTGGGGCTGTTCGACGGGTTTCTCCTCTTTCGGAACGCAACCCACTAAAGCGGCAGCCATACCAATGCAAATCATTAGTCTTTTCATTTTTGTCAGTTATACTATAATTATCGTTAATACTTGAACCGAAATGAAACCTCTGACAGAAAGTCGTGCTTCTTATAGTTTTCGGAAGGAACACGGCTGCGGTACTCGTAGGAAAACGCAATGTCGATGTGAAACTTCCTAGTGATCTGGGTTTGCAGCTTGGTGTTGCAGTTGATGATGTAGTCATCGAAATCGAGCACCGAAGGCTGATAGAATGTGGTATGCAACAATGTGAGGTTTTCGGCAAGTCTTTGCTTGATCTTAGGGCGAATCGAGATGCGGTAGTTGTTGTTGAGAAGGTGGGTCTCATCAGTGAAGTCGGTCCAATCGTAAACGAAAGCCGCGCTGATGGAATAGTCGCAGATGGCAGGGATGGTGTAGATGCGATATTTCATTCCGGCAAGTCCGCTCAGCCTGAGGTCATAGCCCTTGTATTTGTTGGTAAGCATCTCACAAGCCAGAAATGGAGAATATTTTCCATACTGGTACAGGTCCATCTTGAAGCCGCCGTTGATCTCGAAATTGGTCTCCTTCCATCGCTGGTCGGTGGCATTCCTATCGATGAGGGAACTATAAAGCAGCTTGTAGCGGGCATCGAATGCAATCAGGCTATCGTTGCGCTCAATGGCACCGTCGTTGCTGATGTTGCAGTTGTTGACATTGCCCGCGTTAAAAGAAGCACCGAGGCCGAAGTTATAATGCCATTTGTTTTGTGCCTTGGCGCACATTACACTGAAAGCCAACAACACAAACAGAGAAAGCCGCAACTTGTTCATTTCTTGTCGTTTAGATGCAGATGACGGCTCACTTATACAAATCTCCGGGAGTGTATAGGTCGAAGGCAGGCATTGTCTTGGGATCGAGGTTCTGATAGGTGCCGTCCACCTGGATTCGCTCTTTGTTGAGCACATAGTGGCGACAGAACCACACGAGGTCATCAACCGTCAGTGGGCCTCCCGCTGCCACGCTGTGTCCGTAGCCCTCGAATCGGCGAGCGAAAAAGGGATAGCCGAACTTCTCGAAGCGTTCCACCAAGGCATCGGAGCCGAAGAAGCCCGTATTGAAGAAACTAATCTTCTTATAAGGCACCAGCTTATCTGATGTACCGTGATAGAACATGGTCGGAGCAGGTGCGTGATTGCTGTATTTCACCTTGCCTTCCTTGGAGAAGATGGCGCCTGCATACGACACCACGCCAGCCAGACGGAAGTCTTCGGGGAGAATGTCATAATTCAGAAAACCGTTGCATAGGGCATAATCCACTTGCAACGAAGTGATGGCACCCGCACTGGAACCAATCATCACGATATAATCCTTGTTCACCTTCAGTTCCTTGGCATGTTCAAGCAGGTAGGCGATGGCCGAGATAGCGTCTTCCGCAGCCATGTTGACGGCATCTTTCAGGGGATCGGAGTTGAAAATGCTGAGGTTCTTGGCACCTTTCAGGCCTAAACGATAGTCGATGGCGGCCACTTGGAAACCTTCATCCACCAACTGCTTGAAATAAGCTTTCTCAAACTCACCGTCGCGATGACCACCGATGAAGCCGCCGCCGAAGACATAGACCATGCAAATTGTGCTATCATGAACCTGTTTGGGTGTATAGAAATCAAGATAAAGTTGAAGGGTGTCACGCTCGGCATACTGGTAGGTCTTCATATTCTGCGCGAAGGCCGTCATGCCTACGAGGATGAGTGCCAATAGTAGAGTTATTCTTTTCATGGTTGTGTTTTTGACTATGGCCAATGGCTTATGACTATGGCCTGCTATAACCGAGAGGCAGGCCATTAGCCATCTGCCATAGGCCATCGTTATGATTGATGCGTTTTATAGTATTCTTTCAGGAATTCCGGCAGTTGGCGCAAGGCGGCCTGTTCGCGCCATTGTTTCCGCACCTCTTGGGCAGGCACACCAAAGACGGCCTTGCCCGGCTCGATGTTCTTGTCGACGGCTGAGGTGGCCAAAACCACGGCACCCGTACCGATGACCAAGTCCTTGTTGATGCACACACGACCCCAAAGGATGACATCGTCTTCGATACGCGTCACGCCAGCGATGGCGGCGTGGGCACCGATGAGGCAGTTGTGGCCGATGTAGCTGTCGTGACCGATTTGGCAGTGGTTGTCGAGCTTGGTGCCGCTCTCGATGATGGTATCGGAAGTGACACCACGGTCGATGCTGCACAAGGCACCAATCTCCACATCGTCAGCGATGACCACGCGACCAAACGACTCAAACTTCTTGAAACCTTCGTTGCGGCGCTGGAAATAGTAGCCATCCGCCCCGATGACACTGCCCGAGTGAATGATGACATTGTCGCCAATCACGCAGTGGTCGTAGATGGTCACATTGGGATGGATGAGGCAGTTCTTACCAATGACGGTATGATGGCCGACAAATGAGCCCGGCATGATGAGCGTACCCTCCCCTATCTCGGCCGAGTCGCTGATGGGCTGCGTCTGTGACTCGAAGGGGCGGAAATGGCGCATGATACGCAAAAAGGCGTCGAAAGGATCATCATGAAGCAGCAGGGCTTTCCCTTCAGGGCAAACCACCTCCTTATTAATAAGTACCACCGTGGCGGCCGAGTTGAGCGCCTTGGCGTAGTATTTCGGGTGGTCGACGAAGGTGATGTCGCCTGCCTCCACCTTGTGGATTTCGTTCAAGCCCGTGATAGGAAAGTTAGCAGGGCCAATATATTTTGCGTCAATGAGTCCCGCAATAGTTTTCAGAGTAGTTTTCTTGATTTTCATCGAAACGAGATTATAAAATGAAACGCAAAAATACAAAAAAAGCGCAAAGTCACAAAACTCTGCACTTTTCAGTTTTATTTTATCTCAAACCGAACAAATCCGAAACCAACAGAAATCCGCTTTCGGATAATATTCGGATGCTTTCGGTTAGAGACATTATGCCTTCACGCGTTCGCAGTATTCGCCCGTGCGGGTGTCGACGCGGATCATGTCATCGGTGTTGATGAACAACGGCACGCGAACCATGGCACCAGTCTCAACGGTGGCTTCCTTCAGAGCGTTGGTGGCGGTGTTGCCCTTTTCACCAGGCTCGGTGTAGGTCACTTGGAGAACGGTCTTCACCGGCATTTCAGCGAAGAGGATGGTCTCGGTGCTAGCATCGACGACGACGTCAACCACATCGTTTTCCTTCATGAACTTCACGCCCGTGATGTTGTCGCCAGCGATCGGGATCTGTTCGTAAGTTTCGGTGTGCATGAAGATATAGTCCTCACCTTCCTTGTAGAGGTACTGATAAGGACGGTGCTCAACGCGGACATCCTCGAGCTTCACGCCGATGTCGAAACGCTTTTCCAAAACGTTGCCGCTCAGCACATCCTTCAGTTTGATACGCATGATAGTGTTGCCCTTGCCAGGCTTAACATGTTGGAAGTCAATGCAGAAATAAATCTTTCCATCCAGACGGACGGCGCTTCCAATCTTTACATCTTGACTTAACATAGTATTTTCAGATTTAAATATTTAAGATTCAAAGATTTAAGATTCAAAATTCCTTCCACATTATAGGAATGAAGCTGCAAAGATACACTTTTTCAAGGGACTTTTGCAAGTATTTTGACACTTTTTCAAGGGACTTTTTGAGAACCCGACATTTTTTCAAGGGAGTTTTTGGCAATCCTGAACACTTTTTCAAGGGAGTTTTGCAAAAGTCAGAACATTTACTCCTTCAATTTGCTTTGACAGCCCTGATTGGCCGGCCCCAATCGCGGGAATTGAAGTGGCTCGTGTTGGAACCAGCCGAGTTGAAATCGAAATACCATGCCATATCCGAGTAAAACACATAGAGCGAGCTCGACCAATACTCGCCATCGGTGCCAACGAAGACAAGGTCGTTCCCCGACCACCAACCAGCAGCCGGAAGGAAGAGCGTGTTGCCATTGCTACCGATGAAAAGTCTTCCATTCACGCCGTATTGGGTCGTCCAAACTGACGTACAATTGTTGTTCAGTTCCTGCCATTCCTCTAACGTGGGCATACGCGCGCCGTCGCCCAAACTGGCCGTGGCTGCGTCATCGACGTGTTGCAGGATGGTAAGGGTATCGGTTAAGCCGTCGCATCCGTAATTTGGGTGGCGACAATATTTTGTAAATGAATGATTATCGCCGTTGCAGCTATACGTGTAAGTGCTCCAATCGTAAACACTCTTAGGTTGCGTTTCGGCCCAAGCAAAATAGTCGCCATTGTCTCCAAGGTGGTTGGCGCCCACATTGCGCGTGGCCCACAACAAGCCGCTCGGCAGGCCGAGGTCAACCCAATCGGCTGTGTCGATGGCCCTGACGACACTAACCGTGTCCATATCAGCCAGCGGTGTCCATTCCGTTCCCTCGCTGTGAATCAAGGTCTGGCCCGAGGCATCAATGTGGATGTTGACGACAGATTGGGTGTCGAAGCAAACGGTTCCGTTCGGAGTATTGAACATAATGACATAACCCCTATGACTTTGACCATAGCCGAACACACACACCATAAGACACAATACGAACAAAACACTCTTTTTCATTTCCGAATGAATTTGATAGTTTGGTTGTTGACTTTGATGACATACAATGTGTTAGGTGCAAGGGCGGACAGGTCGATGACACATTCCTTACAGTTCGGATTGCTGAACACCACATGCCCCAACAAATCGAAAACGATGATGTTTCCCATGCCAGAACCATTCACAAACAGCTTGTCGCCGATAACGTAACTGCCATTGCCGCCCTCATTGTTATTAACTTCGCTAACATCCTCTTCCGAGAAATAATATCTGACCATTTCATCCATAAAAAAGCTCAGATCGTTCACCACCATTAGGGAATCTTTGAACTGGATGTCGATGCCGTTGGCTACTTCGTAACTGACCAAGGAATTGTCAGGCAAGACGAAATTGCAGTATGTCAACATGCCCTTGTCTTGAGCTTTCAATCCGAGGCATCCGGCCAATACCACCAGGAGAAAAAGGATTTGCTTTTTCATATTCGAGTAAAATTAGGTTGCAAAAATATGGAAGCTTTTCTTACCGTTCAAATTAATTGCAAAAAATAGCATTTATTTTTCAATCAAAACGGCAAAATGATTGTTTTTTTTCGGCAGAGGTTCACACCATCTGCCTGGGTGCTGCCGTCCCTTCGGGACTTCGCGGCACATAGAAACCCCGAAGGGGTGTCAGCCTCATAGGCGGGCGGTGTAAACCCTCGCCGACAAAAAATGCCATCCATTAGTCCCTCATATCATATTATTCCCTAATTTTACCGCCAAATTCTTAAACCCTATCAAATATGAGAAAAAACAAACTATTCCTGTTAGCCATGATTACCTGCCTAATCGTATCGTGCAACACACAACCCCGTGAAAACGGAGCCAAAAATGAAACAAAAAACGACGCTAAGACCGAGGTCAAGGAGAAAATCGGACCGAAAGAGCTCACCTTGCAATCGGACATCATGACGCCCGAAGTGCTGTGGGCCATGGGCCGCATCGGCGAATACAGCCTCTCGCCTGACCACTCGCAAATCGTCTACAACGTCACCTACTACAGCGTGCCCGAAAACCGCAGCGGCTCCACCTTGTATATTATGAACGCCGACGGCAGCGACAACAAGGTGCTGGTCGTGATCAACGACAGCCAATACAGCCCGCAATGGCGCCCCGACGGGAAGAAAATCGGATTCCTCGCGCCTAAAGACGACGTCATGCAACTCTGGGAAGTGAATCCCGACGGAACTGGCCTGCAATGCGTCTCGAGCGAGGCCGACGACATCAACGGATTCCTCTATTCTCCCGACTGCCAACAGGTCATCTTCACCAAGGAAGTGAAGCTGAAAGAGACCGTGGCCGACATCTATCCCGACCTCGACAAGTCGTCAGGCCGCATCAACAACGACCTGATGTATCGCCACTGGGACCATTGGGTCGACACCTACGGACACATCTTTGTGGGTAACTTCAGCAGCGGCAAGATCGAGGCTTCGTTTGACGCGATGCAAGGCGAGCAATGGGAAGCCCCCGTGCGTCCCTTCGGTGGCATGGAACAAGTGCAATGGCTGCCCGACGGCAAGAGCTTCGTGTACTGCTGCCGCAAGAAGGTCGGCAAGGACTACGCCCTCTCGACTAACACCGACATCTACCAATACATCATCCTGAGCGGCGAGTGCAAGAACCTCACCGAAGGCATGATGGGCTACGACCTCAACCCCGTCATCTCGCCCGACGGCAAATACATGGCCTGGGAGAGCATGGAACGCGACGGCTATGAGAGCGACAAACAACGCCTCTTCGTGATGAACCTCGAAACAGGCGAAAAGACCGACTACTCAGCCCGCTTCGACCAATGCTGCACAGGCTTCAGCTGGGCCGACGACAGCAAGACCTTGTATTTCATCAGTGACGCCTACGCTACCGACCAACTCTACGCTTTGAACATCGAAAACGGAGAAATCAAGAAGCTGACGGAAGGCCAACACAACTATGTCTCCGTGCACTTCAACGGCGACAAGCTGATTGCTGGTCGCCAGTCGATGAGCCATCCGACGGAGCTCTTCAGCGTCGACCCCACCACGGGTGAGGCCACGCAGATCACCACCGTGAGAAGACCACCGACGGCAAGGACATGCTGACCTGGGTCATCTATCCCCCGCATTTCGACAGCACCAAGCAATACCCTGCCCTGCTCTACTGCGAGGGCGGTCCACAAAGCACCGTGAGCCAGTTCTGGAGCTATCGTTGGAACTTCCAGATGATGGCCGCCAACGACTATATCATCGTCGCCCCCAACCGTCGCGGCTTGCCGGGCTTCGGTCAGGAATGGCTTGAGGAAATCAGTGGTGACTATGGTGGACAGTGCATGAAGGACTATCTCAGCGCCATCGATGAGTTGAAGAAAGAACCTTACATCGATGAGAACCGCCTCGGTGCCGTGGGTGCCAGCTTCGGCGGCTTCAGCGTGTACTGGCTGGCCGGTCACCACGATGGACGTTTCAAGGCCCTTATTGCCCACGATGGTATGTTCAACCTTGAGGCACAATACCTTGAAACCGAAGAGATGTGGTTCGTGAACTGGGACCTCGGCGGCCCCTTCTGGGACTGGAACAACCCCACCGTCCGCAAGACCTACGCCAATTCACCCCACCTCTTTGTCGACAAATGGACCGCGCCCATCCTCGTCATCCACGGTGGTTTGGACTACCGCATCTGCTTCACGCAGGGCATGCAGGCCTACAACGCCGCCATCCTTCGCGGCCTCGATGCGGAATTCCTCTATTTCCCCGACGAGAACCACTGGGTGCTGAAACCGCAGAACGGCGTTTTGTGGCAGAGACGGTTCTACAACTGGCTAGACAAATATTTGAAATAATCACGGATTTGTAGAGACGTTGCGTGCAACGTCTAAATGCCACAAACGGTATGGCCAAAAACGTTGCGTGCAACGTCTAAATGCCAAAAACGGTATGGCCAAAAACGTTGCGTGCAACGTCTAAATGCCAAAAATGGTACGGCCCAAAATGTTGCGTGCAACGTCTAAATGCCACAAACGCTATGGTCCAAAACGTTGCGTGCAACGTCTAAATGGCATATCATTAGGCGTAGCATAGACGTAGCACGCTACGTCTCTACAAATTTATCCTTGACGCTGTCGAACGATTTCAAAACAAACCACGCCCGTGGCCACCGAGACATTCAATGAATCGATGTCGCCGGGCATGGGGATCATCAGGTGGCCATCGAGGCGCTTGAGGTAGGCGGGGCTGATGCCATCTTCTTCTGAGCCCATCATCACGCAGAGCGGGCCTGTGAGGTCGGATTTCCATAGGCTATCATGCGCCTTCTCGGTAAAGCCTACTACACGCAAGCCACTGGCCTTCAAGAAATCGATGGCGTCCTTCAGGTTCTCCACACGGCAGACATTGATTAAGGACAAGGCTCCAGCAGAGGTCTTCATCGCATCACCGTTGATGGAAGCCGAACCATGGTTAGGGATAACGATGGCATCCACACCGGCGGCATAGGCCGTGCGGGCGATGGCGCCGAAGTTGCGCACATCGGTGACGCGGTCGAGCATCAGGACGAAGGGGTCGCGGCCGTCCTCGAAGACCATCTGCACCACCTTTTCAAGAGGCTGGTATTCAATCGGGCAGATGAAGGCCACCACACCCTGGTGGTTCTTTCGCGTCAGGCGGTTCATCTTCTCGATGGGCACAAACTGCACCGGCACGCCGTTGGCACGGCAGGTGTTGGCAATCTCTGCAATCTCGGGCGAGCGCACACCGCCTTGGATGTAGACCTTTTCAATCTCCTTCTGCGAGCGAATCAGCTCGAGCACGGGATGAATCCCGAAAACCATATTATTCTTATAGTTGTCTTCCATAAACTTAAATTTTCCGCAAAAATAGGAATTATGTTGAATCGTTGAGTGTTGAATTGTTGAATTGTTGTAAAGTTACCGCCAACTCAACATTTCAACAAATAAACAGTTCAACATTTCAACAAAACAATTATCTTTGCATCATCAAAAAACTATAACGCCATGAAAACAAAACTCATCATCGCCATGGTCATCCTCTTTTCAGGATGGCAATTGAAAGCCCAAATCACGGCCCCACAACCCGTTGCAGGCCATGAAGTGACCGAGGACTACATTACCAGAACGCTGGTCTATCCCGAAGCAGACCTTGAACAAGGCAAGAGCGGCAAGGTCATCGTCGGCATGCACATCGACCCGCAAGGCGTGGCTAGCAACTACACCATCAAGTCGAGTTTCAGCGAGGCGGCATCCCCCATCGCATTGCATCTGGTGAAGACCATCCTCTGGAAGCCGGCCCTCAACATTGGCATCCCGATGGATTACGACTATGAATACGAGGTCAACTTCAGTGCGAGGAGCTACAAACGCCATTGGAAACGCCACGAGCGCCCCGTGGTTCCGCTCGCTCTGGAGGCCGACACCTCATATAAGATTTACGAGTACAAACAACTTGAAGAGGTCGCCCGACCCTATTTCGCCGACGGCGGCAACATGGGCAAGTACATCGCCAACAACATGCAGTTTCCCGCCGAGGCCAAGGAACGCGAGATACAAGGCACGGTGCGCCTGAGCTTCGTGGTGGAGGTTGACGGCAGCGTGTCGAACATCGTTGTCATCAACTCGGTGGGCGGCGGCTGCGACAACGAGGCTATCCGACTCATCGAAGAGACCGTTTGGTTGCCCGCCGAGAAGAATGGGAAATATGTGCGCAGCAGCAACATGCAAGATATTACTTTTAGTATAGGTGCGCACAACTTCCAAGATGGAAACAGCTATTAGACAAGACGGTGCTTCAATAAGCTCAGCAACCTTAGCTCGCTTAACAGGTTAAGGTCTCTGAGCTTGTCAAAGGGCCAACAAAACTACAGACCAAATTCAATTTAATCCATATCAAAATGAAAAAAGTTTTACTTAGCGCATTGGCAATTATGCTATGCATTGCATCGTTTGCACAAGACGAACTGCCTCAAGGCTGGAGCCATAAAGGCAATTTCGGCCTCAATTTCGGTCAAAGCTCTTTCACCAACTGGGCTGCTGGCGGCCAAAACACCGTCAACGGGCAGGGCATCTTCAACTATGAGATCCATTACCTGAAAGACAAGTTCAAATGGGACAACACCTTGAACACCGCCTTGGGCTACAGCTACTTCGATTTCAAGAAAAAGCCCATCAAGACCGACGACAAGATTGAGTTCACCTCACTGGCCACGCTGAAAGCCACCGAGCATCTCAACTATGGTGTCGAGCTGGCCTTCCGTTCGCAATTCGCCTATGGCTTCGACTACACGAAAGACTCCACCCAGTACATCTCCAAGTTCCTCGCCCCTGCCTACATCAGCTTGGGTCTTGGTATCGAATGGGTGCCTAATCCGCACTTCTCGCTTTATTTCTCGCCCATTACAGGCCGTATCACCATCGTGAACGACGACTATCTGGCTTCCATCGGTGCCTTCGGCGTCAACGAGTTGGACAAGAACGACACCGTCGTCCACACCAACTATGCTAAGGTCCGTTATGAGTTTGGTGCCCGCGCCGTGGCCAAGTTCCAATATCCTTTGGCCAAGAACATCGATTTCAACTCGAAGCTCGAGCTCTTCTCCAACTACCTCAAGAACCCGCAATACATCGATGTTGACTGGCAGAACATGCTCGTGCTGAAGGTCAACGACTGGCTCAACTGCAACCTTTCCACACACCTCATCTATGACCGCGACATCCCGTTCTACGATGAAGCCGGCCTGAAGATTGAAGGCTCGAAGGTGCAGTTCAAGGAAGTGCTGGCGGTTGGGTTTATGGTGAATTTGAAGTAAAAAGGACTGGGTTTACTCCCCCTAGCCCCCTCTCAGAGGGGGAACCTAACGGATGAGGAGTTTTAATCCCCCCGGCCCCCTTAAAAGGGGGAGTTGCTTTAACTATGAAGAGAATAGGGATATTATCGGACACGCATTGCACGCTCATACCACAGCTTTTCAACTTCTTCAAGGATGTTGACGAGCTGTGGCATGCTGGCGACATCGGCAACATCGAGACCGCCGATGCTTTGGCCAACTTCAAGCCATTGCGCGCTGTGCATGGCAACATCGACGACCATGTCGTGCGAATGCAATATCCCGAGGACCTGTTTTTCCATGTCGAGAATGTCAATGTCTACATGACCCATATCGGCGGCTATCCCGGCCACTACATGCCCGAAGTGAAATACATCTTGGAGGAAAAGAAGCCCGACCTGTACATCTGCGGGCACTCGCATATATTAAAGGTCATTTACGACAAGAAGCTCAACTTGCTGCACATCAACCCAGGCGCGGCGGGCAACTCGGGCTTCCATAAGCAAATCACCTTTATCAGGATGGTGATTGACGGGAAGACCTTCAAGGACACAGAAATCTTCCAACTCGACAGGAATTCCAGATCATATTAAGGCATTCCCTCTATTCGTAGATTCCCAAGGGAATGACATGAATAGAGGGAATTTTGGAAACAAAAAGGCCGGCTCCCATTGGAAGTCGGCCTTTGTTTTTGCTTATTCTGTTTCCTTAACGGATGCGGTCGGTGGAACGCACCTTCTTGATGTCCTTCCTCAAGCCCGAGGCGGCGGCGATGGACAGCAAAAGGGCGGCCAAAGGCAAGAAAACACCCACCTTGAATGTCGGGTCGGCACCAATCGGCTTGCCAATCACGCGAATGTAATAGGCAAACACCACGGCGATCCATGCCACGATGACAATGATGTTGATGCGGGCAATCTTGTGCAGCTTCACGAACTGCGCCAACTTCACGGCACGGAACAGGCCCATAGCCAAATAGCCGCTCAACAGCATCACCGTAATGCTGAGGATCAGCACCGGCAGACTAAATGCGGTCTTAAAAGGCACTTCACCATCGGGCAACATGGACTCGACACCATAAACATTGAACCTCAAAATATTCAACTCGCCATGATATTCAGCCAACGGAAGGAAGAACAGCAGCGCAAACAGCAGCGCCGAAAGGAAAAAGAAAATGGATTGCAATCTTTGTGACATGATAATTCGTTTTTAAAGCGGCGCAAAAATACGATTTTTTTCGACAAAAACTTGTCATTCCGAAAAAAAGCATTACCTTTGCACCACTTTACGAGCCACCAATATGGATTGACCCTCGCCAAAGTGTTCCCAGAATTTATTGTATCAACAACTATATTCCACTATTGGAATTCTTTCAACCAATTATTTATGTACAACATTTTTGAACTCAATGAGAAGTCGTTGGACGACCTCAAAATCATTGCTACCGAGATGGGTATTGATGATGAGAACCGTGACCGTACCCAGCTCATTTACGACATCATCGATCATCAGGTAGACCATCCTGACATCAAGAAAGCCACAAAACCTAAAAAACAGAAACAAAAAGCGCCAAAAGCCGACAAGCCCGAGCCCAAGCCCAAAGAAGCTCCCGCCGTCGAGAAACCCGAGCCTGTCGAAGCGAAAAAAGAACCTAAAGAACCTGTAAAAGAACCCGCAGAAGCCAATGCTCCCCAAGCCAAACGTGGCAGACGCCCGCGCATCAGCAAGGAGGCTGAGGCCGCCGTCAGCGAATGGCAGAAAAACAACGGTATACAGTTTGCACAGAATCCTGAGCAAAAAAAGGGAGAAGAAGCTGTGGGTGAGAATAAGCGTGGTGAGAGGGGTGAAATAACTCCCCCGCCCTTCGGCCACCCCCTCTCAGAGGGGGAAATTTCCCCGACCCCCTTAAAAGGGGGAGAAAACGAGCAGAAACCTGCTCGAGAGAAGAAAGAGAACCCCAAGCAGAAACGCAAACGCACACACGAAAATGGAGCCGAAGGCGCGCCTGCTCCTGAAGCACAAAAAGAAACACCTGCCATGGAAGAAAAGCCCATGGCTATCGAAAACAATACTGTTTCGGAAGAGACACCTGCCATGCACAAGCAGGAACGCCAAGAGAGGGAACGTTTTGAACAGCGTCCGCGCCGCGACGAACTACTGAACCAGTTTGACAGCACCGTGCGTGCCGAGGGTGTGCTCGAAATCATGCCCGAAGGCTTCGGATTCCTGCGCTCATCGGATTACAACTACCTACCTTCGCCCGACGACATCTATGTGTCGCAGTCGCAAATCAAGCTGATGGGACTGAAGACGGGCGACACCATCATGGGCATCATCCGTCCGCCCAAGGCTGGCGAGAAGTTCTTCCCACTGGTCAAGACCGACCTCATCAACGGACGCCGTCCCGAAGAGGTGCGCGACCGCATCCCCTTCGACTACCTCACGCCGCTGTTCCCGAACGAGAAGTTCAACATCACGGGGCACAAAGGCTGCACCATCTCGACCCGCATCATGGACCTCTTCGCCCCCATCGGCAAGGGACAGCGCGGCTTGATCGTGGCCCAGCCCAAGACCGGTAAGACCGTCCTGCTGAAGGAGGTGGCCAATGCCATCGCTGCCAACCACCCCGAGGTGTACCTTATTATATTGCTCATCGATGAGCGTCCCGAGGAAGTCACCGACATGCAGCGCAGCGTCAACGCGGAGGTCATCGCCTCCACCTTCGATGAGCCTGCCTCGAAGCACGTGCAGATTGCCAACATCGTGTTGGAGAAGGCCAAGCGCCTCACCGAATGCGGTCACGACGTGGTCATCCTGCTCGACTCCATCACCCGTCTGGCTCGCGCCTACAACACCGTATCGCCCGCCTCGGGCAAGGTGCTCACTGGTGGCGTGGAAGCCAACGCCTTGCAGAAGCCGAAGCGTTTCTTCGGTGCCGCACGTAAGATCGAGAACGGCGGTTCGCTGACCATCCTTGCCACCGCCCTCATCGACACGGGTTCCAAGATGGACGAGGTCATCTTCGAGGAGTTCAAGGGCACCGGCAACATGGAGCTGCAACTCGACCGCCGTCTGTCGAACAAGCGCATCTTCCCCGCCATCGACATTGTGGCTTCGGGTACACGCCGCGATGACCTCCTGGTCGACGAGCGCACCCTGGCGCGTGTATGGGCTTTGCGCAACCACTTCGCCGACATGACACCGCTTGAGGCCATGGAGTTCCTTAAAGACCGCGTGGCCAAGACCATCAATAACGAGGAGTTTTTGATGAGTTTGGATAAGTGAGGTGAGGTTAGAGTTGAGAGTTGAGAGTCGGTTTAGAGTTTAAAGTTTAGAGTTAATCCCCCCCGGCCCCCCTTAAAAGGGGGGAGGGAGGGGGGAGGTGGGTTGGGGGCACGGTTTTTGCAGCATCACTTGTCGTTTTAATTGAAAACTATGAAGAAAACTATCATTCTACTTACCGCCATCTTGTTTGCCATGCAGATGCAGGCACAGGATGCCACGCTATTGAATCGCATCAAGGAAGTCAACGGCAAGGTCAAATCGTTTGAGTCAGACCTGGCCAACACCATGGTGAAGCCCAAAAAGACCACCTCGCAAAACGGCAAGCTGTATTTCGCGAAACCATACGAGTTTTCCGCCAAGTTCACTACGGGCAACTATATGATCGTCAATGCACAAAAAATCAAGATGGACATCGGGATGTTTCACGGCACCTTCAAGCTAAAAGACGGAGGCATGATGCAAGGACTGAGTCGCATCTTCCTCTATGGCTTCCAAGGCCGTATCCAAGACCTGGCCAATGAAAACGGCTATACCATCTCGACAAAGACCGAAGGGGAATATCACATTGTCACGGGAACGGCAAAAAAGAAGCCGCTGTTTGGCGTGGGCTACAAGATGGTGGTGTTCAAGTATCACACTGACAACCTGCTACTTAAAGAAATCGTGCTTTATGACTATAGCGGCAACAAGGATTCTTACGTCATCTCGAACGTGAAGTATGACATACCCGTTGACAAGAAGACGTTTCAGTTTTAAGCAGGTATAATAGACAAAAATGGTTGGTGAGATATAATGTAAATCACTGACAATAAGACGCATAAAAGCGATAAAAAGCAGTTAGATGAAAGCGTTT